>NZ_JAFCMD010000014.1:0-223209 GCF_018130105.1 Bradyrhizobium sp. AUGA SZCCT0160
AAGCGTACGGCAAAACCGTGTGGTCCTGGCACCCGTTGCAGGCGTCAAGCTGTCGGAGAAGCGCAAGCGGGAACGGCAGCGACGGAGTCAACCAAGAACTCGTCTCCGGGGAGATCACGGCATAAGCCGTAAAGCCATTGCGCAGGGAAGGCCGGGTGTTCACCGCTGCCCTGTATGCTCGTGTGCACACTTTTCTGTGCTAACCGCACACGGGACCGCGGGTGCAGCGCGCACCCGGTCTTCCCTGCGCCCTCAGTTTTCGAGGGCGGGAAGTTTCTGGCAAAGCTCGGGCGCAATGCGTCGCGAGAATGCGAAGGTGTGTTTTCCAACCACAGCTGTCATCGCCCGGCTTGACCGGGCGACCCAGTATTCCAGAGACGTCAATGATTGAACCGATAGGCCGCGGCGTACTGGATCCCCGCCTGCGCAGGGATGACACGATCAATTGGAGCTACACCATCCGTGTCATTGCGAGGAGCTCCATGGATTGCTTCGCTTCGCTCGCAAATGACGCGGAGGCGCTTACGGCCCCTTCTTTCGCGGCACGATGAAGATCATCGTCGAGGCGCAGGCGAGCGAGATCGCGAAGATCGCGGCGGTGAGTGGCAGCGTCGTGGCGGAATGGCCGCCGAGATAGGCGCCGAATTGCGACACCAGCGAGCCGATCCCCATCTGCAAAAATCCCATCGCGCCGGATGCGGTGCCGGCGGCTTCGGGGCGGACGCTGAGCGCGCCGGCGGCCGAGTTCGACATCACGAAGGCGTTGGCGAACATCACGATCATCTGGGTGCCGAACAGGATGGAAGGCGCCTGGTTGGTTCCCGCAAGACTCCATACCAGATTGAGCAGGCTGCCGCCGAGCTGCAGCGCCAGCCCGAACCAGATCAGCTTCTCCAGCTGATAGCGCGGTGCAAAGCGCACGCAGAAGAGATTGCCGACCAGATAGGCGAAGCCGGTGGTCGCAAACCACGCGCCATATTCGGCGCTGGTGCGGCCCATTTGGGTGACCACGACATAGGGCCCGCCGCCGGCGAAGGCAAAAATGATCTGCGAAGCCAGCACCTGGCACAGCGCGTAACCGATGAATGCCCGCGACGTGATCAGGCCGCCGATGTCGCGGCGAAAGCTGCTGTCGGCGCCGCGCTCGCCGCGGGTTTCCGGCAGCATGAACGCGATGACCACCGTGATGGTCAGCGATGCTGCGGTAATCAGATAGAAGATCGCGCGCCAACCGAACGCGGTTTCCAGGAGGCCGCCGGTCAGGGGGCTCAGCATCTGCGCGATCATCATGACCGCAATGACGAGGCTGATCATGGAGCTGATGCGCTCGCGGCTGTAGAGATCGCGGATAATGGCGCGGCTGACCACCATGCCGGTGGCGCCGCCCAGCGCCTGCAAGAAACGTGCGGCGATCAGTTGCGGCAGGGTTTCGGCGAAGATACAGCCCACGCTCGCCGCGACCATCAGGGCGAGCCCGCACAGCAGCACCGGGCGGCGCCCGAAGCGGTCCGACAGCGGCCCCATGATGATCTGCGAGCAGGCGATGCCGACCATGAACAGCGACACCGTCATCTGCGCGATCGAAATATCGCGCCCGAACGTCGTCGCCAGCACGGGCAGTGCCGGCACCAGCAAGTACAGCGAGATCGGCGCGACGCCCATCATCGCGACGAGCATCAGCAGCATGATCTTCGACGTCGCGACGCCGCCGGTGTCGCCAGCAGCACCGGGCGGCTTGCCCATCACGCCATGCATTCAGATCCGATCCGTTGTGTGAATTGGACTGTAGCGGGATGGCTCCCGGCGAATACGGCCGTTTCGGCATGCGGCTATGCCGGGATCGGGAGGCCACTGCTGTCATCATCCGCCCGAGTGCGCAATTGCGCACGGGGAGCGGATGATCCAGTATTCCAGAGGCCGGAGTTATATGCGGATAAGCCGCGGCGTACTGGGTCCCCCGCTTTCGCGGAGGACGACAGCCTGGGATTGGGGCATCACGCCTACAAAGGCAGCAGCGCTGCCGTCGCGTCGTCCAGCCACAGCTTGGTCGCGTTATCATCGAGGTGCGGGCGCACCTCACGGTTGACGCGCTCGTGGTAGTCGTTCAGCCATTTCAGTTCGGTCGGGCTCAGCATGTGCACGTCGATCAGGCGGCGGTCGATCGGGGCCAGCGTCAGCGTCTCGAACGCGTTGATCGGCTTTTCGGCGCCGGCAACGTCGGTGCCGACGACCAGTTCGAGATTTTCGATCCGGATGCCGTAAGCGTCGGTCTTGTAGTAGCCGGGTTCGTTGGACAGGATCATGCCGCGCTTCAGCGGCGTGGTGCCAAGCTTGGAAATCCGCGCCGGGCCCTCATGCACCGACAGATAGCTGCCGACGCCGTGGCCGGTGCCGTGCTCGAAATCGAGGCCGGCCTGCCAGAGGTACTGCCGCGCGAAACTGTCGAGCTGGGCGCCGGTGGTGCCGTCGGGGAAGACCGCGCGCGCGATCGCGATGTGGCCGCGCAGCACGCGGGTGAAGCGGTCGCGCATTTCGTCCGTCGGCTCGCCGATCGCGATGGTGCGGGTGACGTCGGTGGTGCCGTCTTCATATTGCGCGCCGGAATCGATCAGCAAGAGATCGCCGGACGAAATCCGCCGGTTGCTCTTGCGGGTGACGCGGTAATGCACGATGGCGCCGTTCGGCCCGGTGCCGGCGATGGTCGGAAAGGAAACGTCCTTCAGGGCGCAGGTCTGGCGGCGGAAGGTCTCCAGCGCCTCGACGGTGTCGATCTCGGTCAGCGCGCCCGACGGCGCCTCACGGTCGATCCAGGCCAGAAACCGCGTCATCGCCACCGCGTCGCGCTGATGCGCGGTGCGGGTGCCTTCGATCTCGGTGATGTTCTTCACCGCCTTCAAGAGACTGACAGGATCGTTGCCGCGCACCGGCTTGCCGCCGGCGGCCGCGATCATGCGGCTCAACGCATCGGCGGCGGTGGCGTTGTCGAGGGCGACTGCAGCGCCCTTTTGCGCGAGTTCGGTCAGCATCGGCGTCAGCGCGTCGGGCTCCCGGACGTCGGCGGATTGTTCGAGATGGTCGCGCGTCAGGTTCGAGAGCTTGCGGTGGTCGATGAAGATGGAGGGACGGCCGTCCTTCGGCACCAGCGCGTAGGACAACGGCAGCGGCGTGTGCGAGACGTCGGCGCCGCGGATGTTGAAGGTCCAGGCCACCGCGTGCGAATCCGACAGCACCAGCGCATCGACGCCGAGTTTTGCGATCTCCAGCCGGATGCGCTTGAGCTTCTCGGCTTCGATCTCGCCGGAAAATTGCGCGCCGTGAATCGTGACCCGGCCGAGCGGCGGGGCGGGGCGTTCGGTCCACACCGCGTGGAGCGGGTTGTTGTCCACCGCCACCAGCTCCGCGCCGGCCTTGGCGCAGGCCGCCGCCAGCCGCTCGGCTGCCGCCGACGTGTGCAGCCAGGGGTCAAAACCGAGGCGGTCGCCGGCGGCAAGATGCCTGGCCAGCCAGTGCTCCGGCGGCGGATCGGCCAAGGGCTCGATATGCCAGGCCTTGCGGTCGACCTGCTTGGCGGCCTGCAGCGTGTAGCGGCCATCGACGAAAACAGCGGCTTCCCTGGTCAGGACGGCGGCCATGCCGGCCGACCCGGTGAAGCCGGTGAGCCAGGCCAGCCGCTCTTCCGACGGCGGCACATATTCATTTTGCTGCTGATCGGCGCGGGGAATCACGAATCCCGTCAGCTTGCGCCGCGCCAGTTCCTCGCGGAAGGCGGCCAGCCGTGCCGTCAGGGCTATGCCGCTTTCGGGCTCTTCGAATGTCTGGAAATGGGCTTCGAACATCGCCGGGTTACTCAGGGGTTGGGTGCAGGTCCGCACAACATAGCCATAATTTGGCATAATCTGTGCTTCAATATCCATGTCCGCGTTAGATCGGACGGAACGGTTTGCCGGGCAAGCCGTTCACGTGAGGCTACCAGGGGAAAATCCAGGAGTGTTTCATCTCAACGAAGAGGGGATACACGATGCCTGCTTTTATGTTTGAGAAGATCTCGCCGCCCGTCCGCCGCGGCCCGGCCCCTCCGGTCGCCAACAAGAAGCAACGCGGCGTCATCGTCCAGATGCTGGACCGGTTCGCCCTGGCGCGCGTCAAACGTGAGAAGCAGGAAGAAGAAAAGGGCGTCATCGCCCGCCACAAGCCGTCTGAATAGAGCGTTTTCGAGCGAAGTGGATACCGGTTCGCGTGAAATCAAAACTAAATGAGCTGCTAGCCCGCGTTGCGCAGCAGCAGGCTGCTCCAGCCTTCGATGCGCAGATGACGCACGGGCACCAGGCCGCGCGCACGATAGGCCGCGATCACCGAAGCCGCCTGGGGCGTCAGCAGTCCCGACAGGATCACCAGCGCCGACGGTGCCAGATGCCGTGCCATCGGCGTTGCCAATTGCCGCAACGGGTTGGCGAGGATATTCGCCAGCACCAGATCGAACGGGCCGGCCTGTGCGAATTGCGGCGCCGAGAAGCCGGTGGCAGGGATCGCCTGCACCAGATGCCCGGACACGTTGAGCCGGGCGTTCTCCTGCGCAACCCGCACCGAGAGCGGGTCGATGTCGCTGGCCAGCACGTTCTCCTGCAGCGCCCTGGCCGCCGCGATCGCCAGCACGCCGGTGCCGGTGCCGAGGTCGAGCACGCGCCGCGGCCGGTACGCCTTGAGGACATGATCGAGCAGCAGCAGGCAGCCCCGCGTGGTGCCGTGGTGGCCGGTGCCGAACGCCAGCGCCGCCTCGATCTCGATGCCGATCTTGTTGGACGGCACCCGCGCGCGGTCGTGGTGGCCGTGCACGACGAAACGCCCGGCCGGGACCGGAACGAGGTCCTCGAGCGTGGCCTTGACCCAGTCCTTGGCCTCGACCGTGTCGAAAACGATGGTTTTCGCGGCTGCCTCGCCGGCCGCGTTGGTCACGAGCTGGCGCACCAGCGTCTGATCCGGCGCGACGGCAAAATGCACGGTCACATCCCAGCGGCCGCCCGGACCCTCAAACGCGGCGATGGCGGCCTGCCCCTCAAAAAAGATTTCGGTAAGTATATCGACGACCAGCTTGGCGGCGGTCTCAGTGCCGACCGCGAAAGCCGCACGGGAGGTAGCAGGGGTGGAGGTCATTGGGGAACCACGAGAAAACAGCGGAAAGCTCAAACTTGAGGAAGTTTCAGTTCGTAAGGTCGGGAGAATCTGCCACCGGCAGCGGCCGGCGGAGCTCGGTTCCATAGCCGCTCTGAAGTACCCCAATCATGGCTGATCTAGCCAGCCCCATTTCCAGCAGTTTATCGACCCTTGACGCAACGCCTTTCCACGACGTCATGCACCGGAACATACAGGAGCCTTCCACAGGCCAGCACTGCCGGTTTGAACCGCCAATGCACCGGTTTCTCCACCGGTGGTCCTACGGTTTTCCACACCTTGTCCACGGCGAAACGATCGCAATTTTCAAGGCCTGTTAGCCAATTCACCGCCGATTCACAGCGTTTGCTGATCGGCGCCGATGCGGGAACCGGGCGTTAAACCGGCGCATGCCAGGATCGGTGCCGTTAATAAATATAACAAGGGGGAATTGAAATGACCAAGATTACGGCAGTTATTGCAATCATGTGTGCGTTGTGCGCTTTCGTCAGCTATCCGTCGGCTGAGGAGCGCCATCAGTCCGCAGTGGAGACGATCTCGCCGCTGGCGATGATGCAGATCGCGCGGGTGCTTCCGACCGAAGCCTACGACGCCATCTAACCATTGAGCAGGGCGCGGCACCGGCAGCGGTGTTGCGCCCCTCACCCAAACAGCGCGCGGTGATCGCCCAGGATCACCTTGGCGGCGTTGTGGCCGGGGGCGCCGGTGACGCCGCCGCCGGGATGGGCGCCCGAGCCGCAATGGTAGAGGCCCTTCAGCGGCCCGCGGTAATCGGCATGGCCCAGCATCGGCCGCGCCGAGAACAACTGGTTCAGCGTCAGCGCGCCGTGAAAGATGTCGCCGCCGAGCAGACCGAACTGGCGCTCCAGATCGAGCGGCGACAGCACCTGTCGGCCGACGACGCTTGCCGCGAAGCCCGGCGCATATTTGTCCACCGTCGCGATCATCAGGTCGGCCACTTCCTCAGCGTGGTCATCCCACGATTTTCCGTCCGGCAATTGCGGCGCGACGTGCTGGCAGAACAGGCTCGCGACATGCTGGCCGGGCGGGCAGAGCGAATCATCGAGCGTCGAGGGGATCAGCAGCTCAACCACCGGCTCGCGGCTCCAGCCGCGCTCGCGGGCGTCGTGCCAGGCGCGATCCATGTAATCGAGACTGGGGGCGAGGATGATCCCGGCCGTGAGATGATCGCCTTCGCCCGGCAGCGCCGTGAACGAGGGCAGGGCGCTCAGCGCCACATTCATCCGGAAGGTGCCGGAACCGTTGCGCCAGTGGGTGATGCGATCGAGGAATTCCGGCGCCAGCGCTTCTCGTGGCACGAGGCGCGTGTAGAGCAGTTTCGGATTGACGCCGGAGACGACGTATTTCGCGCGCACGGTCTCGCCATTGTCGAGGACGACACCAACCGCGCGGCCGCCTTCGACGATCACTTCGCGCACGCCGGCATCGAGTTCGATGTCGGCGCCATGGCCGCGCGCCGCGCGCGCCATCGCCTGCGTGATCGCGCCCATGCCGCCGATGGCGTGGCCCCACACGCCCTTCTTGCCGTTCACCTCGCCGAACGCATGGTGCAGCATCACATAGGCGGAGCCTGCCGCATACGGGCTGGCGTAGTTGCCGACGATGGCGTCGAAGCCGAACAGCGCTTTCACCAGGTCGCTCTCGAATCGCTCGTCCAGCATCTCGCCGGCCGAGCGCGTGAACAGATCGAGCAGGCTGCGCTGCTGTTCGAGCGACAGCTTTTTCAGGATGCTTGCGGTGCCGAGCGCGTTGAAAGTCTCGCGGATCACGCCGAGGCTGAAGCCTTCGACGATGTTCGGCGGGGCGCGCAGCACCAGTTGCCGCAGTACATCCGCAATGCCTTCCAGCTCGCGGCCGAACGCGTCGATGCGATCGGCGTCGCGCGGGCTCAATCTGGTGACTGAATCCCGGGTGCGGCCTTCGCCGGTGAGGAGATAGCTGCCATCCGGCGCGGGCAGGAAATTCTGCGCGCGGCGTTCGACGATGCGCAGGCCGTGCTCGGCCAGCTTCAAATCGGTGATGATCTGCGGGTTGAGCAGGCTGACGGTATAGGCTGCCACCGAATTGCGGAATCCCGGGTGGAATTCCTCGGTCACGGCGGCGCCGCCGACCACTTTGCGGCGCTCGACCAGCTTCACGCGCAGGCCGGCCATCGCGAGATAGGCCGCGCAGGTGAGGCCGTTATGCCCCGCACCGATGATGACGACGTCCGTTTCGTTCATGTGCGCTTCAAGAAAGTTTGATTAAGCCGGGCCGTTGCGCCGCCCATGTCCCCTCAATCCACCATTTTGCGGTTCCTTGCTAGCCTTGTTGCCATATGCTCCATTAAACGTCTCTGGCGCTTCCATGCCGGAATTCCGCCCTCCGGCGCCCGCCGGGCCCATGCCGGAGCTCTCATGAGCCTTTCTGAACCGTCCGCCGCCACGGACCTGTCGTCCGATTCCCGGAACCGGATGGTTCTGGTTGTCTACACCGCGGCGATCTTCGTCAGCGCGCTGCTGCTGTTCTCGGTGCAGCCGCTGTTTACCAAGATGGTGCTGCCGCGGCTCGGCGGCTCGCCGGCGGTGTGGTCGGTGGCGATGGTGTTCTTTCAGTCGCTGCTGCTCGGCGGCTATGCCTATGCGCATTTCCTGATGCAGCTCCGCAACCGCGCCGTCCCTGTGGCCGTGCATCTGGTGCTGCTGGTCGTTGCCATGCTGACGCTGCCGCTCTCGATCTCGAGCGGCTGGGGCGAGCCGCCGAGTTCGGGCTATGCGGTCTGGCTACTGGGTCTGTTTGCGGTGTCGATCGGGCTGCCGTTCTTTGCTCTCGCCGCCAACAACCCGCTGCTGCAGGCCTGGTTCGTCCGCACCGGCCATCCCAGCGGGCCGGATCCTTACTTTCTTTATGCGTCCTCGAACATCGGCAGTTTCCTGGCGCTGTTGTCCTATCCGGTGCTGCTGGAGCCGATGTTCACGCTGCGCACGCAAAACCTGATCTGGACCGGCGGGTATGGCCTGCTGATCGTGCTGATCGCAAGCTGCGGCATCATGCTGCTGCGCTCGCCGGCGAAAGCGGCCGAACTCAACATGCCCGCCGACGACATTAATGTGCCGGCGCCGTCGTGGATCCTGCGGGCCCGCTGGATATTCCTCGCTGCCGTACCCTCCGGCCTGCTGATCGCGGTGACCGCGCATATTTCGACCGACGTCGCCGCCGCGCCCCTGCTATGGGTGCTGCCGTTGTCGCTGTATCTGCTGACCTGGGTGCTGGTGTTTCAGTCGCGGCCGCTGCTGCCGCACAAATGGATGTTGCTGGCGCAGCCCTTGGCGATCGCCGGCGTCGTCGTGCTGCTCGCCTTTGGCGGTGAGCAGAATTTGCTGCTGACGCTCGGCGGGCACCAATTGTGTTTCTTCGTCATCGCGATGGCCTGCCATGGTGAACTGGCGCGGACGCGCCCGGCCGCCAAATATCTCACCGGCTTTTATGTCGCGCTGTCGTTCGGCGGCATGGTCGGCGGTCTCTTCGCAGGCCTGATCGCGCCCTTCACCTTTTCCTGGATCGCCGAATACCCGATCCTGCTGGCGCTGGCGGCATTGTGCCGGCCGACGGGCAACGAACGGTTGCCGCGCTGGAGCAATTGGTACTGGCCGCTCCTTGCGGCGCTGGCGGTAGCGCTGATCGCGCCGACCTGGTCGCCTGGCACGGTCATGCACTGGCTCGACGAGCGCCGGGTCTGGATGATCGGCGCGGTCGGAGTCCTTTCCGCCCTGCTGGCACTTGGCCTCAACGCCAGCCGCTGGAAGATCTTTGCCACCGTGGTGGTGGCGCTGGTGCTGCTGCGCGCTTACCCATCCGACGACGGCCGGGTGGAAACCGTGCGCAGCTTCTTCGGCGTCCACAAGATCGTGGTGACGTCGAACGGCCAGTATCATGTGCTGATGCACGGCACCACGATCCATGGCGCCGAAAAATTCAAGAACGATGATGGCACGCCGGTAACCGGCCGGCCCGAGCCGATCACCTATTACCACAAGGATGGCGGCATCGGGCAGGCGATCACGGCGGTGCGCGAGCGGAAAGGAGCGGCGCTGCGGGTTGCGGTGATCGGGCTTGGCTCCGGCACGCTGACCTGCGCCTCGTTGCCAGGCGAGGACTGGAAGTTCTTCGAGATCGACCAGACGATGGTCGATACCGCACGCGATCCGAAATATTTCACCTATATCAGCAAGTGCGAGCCGGACCTGAAGCCGGTGATCGGCGATGCGCGGCTGACCTTCGCGCGCGAGCCGAACGGTGTCTACGACCTGATCATCGTCGATGCCTATTCGTCGGATGCGATCCCGATTCATCTGGCGACCGAAGAGGCGATGGAGATCTACAAGGAAAAGCTCGCGCCGCAGGGTGTGGTCGCGATGCACGTCTCCAACCGGCATCTCGAGCTGTCCAGTGTCGTCGTCGGCATTGCGGATGCCAACGACCTGAAGAGCTGGGTCTACAGCGAGGATTCCGGCCGCGACGCTGAATACATCTTCTCGACCTCGGTGGTGGTGTCGGCGCGGCACGAGGCGGATGTTGGCGCGCTCGCCTCGTCGGACAAGTGGGCCGAGACCGAAGCCGAAGACCATCAGCGGGTCTGGACCGACGATTACTCCAACGTGCTGGGGGCCGTTTGGCGCCGGATGCGCGACGGCGACCAATAGGCCCATTGCGATAATTCGTTGCGGGTCTATGGTTTGGCACGTCCGCAACAGCAACGGAATTTCGCGATGGCCAATTTCACTCCGGTGTCGGCTGCGATCGGCGGGGCCCTGATCGGCTTTTCCGCCGTGCTGATGATGCTGCTGACCGGGCGGATCGCGGGCGTCAGCGGCATCTTCGCAGGGCTCCTGAATTTTCGCAGCGAGGACAAGGCCTGGCGCATCGCCTTCATCGCGGGGCTGATGCTGATTCCCGTCATTGCCGGATGGATCGGCTACGGCATGGCGCCGCCCAAGCTGCCGGCCAACTGGGCCGTCATCGTGGTGGCGGGATTATTGGTCGGCTTCGGCGCGCGGCTCGGCGGCGGCTGCACTTCCGGACACGGCATTTGCGGCATCGGACGGCTGTCGCCGCGCTCGATCGCGGCGACCATCGTCTTCATGGCGACCGCGGTGATCACCGTCGCCGTCACCCGCCACGTGCTGGGAGGCTGAGCGATGGACCTCATATCGCGGATCATCGCGCCATTGTTGTGTGGCCTGATCTTCGGAGCCGGCTTGCTCGTCTCGGGAATGGTGCAGCCGACCAAAGTGCTCGCCTTCCTCGATATCTTTGGCGCGTGGGATCCAAGCCTGGCCGTGGTGATGGCGGCGGCATTGGCTGTCGCCACTCCCGGCTTCATGCTGACAAGGCAGCGCGCGCGGCCGGTGCTGGCCGGGCAGTATTTCCTGCCGGGCAAATCGGAGATCGATGCGCCGCTGGTGCTGGGAGCAGGACTGTTCGGCGTAGGGTGGGGTCTCGTCGGATTGTGCCCAGGGCCGGCGCTGGAGAGCCTGGCGACGCTGTCGCCGGGCGTGGTTGTGTTCGTCGTGGCTATGGCCGGCGGGATGATTCTGCACGACAAATGGCAGGCGTCGCGGCCAATCGTTCCCCGCGACGCACCCGTTGTCCGTGCCGCGGACGGCTAAATCAATCCTGGTAGGTGAACAGCCCGCGCCGCTGGTAATAGGGTTGCGGCTGCTGCTGGTAGTAATAGCCCTGCGGCGCCGGCGCGTAGCCGCGGTTGTCATAATATTGCTGCTGCGGCTGCGGATAGGCCTGGGCGCCGTAGAGGCGGCGGTCGCGCGGCGCCGGATAACGCGCCTCGCTGGAACTGCCATCGGCCGGATAGATATAGCCGTCGTCCGCGCGACCCTGCGGCGCCATTCCAGCCTGCGGCGCCATGCCGGGCTGCGGCGTGATCACGATGGGATCACCGGCGGCGTTGCTTTGCTGCTCATATTGCTGCGCCGGAGCACGGCGTGCGACGGCGTTGGTGCGCGGCCGCGGATTGCGCGCCAATGCCACCTGGGATGAGCCGGTCAGCGTCACCGTGGTGTTGAGCACGCCTTGCTCCTGCACCAGCGCATAGAGCTTCGCGGCGTTGTCGCGCGACAGCCGCACGCAGCCGTGCGACGCCGGGGAGCCGAGCCGGTTGACGGAATCGGTGCCGTGAATGGCGTGGCCGACCTTCGTGAAGAAGATCGAATGCGGCATCGGCGCCTCGTCGAATTCCTTGGAATAATGATCCGCTTCCATGCGGAAGGCGCGGAAGCTGCCGTTCGGCGTCTCATACGATGGAAGACCGCTCGACACCGGCCAGCGATAGCGCTCGACGCCGTCGACGGCGACGGTCATCTGCTGGCTATCCTTGTCGACGGTGATGGCGACTTTGGCCTGCGCGGTGCTGGCCATGAACAGCACCAGGCAGGTAGCGGCAACGAGGAAGGAACGCATTTTACCTTTGGCCTCCAGGCCGTTTCACCAAAGCGCCATGAATGCAGGCGCCGCAGCTCTCCGTCCCCCGGCATCCAATATGCCCGGAATCCGGTCGCCGTTCCAGCGGCCTGCGGACCCATCGTTAATGCGCCCCACGGCGCAAACAAGGCGGAGAGGGGGCTGAATCCGGCTGATAGGGTTGACTTTTTCGCGAGCAGGCGGGCTCGAAGAGGCGAGCCCAGGATCTCGAGATCCCCGGTTCGCGCTAAGCGCGCCCGGGGATGACCCGCTTTCGCGGGTCAATTCTTCAACCGGTACCCCGTCCTGAAGATCCACCACACCATCACCATGCACACCGCGAGGAAGCCGAGCGTCATGCCGAGGCTCAGGGCGACGCTGACGTCGGCGATTTCGTAAAAGCTCCAGCGGAAGCCCGAGATCAGATAGACCACCGGATTGAGCAGCGTGATGGTGCGCCAGCCCGATGGCAGCATGCTCACCGAATAGAAGCTGCCGCCGAGGAAGGTCAGCGGCGTCACCACCAGCATCGGGATCATCTGCAGTTTTTCGAAACCGTCGGCCCAGATGCCGATGATGAAGCCGAACAGGCTGAAGGTCACCGCCGTCAGCACCAGGAAGGTCAGCATCCACCACGGATGCATGATGTGCAGCGGCACGAACAGCGCGGCGGTGGCGAGGATGATCAGCCCGAGGATGATCGATTTGGTAGCGGCGGCGCCGACATAACCCAGCACGATCTCGAAATACGACACCGGCGCCGACAGCAATTCATAGATCGTGCCGACGAATTTCGGAAAGTAGATGCCGAACGAGGCGTTGGCGATGCTCTGCGTAAGGACCGACAGCATCACCAGCCCCGGCACGATGAAGGTGCCGTAGCTGACGCCGTCGACCTCGGTGATGCGCGAGCCGATCGCGGCGCCGAACACCACGAAATACAGCGAGGTGGAAACGACCGGCGAGACGATGCTCTGCAGCAGCGTGCGCCAGGTGCGCGCCATTTCGAACAGGTAGATGGCTTGAACGGCGCGCCAGTTCATGGTGCCCTCACCAGGCTGACGAAGATGTCTTCGAGCGACGATTGCGTGGTGTCGAGGTCGGAGATGCGGATGCCGGCGTTGCGGAGGTCGCTCAAGAGACTGGTGATGCCGGTGCGGTCGCCCTTGGTGTCGTAATCATAGGTGATCTCGCGGCCGTCCTCGGACAGTTCGAGATTGTAGGCGGCCAGCGCTGGCGGGATCGCATCGACCTTGCTCTGCAGATACAGCTTGAGATGCTTCTTGCCGAGTTTTTGCATCAGCCCGGCCTTGTCCTCGACCAGGATGATCTCGCCCTTGTTGATGACGCCGATGCGGTCGGCCATCTCCTCAGCCTCTTCGATGTAATGCGTGGTCAGGATGATGGTGACGCCGGAGGCCTGCAGGGTGCGCACCACTTCCCACATGCCCTTGCGCAGTTCGACGTCGACACCCGCGGTCGGCTCGTCCAGGAACAGGATCTGCGGCTCGTGCGACAGCGCCTTCGCAATCATCACGCGGCGCTTCATGCCGCCGGAAAGCGTGATGATCTTTGCGTCCTTCTTGTCCCACAGCGACAGGTCCTTGAGCACCTTTTCGATATGGGCCGGATTCTTCGGCTTGCCGAACAGGCCGCGGCTGAAACTCACGGTTGCCCACACCGTTTCAAAGGAGTCGGTGTGCAGTTCCTGCGGCACCAGCCCGATCAGCGAGCGGGCGGCGCGGTAATCCTTGTTGATGTCGTGGCCGTCGACAGTGACGCGGCCTTCGCTCAAATTCGCGATGCCGCAGATGATTGATATCAGCGTGGTCTTGCCGGCGCCGTTCGGTCCCAGCAGCGCAAAAATCTCGCCGCGGCGGATATCCAGATTGATGCCGTTCAGCGCCTTGAAGCCCGAACCATAGGTCTTGGACAGGTTGGCGACGGAAATGATCGGGGACATGGAGAGCATGGTCGCAGTCTGATCTGAAATTGTGGCACGGCGCTGCGGCCGCGTTAGTGCGGGCGGGGGCAGCGGGAACTTTCAGATAGGAATGCGCTGTTCGTTTCGCAATCGGCGAATAGAATTATTATCTCTTGCTGGTGCTTTTTCTCTATTGCTTTTTCTTGGCCGGCTTTTTCGCAGCCGCGCCTTTTGCCGCCGCCGGCTCGGCCTGCTCGGGCACTTTCGCCAGCGTCATGATCTGCGTCTGCGCATTGACGGGTCCGTTGGGACGGGCGGGATCGAGCAGCTGTTCCTCACCCAGTCCGACCGACTGCAGCCGCTTCGCCGAGATCTTGAAGGTGTTGACCAGGATATCGCGGACCGCGTCGGCGCGGCGCTGGCTGAGGAAGACGTTGTGGTCGCGCCGGCCGGTCGATTCGACATGGCCGACGATCAGGAACGTGTAGTTCAGCAGTGCGGAATTGACCAGCGTATCGGCCAGCCGCCCGATGGTCTGATAGGATTCCGGCCGCACGATCGGGGTGTCGGTGTCGAACTGGATGTCGACATTGAAGCTCGGCAGCTTGTTCAGTTCGGGCGCGATCGGCGGCCTTTTGTTCGGCGGCGGCTCGTTCTTGCCCCTTAGTTTCGAGCGCTCGAGGACCTGCTGGCGCAGCGCGGGGATATCCAGCTCCAGCGGTGTTTCCAGCCCGCTGAGCCTGGTCGCGACGTCGTCCTGCGCCCGGTATCCGACATCGGCGATGGACTTGGTGCATCGCGCGCTCACGGTCGGCAACGCCAGCAGGCAATCCAGGGACTTGAAGACCTCGCGTCCCTTGCCGCCGCACTTCTTGACGACTTCGAACTCGCATTCCCGCCCGACGGTGGCGCGCGCCGCAATGCGTTTCTGGATCGCATCGAACGCCCGGGGATAATCGGTCTTGCACGCCGCCGACATCACGTCCTGGTTGCGGTAGAGGCACTCCTTCAGGCGGGTGGAGTCGATATTGACGCCGCGGCAATTGGCGGTGATGTCGGGGGCGCAGCTCTTGCCGAGGATGGCGGCCCCTTCGCCAAAGCTGATGGTCTGCGCCGACGCCAGCGACGGCGCCGTGAGCGCAAGGATCAGCAGGATGGATTTGCCCCGGAACATGGCTGCATCTCAACCGATGAATCCGCCGCTGGTCAAGGGCTTGGGCGAACGGAATGCCGTTCTGTCATGTTGTCCTTTGACCATCGTCTCTTCCTTCGCTCGGCAATTCGGCCCGGCGTGGTCCCTGGGCTGGAATATGGGGCCGGGAGGTCGAGCCCGACCGGCCCGGGGTCTCTGTGTCTCTGTGATTCGGTCTCATATGTTGGACAGCGAGAGGATGTGAATCCGCATTCTCGCGGCGCGATACGCCCGAGGTTTGCGTCCGTTGGACCCTCCGAGCAATCAGAGGGCGCAGGGAATGCCGGGTGCGCGCTGCACCCGCGGTCTCGTGTGCGAATAGTGCAAAGAAAGCTGCACACGAGCATACAGGGCAGCGGAGGCACCCGACATTCCCCGCGCAATGGCTTTACGGCTTATGCCGTGCTCTCCCCGGAGACGAGTTCTTGGTTGACTCCGTCACTGCCGTTTCCGCTTGCGCTTCTCCGACAGCTTGACACCGGCAACGGGTGCCAGGACCACACGGTTTTGCCGTACGCCTCTGTCGCGTTACGTCTTCGCAACGTCAGCGTCCACCGCAACCCGCCCAACGTCCGTGACGACGGCCGACGCCCTCTGAGTGGGACGGGATGGCGAAAGATATGCACCTGATTTTCATTCTGGTAAACAGAAATATTTTTTACTTTGGGGCTTGACGCGGTTTCCGTAAATCGGAAGTGATTTGCCCGTCGGGTCAGAATGTCGCACTCAGCCGTCATTGCGAGCGGAGCGAAGCAATCCATTCCTCGGCTGGGCGCGCCATGGATTGCCTCGCTTCGCTCGCAATGACGAGGAGAGGGCAGCGTCAAATTTGGCTGTCATTCCGTGGCTCGCGCCAAGTGGCGCGCCCTCAGATGCGCAATTCCGCATCGGGGAATGACCGCGGGACGAGCCTCAAAATGTCACAGGGAAGCCACTGGACAGTATTTATCCAACGGGTTAATTTCTCTCCGACAAAACCTGATCAGGGAGCGAGACGTGGCCGAACCGAAGGGCCCCAGCGGCGTGACCAAAGCGCTTAACGCGGCGTGGGTGCGGCCGTTTTTGTTCCTGATTTTCATCGTCGTGATCTGGGACCTGACCATCCGCGTGTTCCGGATTCCCGCCTACCAGATCCCGGCGCCCGGCGATGTCGTCGCCGTGCTGTGGACCGACTGGCCGGAACTGCTGCGGCAGGCCTGGCCCACCACCTACGCCACCATTTGCGGGTTCCTGCTCTCGGCCGTGTTCGGCATTCCCGTCGCCATGCTGATCGCGGGATCGAAGACGGTGGAAAGCTACGTCTATCCGCTGCTGGTGTTCTCCCAGTCCGTGCCGAAGATCGCGATCGCGCCGCTGTTCGTGGTCTGGTTCGGGTTCGGCATCATCCCGAAAGTGATCTCGGCGTTTCTGTTGGGATTCTTTCCGGTGGTGGTGTCGGCGGTGCAGGGCTTCAAATCGGTCGACCCTGATATGGTCGATCTGGCGCGCGCGATGCAGGGCAGCCGCTTCAGGGTATTCTGCGCCGTTAACCTGCCGCATGCGATGCCGGCGATTTTCTCCGGCCTGAAAGTGTCGATTACGCTGGCCGTGGTCGGCGCCGTGGTCGGTGAGTTCGTCGGCTCCAATTCCGGGATCGGCTATGTGCTGCAGCGCTCGATCGGCACCTTCGATCTGCCGACGATGTTCGCTGCGCTGGTGATTCTCGCGCTGATGGGCGTGATCCTGTTCTGGATCGTCGACCGGATCGAAAGCCTCGTCATTCCCTGGCATGTCAGCCAGCGCGAGGACATCATCTTTGCTTCGTAAACTGTAACCCAAAAAGAAGCGACCCATCCAAGGGCCGCAAGCCAACACCAACGGGAGGACGACAATGATACGAGCTATGACTGCGGTTTCGGCCGCGTTGATCTGGACCGCGCTTTCAGTGCTTCCCGCATCCGCCGCCGACAAGGTGGTGCTGATGCTGAACTGGTACGTCTATGGCGAGCACGCGCCGTTCTATTACGGCAAGGCCAAGGGCATCTATGCCGCCGAGGGCATCGATCTCGAAATCCAGGAAGGCCGCGGTTCGGCGGCGACCACGCAGGCCGTTGCGGCCAAGACCGCCAATTTCGGCTATGTCGACGTGCCGACCATGATGCGCGCGGCGGTCAAGGGTGCGCCGATCGTCGCTACCGGCGTGCTGCTGCAGACCAGCCCGATGTCGGCGATGGGTTTTGTCGAGAAGAACATCAAGAAGCCCGAGGACATCAAGGGCAAGACGGTGGCGATCACGCCCGCCGATTCCATGACCCAGATCTGGCCGCTGTTCCTGAAGAAGACCGGCCTGAAGGAAAGCGATTTCCAGACGGTCGCCGGCGACGGCCAGACCAAGCTCAACGCCGTCATCAACGGCCAGGCTGATTTGCTGCTCGGCTACGTCATGGACCAGTCGATGAAGATCAAGGACGCCACCGGCAAGGACGTCAACGCGATCAAGTTCGCCGACTACGGCATCAACATGGTCTGCTCGGGCGTCGTCGCCAACACCGAGTTCGTCAAGTCCAATCCCGACCTCGTCAAGCGTTTCATGTCGGCGACCACCAAGGCCGTCGAAGCCGCCGAGAAGGATGCCAAGGGTGCAGCACAATCGATCCTCGACGCCAACCCCAAGGGCGGCAAGATCGAAACGCTGACGCAGGGCTTTGAACTGACGATCCCGCTCTATCGCACGGCGGAAACCAAGGGCAAGCGGCCGTTCGAGGTGACCGACCAGAACATGACCGACACGGTCAATCTGATGGTCGAGTATGGCGGCCTCGAAGCCAAGGCCAAGGACAATCCGAAGGCGTTTTATACCAATGATTATCTGCCGAAGGGTGGGTCCTGATCTCGTCATTGCGAGCGAAGCGAAGCAATCCATGGTGCCGCAAAGCAAGTATGGATTGCTTCGTCGCTTTGCTCCTCGCAATGACGAACGGCTCCCACTGCATTCGAACGGAATTAACTGAATGAGCGCAGCCACCAAAGCAACCAACGCCGATCAGCCCGCCGCGCATCTGCGGCTGGTGTCCGATCGGGCGGGCGCGGGCACGCCGGGGATCACGCTATCGGGCGTGTCGAAGACCTACCGCTCGCGCGACGGCGATGTGCCGTCGCTGAAGCCGCTGGATTTTCATATCAACGAGGGTGAGTTCTTTGTCGTGGTCGGTCCGTCCGGCTGCGGCAAGTCCACGCTGCTGAAGATGATCTCGGGCCTGCTGGCGCCGTCGACCGGGGAAATCCTGGTCGAAGGCGAACAGGTGACAAAACCGCACGGCAATGTCGGCATCGTGTTCCAGAACGCGCTGCTGCTGCCGTGGCGCAATATCCTCGGCAACGTGATGCTGCCGATCGACATGAAGCAGCTGCCGCGCGAGGAATATCTCGTGCGCGCCAAGGCGCTGCTCAAGATGGTCGGGCTCGAAGGTTTTGAGAAGAAGCTGCCCTGGCAGCTTTCGGGTGGCATGCAGCAGCGCGCCTCGATCTGCCGGGCGCTGGTGCACGACCCAAAAATCATGCTGATGGACGAGCCGTTCGGCGCGCTCGATGCCATGACGCGCGAGAAGATGAATGTCGAACTGATGCGGATCCAGCGCGAGACCGGCAAGACCGTGCTGCTGATCACGCATTCGATACCGGAAGCGGTGTTCCTGGCCGACCGCGTGCTGGTCATGACCGAACGCCCCGGCGCGATCGCGGCGATCTACGACGTGCCGCTGCCGCGCCCGCGTTCCCTGGATTCGATGGCCGATCCCGCTTTCACCGAACTTGTGCAGCGAATCCGCAAGCACTTCTTCACCCAAAGCGCGCTGGACTAAGGGGGTACCGCCATGCCTCCTCGCATCGCCGTGCGGGATATTTCGTTCTTCGAGCGGCCGATCCCGTTCGCGAAGCCGTTCCGGTTCGGCAGCGTGGTGATCACGTCGTCGGTGCAGGTTTTCGTACGCGCCGAAATCGAGATCGAAGGCAAGGGCGCTTCGATCGGCGCCGGCGCCGAAATGATGGCCTCGAAATGGTTCGACAAGCGCGCGCATCTTTCGCCGCAACAAACCATCGACGGATTGCGCCGCGCGCTTGCGATCGCACGCGAGCTTTATCTGGCGCGATCCGGCCTTGACACCGCGTTCGGACACCACGCCGCCATCATCGCCGCGCAGGTCGAAGCCTGTGCGAATGAGGATATCCCGCCGCTCGCTGCCGGCTTTGGGCCGGCCGAGATCGACAAGGCGATCCTGGATGCGCTGCTGCGCGGGCTGGGCGCCAATTTCTTTGACGGCATGGCCGCAAATGTGGCCGGGATCGATGCGCGGCTGGCGCCCGATCTGGGGGATGACGCCATCGCGCAATTCCTGGCAGGACGCCGGCGGCTGGAGCGCGTCGCGATCCGGCACACGGTCGGCATGGACGACACGGTCGAAGGCGAGGGCGGCGTCGCCGACGCACACGAAAACGCCGGCGCGCGTTATTTCAAGCTCAAGCTGAACGGCGATCCCGCGGCGGATGCGGCCCGCTTGATCCGGATCGGCAATGAACTTGCGAAGCTGCCGTATGCGTACAAGGTGACGCTGGACGCCAACGAGCAATATGCCGATCTCGACGCGCTGGGCGCGCTGGTCGAGCGCCTCGACCGTGACAGCGCGTTGAAGCCGATCGCGGAAAAACTTCTGTATATCGAGCAGCCGATGCCGCGCGACATCACGCGGCAGTCGCCGCTCGGTGCGCTCACCGGCCGCGATTTCATCATCGACGAAGCCGACGATTCCTACGACGCCTTCCCGGCCGCCCGCGCGCTGGGCTATCGCGGTATCTCCTCGAAGTCCTGCAAGGGCATCTACAAGTCGGTCATCAACGCCGCTCGCGCGGCCAAATGGAGCGCCGACGGCGGACGGTATTTCATCTCGGGCGAGGACCTGACCTGTCAGGCCGGGCTCGGTGTCCAGCAGGATCTGGCGCTGGGAGCGCTGATCGGCGTCACCCATGCCGAGCGCAACGGCCACCATTATGTCGATGGATTTGCCGAGACGCCCGCTGCCGAGGCCGACGCGTTTCTTGTCGCGCATCCCGATCTCTACATCCGCGACGGCAATATCATCCGCCTGTCGATCCACGACGGCGACCTGTTGACGGGATCGCTGGCGGCGCCGGGCTTCGCGACATCAGTACATCCGGAGTGGTCGGAGTTGCCGCCGCTCCATCAACCAAAAGCAAGAACCTTGCAGGAGCAAGCGATATGACGACCAAACGCCTCGGCCTGATCATGAACGGTGTGACCGGCCGCATGGGGCTCAACCAGCATCTGATCCGCTCGATCGTCGCGATCCGTGACCAGGGCGGCGTGGTGCTTGGCAATGGCGACCGCATGATGCCAGACCCGATCCTGATCGGCCGTGATGCAGATAAAGTGGAACGTCTCGCCAGGCGCTTCAACGTCGAGCGCTGGTCGACCGACCTCGACAAGGCGCTGGCCGACAAGAACGACACCATCTTCTTCGACGCCGCGACCACGCAGGCGCGGCCCACGCTGCTGACCAAGGCGATCAATGCCGGCAAGCACGTCTATTGCGAAAAGCCGATCGCGACCAATCTCGATGAGGCCGTTGCGGTGCTGCGCCTCGCTGCTGCAAAAGGCGTCAAGCACGGCACGGTGCAGGACAAGCTGTTCCTGCCGGGCCTCAAGAAGCTCGCCTTCCTGCGCGACTCCGGCTTCTTCGGCCGGATGCTCTCGGTGCGCGGCGAGTTCGGCTATTGGGTGTTCGAAGGCGGCTGGCAGGAGGCGCAGCGGCCGTCCTGGAATTACCGCAGCGAGGATGGCGGCGGCATCATCCTCGACATGGTCTGCCACTGGCGTTACGTGCTCGACAATCTCTTCGGCGAGGTCGAGAGCGTGAGCTGCACCGGCACCACTGATATCCCCGAACGTTTCGACGAGAAGGGCAAGCAGTACAAGGCGACCGCCGACGATTCCGCCTACGCCACCTTCCGCCTCAAGGGCGGGGTGATTGCGCATATCAATATGTCCTGGGTGACGCGGGTCTATCGCGACGACCTCGTCACCTTCCAGGTCGACGGCACCCATGGCTCGGCGGTGGCGGGGCTGACCGATTGCGTCATCCAGGCGCGGCAGGCGACGCCGCGGCCGGTGTGGAATCCGGACGAGAAGCGCACGCATGATTTCTACGCCGACTGGCAGACGCTCCCCGAGAACGTCGTCTACGACAACGGCTTCAAGGAGCAGTGGGAAATGTTCATTCGCCACGTTTGCGAGGACGCGCCCTACAAGTATACGCTGCTGGAAGGCGCCAAGGGCGTGCAGCTTGCCGAATGCGCACTTCAGAGCTGGCGCGAACGGCGCTGGATCGACGTCGCTCCGATCAAGGTGTGAGGTTAAGGCCATGAACAAGCCGGTAATGCCTGTCTCGTCGCTGTCGCTGAAACTGCCGACCCCGAACGGCAACATCGAAAGCTATCGCCTGGCGGCGTCGCGGGTATTTCCCGCAAAACTCGAAGGCACGCTGAATCGCGTCGCGTTCTCGGCGGCGCATGTGGTGGCCGATCCCTTTGCCGACAATGATCCGTGGCTGACGGCGGCGATCGACTGGGACAAGACCATCGCGTTCCGCGAACATATCTGGGACCTCGGTCTCGGCGTTGCCGAGTCGATGGACACCGCGCAGCGTGGCATGGGACTGGACTGGCCGACCTCGCTGGAATTGATCCAGCGCTCGGTGAAGGCTGCCAGGGCGAGGGGCAATGCGCTGGTGTTTTCCGGCGCCGGCACCGACCACCTCGCGGTCGAGGATGCCAAGAGCATCGACGACGTGATCCGCGCTTACGAAGAGCAGATCGCCGCTGTTGAAAAGGCCGGCGGGCGCATCATCCTGATGGCCTCGCGCGCACTCGCAAAGATCGGCCGCAATGCCGACGATTACGGCAGGGTTTACAACCGCGTGCTGTCGCAGGTCCGCGAGCCCGTGATCATCCACTGGCTCGGTGACATGTTCGATCCGGCGCTGGCGAATTACTGGGGCACATCGAGCCTCGATGAAGCCATGGACATTGCGGTCGGCATCATCAATGCCAACGCCGCCAAGGTTGACGGCGTCAAGGTCTCGCTGCTCGACAAGCAGCGCGAGATCGACATGCGCCGCCGGCTCGACAAGAATGTGAAGATGTATACCGGCGACGACTTCAACTATGCCGAACTGATCGCCGGCGACGACAAGGGGTTTTCGCACGCGCTGCTCGGCATCTTCGATGCGATTGCGCCGGCGGCGTCCTACGCATTGTCGCGGCTGGCGGCCGGCGACGAAGCCGGCTTCCACGACGTGCTGGGGCCGACGGTGCCGTTGTCCCGGCACATCTTCAAAGCGCCGACGCGGTTCTACAAGACGGGAATCGTGTTCATGGCCTATCTCAACGGCCACCAGGATCACTTCGCCATGGTGGGCGGGCAGGAGAGCACGCGCTCGACGCTGCACCTGGCTGAATTGTTCCGGCTGGCCGACCAGGCGGGGCTGCTGGCCAATCCGGAACTGGCGACACGGCGGATGAAGACGGTGCTGGCGACACGGGGTGTCGAGCCCTGATGCGGGATTTTTCGAAGGATCACCGCTGGCTGTCGCTGAACACCGCAACGGTCCGCAAGCAGGGCGATCTCGTTGCGATCATCGAGGCCTGCGCGCGGCATGGCATCCGCGCCATCGACCCGTGGCGCGATCAGGTCGCCGCCGTCGGCCTCGAGCGTGCCGCGCGTGCGGTGCGCGACGCCGGGCTGGAACTGACAGGCTATTGCCGCGGCGGCATGTTCACATCGGATGCCGCGCATCGCATCGAGGCGCGCGACGATAACCGCCGCGCCGTCGATGAAGCCAAGGCGCTGGGCGCGCCCTGCATCGTGCTGGTCGTCGGCGGACTGCCGCAATATTCGCGGCCGGGCAGCGCGGTCTCAAAGGACATTTTGGCGGCCCGCAGCCAGGTCCACGACGGCATCGCCGAGATGATGGAATATGCTGATAGCGCCAACATGCCGCTGGCGATCGAACCGCTGCATCCCGCCTATGCCGGCGACCGCGCCTGCGTCAACACCACCAAACAGGCGCTCGATATCTGCGACGCGCTCGATCCGAAGCGATCAGGCGCGCTCGGCGTCGCGCTCGACGTCTATCACATCTGGTGGGATCCGGAATTGCTGCCACAGATCGCGCGCGCCGGCAAAGATCGGCTATTGGCGTTCCACGTCTGCGACTGGCTGGTGCCGACCAAAGACATCCTCAACGACCGCGGCATGATGGGTGACGGTGTGATCGACATCAAGTCGGTGCGATCAGCCGTCGAGGCGCAGGGCTTTGCGGGCTATTCCGAGATCGAGATTTTTTCGGAGGAGTGGTGGAGCAAGCCGATGGATGAGGTGCTGCAGACCTGCATCGAGCGGCACCGGTCGGTGGTTTAGGTTTATGTCGTCCCGGCCTAGTGCGCAATCGCGCACGGGGGCCGGGACCTATAGCCACGAATGTTGATTGTTGAGAAAGGCTGGAGCGCCAGCTTGGTCTAACCACGAAAGCCTGTGGTTATGGGTCCCGGCCTTCGCCGGGACGACAGCAGGAGAGAATCTCAAACAAGCCGCTTGCGGATCATGTCTTCGATGGCGGCGAGTTCGCGGTTGGCTTTGTGCAGCTGGGCCTCGGCGGCCTGTGCGCGGAACTCGGCGGCGATCGCATGATCCTCGGCGCTGACGATACGCTTTTCGGCCCGCTGCATGGCCTTCGCCATTTCCTCGAGCCGGGCATTGAAATCATTGATCAGTTCGCGGCGCGAGCGCTCGGAAGTGTCGCGCTGCTTTTCGGCCAGCCGCAGCCGCTCGGTGGCGCTCTTGCACAGCGACTGGGCGCGGGCTTCGGTCTCGCGGGCCTGGTTTTCGATGCCCTCGAACATCTCGGTGGCCTGCTGCATCAGGCTGAGCGCTGTCGTGCCGGGTCCTTTCGCGGGTTGCCGGGCAAAACTGACGACTTTCTCTTCTTCGTCGGGCAGCGGGGCGGGCGCGGTGGGATAGCGGTAATCCCAGATGTCCTCACGAAGCTGCTGATTTGCGCGGTACGCCATACGGGAGGCCCTTTTTCGAAACGCCGGTTGCGAAAAAAGGTACGCAAACATGGTAAACCGCGGGTTAATTACCGGCCAAGCTTGGCGACAGGGAGCAAGCGACAGGCGGGAACCCGAGCGGCGAACAGAGCCGCCCCCTTATCCCGTTCAGGATGACCCGCTTGGTCAGACGGATCGGAAAGCTATTTCTTTTTGCCCGAGGCAAAGCCCGATTGCAGGTTGCCGACGCCCTTCTGGCTCGGCGCCGCGGCGATGGTCTTGATCTTTTCCTTCTTCGGCTTCTTGGTTTCGCGATTGCTGCGTTGCTCACCCTTGGCCATGCCGGTCTCCCGTCGATTTGATGATGTTAAGCGGCTCTGAGGGTAGCGATTTGCCGAAGGATAGATACAGGGCCGCTTCGGCCAAACCCGATTTATTTCACGGAAGCGGGCTCGCCATGCCGTAAGGTCACGCAGCGATTCCCGGCAAAGCCTGATACCCCAACAGCAAAGCGAGCCCGCATGAGCGACCGACTGGACAATTTGAAGAAGGCGAGGGATCGCATGCTCGAAGACCGCGATGCGCACGCCAAGGTGCTCGCGGCGCCGTTCGACCGCGACAAGGCCGAGCGGGCGCGCGCCAAATTCCTGGAGATGCAGGTGTTGATCGATGCGATCGACCGCGCGATCGCAGGCGAACCGGCGACGGCATAAGCAGGCTGCCGCCTACGACGCCCGCGTGGTTTCGCCGACCAGACACGGCACGCTCAGAAATCCGCGGAAGCGCACCCGGCCGCCGCGCACCGGCTCGCCGTTCAGCGCATAGTCCGGAAACCGCGCCAGGAAGCGCGAGATCGCGATCGCGCCTTCTAATCGCGCCAGCGCCATCCCGGCGCATTGATGCGCCCCGGTACCGAAGGCGAGATGCCGGTTCGGCGTGCGGCCGATATCGAGGTTTTCGGGATCGGCAAACTGGGCAGGATCGCGGTTGGCGGCGCCGATGCACAGCGTCACCGGCGTGCCTGACGGCATGGCTACGCCGCCGAGCTCGACCGGCTCGACCGTCATGCGGTTGCCGAGCTGGTTCGAACTTTCGAACCGCAGCATCTCCTCGACCGCGGTCTTGATCATAGCGGGATTTTCGATCAGCCGCGTCTTCTGGTGCGGGTAATGCGACAGCGCCACCAGCCCGTTGCCGATCAGATTGGTGGTGGTCTCATGGCCGGCGTTGAGAAGGAAGATGCAATTGTGCAGCAGTTCCTTCGAGGTCAGCCGCTCGCCATTGTCCTCGCCAAAAATCAGCCGCGTCAGCACGTCGCGTTCGGGGTTGCCGGGGTTCGCGCGCCGCCGCTCGACCAGGATTTCGAGATAGCCAAGAAAATCCTTCACCGCCTCGTTGCCGCGCGCAAACACTTCCCTGCTGATCACGGGCTCCAGCGCGCCGAGAATGGCGAGCGACCAGTCGCGCAGCGGCTCGCGTTCCTCGTGCGGGACGTCGAGCAGGTTGCCGATCACTTCAATCGGGATGGCGGCGGCAAAGTCGTCGATCAGGTCGACCCTTTCCTTGGCGGCGAGACCGTCGAGCAGCCCGTCGACCAGCCCGATCAGGTCGCTCTCCATCGCGGCGATCGCGCGCGGTGACAGCGCGCCCATGATCAGCCGCCGCACCCTGGTGTGGGCGGGCGGATCGTTGAAGACGAGGCTGGTGGTGTGGTGCTCGTAGAGCAGGCTGTCGCCATATTTCGGAAGAAACTCCTTCTTCTTGTCGGACGAAAACACCTTGGTCGCCTTGTAGGCCGCGACCAGATCGTCATAGCGGGTCAGGAAGTAGGAGCCGTTGCGCAGCCGCTTGACCGGCTCGTTCTCGCGCAGGGCACGATAGGTCGGATAAGGGTTGGCATAGAAGTCCGGCGTCAGCTTCTCCAGGTCGAAATCCGCCGACAGCTCCCGTGCATCACAATTCATGGCGCGTCATGCTCTTTGCGAAGGTGGACAAGACTGGCGCGGTCGCGTCAGTTTAAATTAGTCGCAGTTGCAACTAATTTAAACTCCGTCCCCGGGCCGGGGTCAACTCCAATTGAAGCCGTTGCACGGTTTTCGCGCCTTTGGCAGGCGGCGTGCCGTGTACCGTCCAGCCCAAAGCGCTCCCGCGCCCCGAGTGAATGCGAACGCCGCGCTGAGCGACGGCTCCAATCTGGAGCGGTAGCTCCAGCCGGGATGCCGATTTCATTATCGCCTTCGCGGCGCGTTGGGATTGCAGCCGATCTGGGCCGAAATGTCCGGTTTGCGCTGCAATAAAACCTTGACTTGGTCAAGGTGAGTGATTACTCACACGCCCATGTCCAGCCTTCGCATGACGAGTGATTTACGGCGTCAATTGATATTGAGCGCCGCCAAGCGGTGCTTCGCCCGCAATGGCTTTGCCGGCACCACGACCAAGAGCGTGGCGGCGGCGGCTGCCATTTCGGAAGGGCTGCTGTTCAAGCATTTCCCCTCCAAGGCCGCGCTCTATGCGGAAATCCTGGCGGAAGAGTGCGAGGCCGACCCGGATCTGGTGCATCTGCTGGGCCAGGCGCCGTCGACCGCGACCTTGGTCGAACTGATCAAGGGCATGGTCGGGCACTTCATGCAGGTCTCTGACGGCCCCGACGAGGAAGAGGCGCAGCGGCTGCGGCTGATGACGACGAGCCATCTCGACGACGGCGAATTCGCCCGGCTGCTTTACGCCAAGGTCAGCGAGCTGATCGGCTCGGTGTTCACCGCCTCGCTCGAAAGCGCGATTGCCGCGGGGGACGCGTCGAAGATCGGCAGCGAGCCGCTCAACCTGTTCTGGTTTGCGCATCACACCGTGCTGATGGCCGCGCTGTCGCGGCTTCCTGCGGTGCCCTGTCTCACCTACGGCAACGCCGCCGATGTCGAGCGGCAGCTTTGCCAATTCATCCTTCGCGGCATCGGACTAAACGAGGCTGCAATCACCAGGCATTTGGACCACGAGCCGTCGCCGAATTCGGGACAATCGGTAACTGCAGAAAGTGCATGAAATGAATATCGTAACCGAAAGCCACCTCAAGGGTCAGCCGATCGGCGACAAGGCGCGCAAGCGTCCGGTCCGGATGGTGCGCTGGTTCATCGTCGTCGGGCTGTTGCTGAGCCTGCTGGTCGGCGGCCTGGTCTGGTTCAACTATTTCCGCGGCAAGATGATCGCGCAGTTCTTTGCCAACAACAAACCGCCGCCGACCAGCGTCAGCGTTGCCGACGCGAAGTCCGAAGTCATACCCAACCTGTTGACCGCGGTCGGCGATCTCGCCGCCGTGCATCAGGTCAATGTCACCTCGGATTTGAACGGCCGTATCACCGAGATCATGTTCACCGCGGGCACCACCGTGAAGGAAGGCACCCCGCTGGTGCAGTTGTTCGATGGTCCCGAGCAGGCCGACCTCGCCAGCTTCAAGGCGCAGGCGACGATGGCGCAGCTCTCGCTCGAGCGCGCCAAGCAACTGGCAAGCCGCCAGTTCGGGCCGCAGGCAACCGTCGACCAGGCGCAATCGGCGTTCGACCAGGCCAATGCCGGCATCGCCAAGACCCAGGCCATCATCTCGCAAAAGCAGGTGCGGGCCCCGTTCGACGGCGAACTCGGCGTTCGCAGGGTCGAGGTCGGTCAGTACCTGACGGCGGGAACGCAGATCGTTTCGTTGACCGATCTGTCGCGGCTGTTTGCCAACTTCACCGTGACGGAGAAGGACTCAGGCGCGCTCAAGGTCGGACAGATCGTTCGTATCGGGGTCGACGCCTATCCGGGCCGGAAGTTCGAGGGCAAGATCACGACCATCGAGCCGCAGATCGCTACCGACACGCGCAACATTCGCGTGCAGGCGACGATCGACAACCCCGAACGCATCCTCAAGCCGGGCATGTTCGCGACCACCACGGTGGTGCTGCCGGACAAGCCGCCGGTCATCACCATTCCCGAGACCGCGGTCGATTACACGCTCTATGGCGACTCCGTCTATCTCCTGACCGAGAAGAAAGAGGATGACGGCAAGACCAGCCTGACGGCGGTGCGCACCTTCGTGCAGACCGGCAACCGCATCGACGGGCGTGCCGAGATCCTGAAGGGGCTGAAGCCCGGCGATCGTGTCGTTGCGGTCGGACAGCTCAAGCTGCAATCGGGTGCGGCGGTGACGGTTTCGGCCGATCCGGCGCCTGTGATTCCGGCGAAGCCGCCGCGCTATTGAACGTGACGCGGCCGCAGGGCCGCGTTGCAACATCAGGATTCAGGCGTCGGTCTCGTGGAGGGACCGTGCCCATACGTTTGAACTGGATAACCAGCGATGGCCTTAACTGATATCTTCATCAAGCGCCCGGTTTTGTCGGTCGTCGTTAGTTTGCTGATCCTCTTGCTCGGTCTGCGGGCCGCCAGCGTCTTGCCGATCCGGCAGTATCCGAAGCTGTCGAACACGGTGATCAACGTCACCACCGTCTATCCGGGCGCGTCGGCGAATTTGATTCAGGGCTTCATCACGACGCCGATCGAGCAGGCGATCGCCTCCGCCGAAGGTGTCGACTACATCACGTCGTCGTCGGTGCAGGGCACGAGCACGATCCAGGTCTACATCAAGCTGAATTTCGATCCGAACCAGGCGCTGACCGAAGTTCTCGCCAAGACAAACTCGGTCAAATATCTGATCCCGAAAGAATCCAACGATCCGATCGTGACCAAGACAACCGGCCAGACAACGGCCGTGATGTATCTCGGCTTCTCCAGCGAGGAGTTGTCCGGTTCGGCGATCTCGGACTATCTGACGCGCGTGGTTCAGCCGGTGCTGTCGACCGTCGACGGCGTGGCGTCGGCCGACATTCTGGGCGGCCAGACGTTTGCGATGCGGCTGTGGCTTGATCCGGTCAAGATGGCCGGGCGCGGCGTATCGCCGAGCGATGTCCAGGCGGCGATCCAGGCCAACAACTTCCAGGCCGCCGCCGGCCAGGCCAAGGGCTACTTCATCGTCTCCAACATTACGACCAATACCGACCTGCGGAGCCTCGATCAGTTCAAGCGGATGATCGTCAAGTCCAAGGACGGCGGCTTTGTTCGGGTCGAGGATATCGCGACCGTCGAGCTGGCGGCGCAAAGCACCGACGCGAGTGTCGCGTTCAGCGGCGAGCGCGCGATCTTCATCGGCGTGCAGGCGACCCCGCAAGGCAATCCGTTGACGCTGGTCAAGGGCGTGCGTGCGCTGTTTCCGGAACTGGAACGCAACTTGCCGCCTTCGATGAAGATGAAGGTGGCCTACGATTCCACCAAGTTCATTCAGTCATCGATCGACGAGGTGCAGAACACGCTGATCGAGGCGATGCTGATCGTCGTGGTCGTGATCTTCCTGTTCCTGGCCTCGTTCCGTTCGGTCATCATTCCCGTCGTCACAATTCCGCTGTCGCTGATCGGCGTCTGCAGCCTGATGCTGGCGCTGGGCTTCAGCTTCAACCTGCTGACGCTGCTGGCGATGGTGCTCGCCATCGGGCTCGTGGTCGACGATGCCATCGTGGTGGTCGAGAACATCCATCGCCATCTGGAAGAGGGAAAAACACCGGTACAGGCATCACTGCAGGGTGCGCGCGAAATCGTCGGTCCCGTGATCTCGATGACGATCACGCTGGCGGCCGTGTATGCACCGATCGGATTCCTCGGCGGCTTGACCGGCTCGCTGTTCCGCGAATTCGCCTTCACGCTCGCGGGCTCGGTGATCGTGTCCGGCGTGATTGCGCTGACGCTGTCGCCGATGATGTGCTCGGTGCTGCTCAAGAGCGCTGAAGAGGGGCGTTTCGCCAGGATCGTCAACCGGGTGTTCGGCGCGATGACGCGCTGGTACGGAAGGCAACTCGATCGCTCGCTCGACTATCGTCCGATCACCGGCGTGTTCGCGCTGACGATCCTCGGTCTGGTCGGGTTCCTCTATATGAACACGGCCAAGGAACTCGCGCCCGAAGAGGATCAGGGCATCGTGTTCTCGGTGACCAAGGCGCCGAAATACGCCAACATCGACTATGTCGACTTCTACGGCGACAAGCTCGACAAGGCGTTTGCCAAATTTCCCGAAACCGACCTGCGCTTCGTCCTGAATGGCATCAATGGGCCGCAGGGCGGCATCGCCGGCATGCTGCTCAAGCCGTGGGACGAGCGTGAACGTTCCTCGATCAAGCTGAAGCCGCTGGTACAGGCGGAGATCAGCAAGATCGAAGGTGTCCAGGCGTTCGCGTTCAACCTGCCGCCGCTCCCGGGCGGGCCCGGCGGCTTGCCGATACAGATGGTGATCAATTCGACCGCCGGCTTCCAGGCCGTCTATGAGGAGATGAACAAGCTAAAGGACGCGGCGCGCAAGAGCGGCCTGTTCATCGTCTCCGACAGCGACCTCGACTTCAATCAGCCGGTGGTGCGGGTCAACATCGACCGTTCCAAGGCAAGCGATCTCGGCATCAACATGGCGCAGGTTGGCGCCACGTTGCAGACTCTGCTCGGCGGCAATTACGTCAATCGCTTCAACCTCGAGGGGCGCTCGTATCAGGTGATCCCGCAGGTGCCCCGCGGCATGCGGCTGTCGCCGGAATCGCTCGGCGGTTACTACGTCCCGACCAACACCGGGCAATTGGTGCCGCTGTCGACCATCGTGTCGATCGAGACCGCGACCGATCCAAATTCGCTGACGCATTACAACCAGCTGAACTCCGCGACCTTCCAGGCGGTGCCGATGCCGGGTGTGACGGTTGGGCAGGCGGTGGACTTCCTCGAAGGTGAAGCCAAGAAGCTGCCCGCCGGCTTCGGTCACGACTATCTGGCCGATTCCCGCCAATATGTGCAGGAAGGCAACCAGCTCGCGATCACCTTCGGTTTCGCGCTGATCATCATCTTCCTGGTGCTGGCGGCGCAGTTCGAAAGCCTGCGCGATCCGCTGGTGATCATGATCAGCGTTCCAATGGCGATCGTCGGCGCGCTGATCCCGCTGTTCTTCGGCGTAGCGACGATCAACATCTACACCCAGGTCGGATTGCTGACCTTGGTCGGCCTGATCACCAAGCACGGCATCCTGATGGTGGAGTTCGCCAACGAACTGCAGCTCAAGGAAGGCCTCGACAAGCGTTCGGCGATCGAGATGGCGGCCCGGATCCGGCTGCGTCCGATCCTGATGACGACGGCGGCGATGGTCACCGGCCTGATCCCGCTGCTGACCGCAACGGGCGCAGGTGCGGCGAGCCGCTTCTCGATTGGTCTCGTCGTGGTCTCCGGCATGTCGATCGGTACGCTGTTCACGCTGTTCGTGCTGCCGGCGGTCTATGTCTGGATGGCGACCGACCACCAGGCCAAGGCCGGCTCGCAGCGGACGAAGGAAATCGCGGATTTCGATCTGGGAACGCCTGGGCTCAAACCGACCTGAGCATGGCGGGCGAATAGGACGAAGTCGGCGGCGGTCCTGATCGCCGCCGTTTTCGTTATGAGCTCCGGCCGGTTTGCCGCGGTGCGGCAAGGGACAAGCTCAAGGCTTCTTGATAGCTTGGCCGGCATGAGCATTTCCCTGCATCCCGGCACCCCAGAGGGGCGCACGCTGGCGGCTGCTTCGCCCGCGGAGAATGCTGTGCCCGCGCAGGGGGCGCCCGGGACCAGAACCCGCAACCGGCTGTTCACCAAATACGTCGCGCTGTTCGTTGCCGTGGTGGGCGTCGCGCTGCTTTCCAACGGGATTTTCGAGGTTTTCTTCTACTATCGGGAGCACAAAACTTCCCTGATCCGGATCCAGCACGAGCAGGCCGAAGCCGCCGCGGCCAAGATCGGCCAGTTCATCAAGGAAATCGAAAGCCAGCTGGGTTGGACCACCCAGTTGCCCTGGTCGGCCGGATCGCTGCAGGATCGCCGGTTCGACGCGCTCCGCCTGCTGCGGCAGGTGCCGGCGATCACCGAACTGTCGCAGATCGATTCCACCGGCAAGGAACGCCTGCGGGTGTCGCGGCTGGCAATGGATGTCGTCGACTCCGGCCTCGACCTTTCCAAAGACCCGAAATTCACGGAAGCCGTCGCCAACAAGGTGTTTTACGGGCCGGTGTATTTTCGCCGGGAGTCCGAGCCCTACATGACGCTATCGCTGGCCGGCACCCGCAAGGATGCCGGTGTCAGCATCGCCGAGGTCAATCTGAAGCTGATCTGGGACGTGGTCTCGCAGATCAAGGTCGGCGAACGCGGCCACGCCTATGTCGTCGGCCCGACGGGACGCCTGATTGCCCATCCCGATATCAGCCTGGTGCTGCGCAACACCGACATGTCGAAGCTCAGCCAAGTGCAGGCCGCCCGCACCGGCAGAACCAGCGAAGCCGTTGAATTGCAGGGCGCGCTGAACATCCAGGGGCAGGAGGTGCTGACGGCATCCGCGCCGATCGCCCCGCTGGGATGGACGATGTTCGTCGAACTGCCGGTCAAGGAAGCCTACGCCTCGCTGTACCAGGCGCTGCAGCGGCTTGCCTTGCTGCTCGCGGCGGCATCGATCCTTGCGGTGCTCGCCGGAATCTTCCTGGCACGCCGCATGGTCGGCCCGATCCAGGCATTGCGGGCCGGCGCCGAACGCATCGGCGGCGGCGATTTCGCCCAGCGCATCACCATCAAGACCGGCGACGAACTCGAAGGCCTCGCCAACCAGTTCAACGACATGGGCGCGCGGCTGCAGGAGTCCTATGCGGATTTGGAGAAGAAGGTCGAATTGCGGACCGCGGAACTGAGAGAGACGCTCGAACAGCAAACCGCGACATCGGAAGTATTGGAAGTCATCAGCTCATCTCCGGGCGAACTGGATCCGGTGTTCCAGAAGATGCTCGAAAACGCCACCCATATCTGCGGCGCGCATTTTGGCACGATGAATCAGTACGACGGCAACTGCTTCCGCAACGTTGCACTCTTCAACGTACCGCAAGCATATGTCGCGCAGGCGGATGAGCCGATCTATCCGCATCCGAAGAGCGGTCTTGGCATGATTGTAAGAACGCATCAGGCGGTCCAGATCGAGGATCTTCGGACACAACAGCCCTATCTCGAAGGCCATCCAGCCGTTGTTGCGATGTCCGATCTTGCGGGGGCCAGAACCATTGTCATCGTTCCGCTGCTCAAGGAAAACGAGTTGATCGGAACGATTGCGATCTATCGCCAGGAGGTCCGGCCGTTTACCGACAAGCAGATCGCACTTGTCAGCAGTTTCGCCAACCAGGCCGTGATCGCCATCGAGAATACGCGGCTGCTCCGAGAATTGCGCGAACGTACCAAGGATCTGAGCGAGTCTCTCGACGATCTCCGCACCGCGCAGGACCGCCTGATACAGACCGAGAAACTGGCTTCGCTCGGCCAGCTCACCGCGGGGATCGCCCACGAGATCAAGAACCCGCTCAATTTCGTCAACAATTTCTCGGCGCTGTCGGCGGAACTGATCGACGAGCTGAACGATGTGCTGAAGCCCGCCGCGCTCGACGGCAAGACCCGCGAGGAGATCGACGAACTCACCCATATGCTGAAGGGCAATCTCGAAAAGGTCGTGCAGCACGGCAAGCGCGCCGACTCGATCGTCAAGAACATGCTGCTGCATTCGCGCGAGGGATCAGGCGAAGTCCGGTCCGCCGACATCAATGCGATCATCGAGGAAAGCCTCAACCTCGCCTATCACGGCGCGCGGGCGGAAAAATCCGGATTCAACATCACGCTCAAGCGCGATCTGGATCCCGAGGCCGGCATGATCGATCTCTATCCGCAGGAAATCACGCGGGTATTCCTCAACCTGATCTCGAACGGCTTTTACGCCGCGACCAAGCGCAAGGAGAAGGGCGAGGCGGGCTTCGAGCCTGTTCTGACGGCGACGACGAAAAACCTCGGCAACAAGGTGGAAATCCGGATTCGCGACAACGGTACCGGTATCCCCTTGGAAGTGAAGGAAAAAATGTTCAATCCCTTCTTCACGACGAAACCCGCTGGCGAGGGAACCGGGCTCGGATTGTCGATGAGTCACGACATCGTGGTGAAACAGCATGGCGGCAAGATCGACGTACGGACGGAGCCTGATGTATTCACCGAATTCATTATTACGCTGCCGCGAAAAGGCGTAGCGCTGGCATGATCCCGAAAACTGGAGACCGATTTTCGGATAAGATCATGCCCAACGATACTGGAGGCAAAAATTGAGCGTTTACATCCTCGTTGTGGATGACGAGCCCGATGTCGAGGCGCTGTTTCGGCAGCAGTTCCGGCGCGATCTCAAGTCCGGTCGCTTTACCATGGAATTTGCGCCGTCGGCGCCTGCGGCACTGGAGCGTGCTGCGGAAGTTCGTGACCCGTCGCTGATCCTGATCCTGTCCGACATCAACATGCCCGGCATGAGCGGGCTTGAAATGCTGCCGAAGGTGCGCGCGGCGCGGCCTGATGTGCCCGTCATCATGATCACCGCCTATGGCGATGCCGAAACCCGCCGCAAGGCGATCGAGCGCGGCGCGATCGGCCTCTTGACCAAGCCGATCGATTTTGCGCTGCTGCGCCACGAGATCGATACCCGGCTCGGGCAAGCCGCATGACCGCAACGATCCTCGTCGTCGACGACGAGCCCGATCTCGAGGCTCTGGTGCTGCAGAAATTCCGTCGCCAGATCCGCGACGGCAGCGTGACCTTTGTGTTCGCCCATGACGGAATCGAAGCGCTGGCCTCGATCGAGCAGAACCCGCATGTCGACATGGTGGTATCCGACATCAACATGCCGCGCATGGACGGCCTGTCGCTGCTCGCCAAGCTGCAGGAGGCCGAAGACAAGAAATCCACCATCATCGTGTCCGCCTATGGCGACATGAGCAACATCCGTACCGCGATGAACCGCGGCGCGTTCGATTTCCTGACCAAGCCGATCGATTTCGGCGATCTGGAAATGACGATCGACAAGACCATCCGCCATGTCGAGATGATGCGCGAGGCGCGCCGCCGCCAGGCCGAGGCCGAGCGCGCGCACGCTTCGCTGTCGCGCTATTTCTCGCCGCAGATTGCGAGCCGTCTTGCCGCCATCGGCGACAGCGACGGCATGGAGGTGCATTGGCGCGAGGTCGCGGCGATCTTCACCGACATCACCGGTTTCACCTCGCTGGTCGAAACCGCCGCACCCGACGTGCTGGGGACGCTGCTCGGCGACTATGTGGGCGGCATGACCGACGTGGTGTTCGCCCATGAGGGGACGGTCGCCAAGATCATCGGCGATGCGATCCAGGTTCTGTTCAATGCGCCGGGAGATCAGCCTGATTACGCCAGGCGCGCGATCGCCTGCGCCCACGATCTCGATAGCTGGGCGCAGGAATTCCGTCTGCGCTGGAAGAAAAAGGGTGTGAGTTTCGGGGCCACGCGCGTCGGTGTCCACGCCGGTTCCGCGCTGGTCGGCAATTTCGGTGGCAGCAGGTTTTTCGATTACACCGCCTATGGTGACACCATCAACACCGCGGCGCGGCTGGAGGCCGCCAACAAGCACCTGGGCACGCGGATTTGCGTCAGCGCGGTCGTCGCTGATGGCGCCGGAGATTTCCGCGGCCGGCCGGTCGGCGACCTCGTGCTGCGCGGGCGCAGCGAGCCGCTGCGCGCCTATGAGCCGTTGACGGCAGCGGCGTTTGAGAGCCCAGCGACGTCGCAATACTCCGAAGCCTTCGCCAAGCTCGAGGCCGGTGACCCGGCGGCAATGCCGGCCTTTGCGGCGCTGGTCGGCGCGCATGCCGACGATGCGCTCGCCGGCTTTCATTTGAAGCGGCTGCTCAACGGCGCCAAGGGCGTCCGCATGCAATTGGAATAACGGGAAACGGAGAGCGGATATGACGACCGATTTTGTGGCAGGCAATTACCGGTTCATCCCGGCGGTGTTTCAGTATTCCGCCGGGGCTGCGGCCAACCCCGGTTTCGAGATCGAGCGGGTGCGGTTCGACAAACCGGTGGCGCTGGCCGAAGGCTTTGCGCAGATTGCCAAGTATATTCAGGCCGAGGGCAGGCCGTTGACGTCGTTTTGCGCCTGCGAGCTGCGTTCGCCGGCGGCCTTCACCGATGAAGGATTCCGGAACTTCAACCTGCACTACGTCAAGACGCTCGCCGAATGGGATATCTATGACGGCACCACCAATCCCGTGGCGCGCAGCAATGTCTGTCCCGAGATCGACCCGCCCGCCGAGCCGTCGTTCTATGCCTTCTCGTTCACGCGCCCCAGCGGGAACATGACGCCGAGTTTCGTGATCGCGGGCAGCGGCGAATCGCTGGAAGGTGGCGCAACCTATGCCGAGCGCACCGTGCGTTACCGCGACCTCAGCCCGGAGGGGATGAAAGAGAAAGTGAGCTACGTGGTCGGCGCCATGGAAAAGCGCATGGCCGAATTCGGCTTCGGCTGGAAGGACGCGACGGCGGCGCAGACCTACACGATCCACGACTTCCATCCGATGTTTGCCGAAGAGCTGGTCCGCCGCGGCGCCGCGCGTTCGGGCCTGACCTGGCATTTTGCAAGGCCGCCGGTGATTGATCTCGAGTATGAGATGGATTGCCGGAGGGTGTTGCGGGAGCTGGTGATTTAGGGGTCGAGTTCTGCCGTCATTGCGAGGAGCTCTTGCGACGAAGCAATCCATCCATCCGTTACGCCGCGAGATGGATTGCTTCGCTACGCTCGCAATGACGGGGTTAGAGCGGTGTACCTACCGCTCCCTTGGATCGAGCGCGTCGCGCAGGCCGTCGCCGACCAGGTTGAACGACAGCACCACGAGGAAGATCGCCAGTCCCGGCCAGATCGCCATCCAGGGCGCGTTGGTCAGGAAACGTTGCGCGGCGTTGAGCATGCTGCCCCAGGACGGCGAGGGCGGCTGCTGGCCGAGGCCGAGGAACGACAGTGCGGCCTCCGCAATGATGGCGGCCGCGATCGACAGCGTTGCCTGCACCAAAAGCGCCGGCATGATGTTCGGCAGGATATGGAACAGCGCGATGCGCCAGCGCGGATTGCCCATCGCGCGCGCCGCCTCGACATAATCCTCGACCTTGACGCTCATCACCTGGCCGCGGGTCAGCCGCACGAAGATCGGCGTCGCCGAGATGCCGATCGCGATCATGGCATTGCCGAGGCTCGGGCCGAGAAATGCCGCCAGCGCAATGGCGAGGATCAGGAACGGGCAGGCCAGCATCGCATCGGTGATGCGGCTGATCAGGCTGTCGATGAAACCGCCACGATAGCCCGACAGCAAGCCGAGCGGCACGCCGATGCCGAGCGCAATCCCGACCGAGATCGCGCCGGCCATCAGCGAGGCCCGGGCGCCATAGACCACGCGGGCCAGGATATCGCGCCCGAGATCGTCGGTACCGAACCAGTGCTGCCACGTCGGCGGCTTGCGTACCAGCGACCAGCTGGTTGCAATCGGGTCATAGGGCACGATCAGCGGCGCGAACAGCGAGAGCACCACGAACAGCGCGATGACGACGAGGCCGACCACGGCGCCCTTGCGCTTGAACAGCCGCCGAAGCGCACGCCGCGCCGGACTCTCCAGTTCATCGGAGGCGACTTTTGGAAGGGGGCCGAGGGCGACGTCGGTCATGGGTTACGCCCTCAGCCGCGGATTGACGAGGACGTAGGCGATATCGGCGACAAGGTTCAGCGTGATGTAGATCGTCGCCGTCGTCAGCACGACGCCTTGCACGACCGCGTAGTCACGGTTGAATACCGCGTCGACGATCAGCTTCCCGAAGCCCGGAATCGAAAAAATCTGCTCGGTCAGCACCGCGCCCGACAGCAGTGTGCCGAGTTCGAGCGCACCCAGCGTGATCACCGGCGTCAGCGCGTTGCGCATCGCATGCTTGAGGATCACCGAGCGTTCGGAAAGGCCCTTCGCGCGCGCCGTCCGCACGTAATCGCTCTCCAGCACCTGCAGCATGGCGCTGCGGGTATGCCGCATCAGGATCGCGGCGATGGCGTTGCCGAGCACGAAGGCGGGCATGATGGTGGAGGCGAGGCTGGCGCGCCAGTTTTCCGACAGCGGCACATAGCCGGAGGCCGGAAGCCAGCCGAGCTCGATCGAGAACAGGAAGATCAGCATGATACCGAGCCAGAAATTCGGCGTCGAGATGCCCCACAGCGCGAACAGGTTGGCGCCGTAGTCCCACGCCGTGCCTTTCTTTACGGCCGATACGATGCCGGCGGGAATGCCGATCAGGAAGGCGATCACGATCGCCATCGAGCCGAGCTGGATCGTCACCGGCAGTTTCTGCGCGATCAGGCTCAGCACCGGCACCTTGATGCGCAGCGACTCGCCGAAATCGCCCGACAGCACGCCCTTGACCCAGTAGACGTACTGGATCGGGATCGGCTGATCGAGCCGGTATTGCGCGCGGATCTGCGCGATCACCTCGGGATCGCGCTCCTCGCCGGCCATGACCAGCGCGGGATCGCCGGGCAACAGGTGCTGCAGCGAAAAGATCAGGACCGACACGAAGAACAGCGTCGGGATCAGCTGCAGGATACGCTGGCCGAGGAAGTTCAGCATGGCAGCCGTGTTGTCTGGAGTAAGGGCAGTTTGGATTGTGCTGACGGTGCCAGCCGCACGGTTCCCTCCCCCCTTGCGGGGGAGGGACAGGGAGAGGGGTGGCTTCGGGCGAGCGGGTCATGATCGGCCAACGGTGCTCGCAACTCACCGGCACCACCGCTGTGGCACCCCTCTCCCCAACCCTCCCCCGCAAGGGGGGAGGGAGCAGAGCGGTGCGCTCGGCTAAACATCCTCACTTCAGCGTCAACCCGGTCACGCGCACCAGCCCGTCCGGCATCTGCTTGTAGCCCTCGAGTTTTGTACTGTGCGCGATCAGGATCTTGCGGTGATAGATGTAGAGCAGCGGCTTTTCTTCCAGCACGAGCTTGGCCAGCTTCTCATAGATGGCCTTGCGCTGCGCCTGATCCGTCACCAGACGCCCGTCGTCGAGCGCCTTGTCGGCATCGGGATTGGACCAAGCGCTGTAGTTCTGCGGCGCGTTGGATTTCTGGAACACGTAGGAATTGCCGTCGGGATCGATCCGTCCGCTCCAGGCCAGCATGAAGGCCTGGTATTCGCCTGATTCAGCCAGCTTCAGCGAGGTTGCGAATTCGGTGACCCTGATCTTCATGTCGAAGCCGGCTTCGGAAGCCATCGACTGGATCACCTGTGCCACCGCTTCGGTTTCCGCGCCCTTCGGCACCATGAAATCGACGCTGACGGGCGCCGTGACGCCGGCTTCCTTCAGCAGCGCCTTGGCCTTGGCGATATCCCGCCCACGGACCGGAAAGGCCTTCTGGTAATAGGGGTGATCGGGATTGACCCATTGGTTGCCGGGCTTGAATTCGCCGTTGAACACCACCTGGTTGATCGCCTCGCGGTCGAGCGACAGATCGAGCGCCTGCCGGACCTTGGCGGACTGGCTGAGCGGCCCCTTGGCCTTGTCCTTGCCGACGTTCAGCGTCACGCCCTGATAGCCGAGCTCGATGGCGCTGGACAATTTCAGCTTCGGGTCGCTCACCACCGCCTTGATGTCGGTGGCGAGCAGGCGTTCGATCAGATCGAGGCCGCCGGATTTGAGATTGGCAAGGCGCACGGTGGCGTCGACCAGCGGCAGATAGACGATGCGGTCGATCTTGATCGCGTCCTTGTTCCAGTAGTCGGCGAATTTCTCGAACACGATGCGGTCCTGCTGCACGCGCTCGACGAATTTGTAGGGGCCCGCGCAAACCGGCTTCAGGCCGAATTTATCGCCTTCGGCTTTCGCCGCCTTCGGCGATACCATCATGCCGGCGCGGTCGGTGAGCTGGGCGATCAGCGGCGAGAACGGCGTCTTCAGCACCAGCTTGATGGTGAGGGGATCGACCACCTCGACGCGGTCGAGCTGCGCCAGCTCCGGCTTGCGGAACGAGGTCGCCATCGTCATGTGGCGGTCGAGCGAGAATTTTGCGGCCTCGGCGTCCAGCGGCTCGCCGTCGTGGAATTTCACGCCCGGCCGCAGCTTGATGATGACCTCCTTGCCGTCGGCCGAGGTCTGGTGCGACAGCGCGAGCTGCGGCACGATGTTGATCTTCTCATCGATGTCGAACAGCTTGTCGCAGAAGCCGGCGAACACGATGCGGCCGACATAGGTACGCGCCAGGGTCGGATCGAGAATGTCCGGATCCTCGGCCAGGCCAATGCGCAGCGTGGTCTGGGCCTGCACACTCGCCTCGAACGACAGCAACAGAGCCGCCGCGGTCACCGCCAAACGCAAGATTTTCATCGCACCCATCCTCTGATTACACTGCTGTTGGTCGTGTTCCTGATATATCAACCCCGTTGCGGCCCGCGCCTTCCGCCCGTCCAAAGGCGGCGACCAGTTTTTCCAGCACCGGCGAGAAGCCACCGCCCGAGGGAACGATGCTGTCAGGCGTCGGCAGTTCCGCCATCCGGTGGCAGGCGGTGGCGTGCCCCGTGTTGTCGGCCAGGAGCTGCGGCACTTCGGTGCGGCAGCGCTCGACCACATAGGGGCAGCGGGTATGAAAGCGGCAGCCGGACGGCGGATCGAGCGCGCTCGGCATCTCGCCCTGCAGCACGATGCGGCTGCGTTTGGCTTGCGGCTTGGGTACGGGAATAGCTGACAATAGAGCCCGGCTATAGGGATGCCGCGGGGCAGCAAACAGCGCCTGCGCGTCCGCGGTCTCGACGATGACGCCGAGATTCATCACTGCGACGCGGTCGGCGATGTGTTTTACCACCGCCAGATCGTGCGAGACGAAGATGTAGGCAAGGCCGAGCCGGTTCTGCAAATCGCGCAGCAGGTTCAGGATCTGGGAGCGGATCGAGACGTCGAGCGCCGACACCGGCTCGTCGCAGATGATCAATTTCGGTTCCACCGCCAGCGCCCGTGCGATGGCGATGCGCTGGCGCTGGCCGCCGGAAAATTCATGCGGATAACGCCGCGCAAAGCGCGGCTCCAGCCCGACCAGCCGCAGCAATTCCTCGACCCGTTCGCGGCGGCGCGGCGCCGGCACCAGGTCGTGCAGCGCCAGCGGCTCGGTCAGGATCTGGCTGACGGTCATGCGCGGGTTGAGCGAGGCGTAGGGATCCTGAAAGATGATCTGCGCGTCGCGTCGGAAGTTGCGCAGCTCATTGGCGCCCAGCGCGAGGAGATCGCGGCCCTCGAAGCGAACGCTGCCGGCGTCCGGCTCGATCAGCCGCAGCACCAGCCGGCTCACGGTGGATTTGCCGCAGCCGGATTCGCCGACCAGCGCCAGCGTCTTGCCGGCCTCGACACGGAAGCTGACGCCGTCGACGGCCTTGACGAAGGCGGTGGTGCGGCCGAACACCGAACGTCCCGCGACGAAATGTTTTACGAGTCCTTCGACTTCGAGCAGCGCGGTCATGACACCAGCCGCTCCAGCGGCGCCCTGATGCAACGCGAGGCGTGGCCGGGGCTGAGGATCGCCAGCGGCGGCGGCGCCGCGACGCAGATGTCGGCGACAAAAGGACAGCGCGCCGAGAAGCGGCAGCCGGGCGGCGGATTGGCCATGTTCGGCACCATGCCCTCGATGGTCGCGAGGTGCGATGCGCGGCGACCGAGCCGCGGGATCGAACCGAGCAGGCCGACGGTGTAGGGATGCTGCGGATTGGCGAACAGCTCATCGACCGGCGCGCGCTCGACGATTTCGCCGGCATACATGACAGCGACTTCGTCGCAGACTTCGGCAACCACGCCGAGATCGTGCGTGATCAGAATGATAGCGGCGCCGCTCGCAGCTTTCAGCTCGCGCATCAGATCGAGGATCTGCGCCTGCAGGGTGACATCGAGCGCGGTAGTCGGTTCGTCCGCGATCAAGAGGCGGGGATCGCAGGCCAGCGCCATCGCGATCATCACGCGCTGGCGCATGCCGCCTGAAAGCTTGTGCGGATATTCGTCGATTCGCTTGTCGGGTGAGGGGATGTGGACGCGGCGCAGCAGTTCGATGGCGCGCTCGCGCGCCTGGCGCTTCGATCCGCCGCGATGGCGCAGGATGGTCTCGATGATCTGGTCGCCGATCGTGAAGCTCGGGTTGAGCGAGGTCATCGGTTCCTGAAAAATCATTGCCAGCCGGTTGCCGCGCAGGTCGCGCAGGGTCTCGTCGGGGACGTCGAGCAGATCAAAACCATCGAAGCGGATCGAGCCGGAGACTACCGCCGAATGCTTTGACAGCAGTCCCATGATGGCCAGCGAGGTCACGCTCTTGCCGCAGCCGGATTCGCCGACCAGTCCAAGTGTCGCGCCATTGGCCACGCTGAGATCGACGGCATCGACCGCATGGGTCGCGCGGCCATCGTCGCCATGGAAGACGACGCGGAGTCCCTCGATTTCGATCAGCGGGCTTGAAGTCATGCCTTGCCTGCAGCCGCCGCTTTGATGCTGGCCTCGATGCCGGCGTCGATGGTCGCGCGATCGGTAATCCCTGCAGGATTCTTGCGCGTCGGCATGAATGCGCGGAAATGCACCCAGCGCTCGCGGCTCACTTCTTCAAGCCGCTCGAGCTCGCGCAGCGGATCGGTATGGTCGTCGACGCGCAGATTGAGCTCGGACCATTCCTCGTCGCCGTGGATCAGCAGTGCCGCGGATTGCTTGCCGCGCTTGTCGCCGCCCGCGGCTTCACCTGCATGCATCGCGGCGATCAGCCGGCGGGGAAAGGGCAAGCCGGCATTAGCCACATAGGCTTTCGCGGTGTCATCGAGCACGGCGGCGCCCGCCAGCATATTGCCCGCGATCGAAAAACCGTCGCCCTGAATGTGTCCGCGCCAGTCGACGCAATCGCGGCCGGTATGCGCGGCAATGCGGCCCCTCGCATCCATGATGTGCAATTGCCGGCTTTCGCGGCCGTCGTCGGTGGCGATCAGGGTCTTGAGGATGTCGTCCGGCGCACGTCCCTCTCTCAACAGCTTGACGCCGTCGATGCCGTAATAGGGATTGACCAGCGCCTGGGTCGCGATGCCGCCGATGCCGGCCACGATATGCGGCACGCGCGCGCCGACCGCGAAGAATTTGGTCGCGACGGCTATGCCGAACTGGCCGGTTGCGGGATCGCGCGCGATGATCGACCAAGTCATCTGAAGCCCTTATCGTCCTGCCGCGTAGCCTTGCATGCCCCGGGGATTGGCGGCCGCGCGGCGGCGGCGGCCGACCTTGGAGGCGGCGGTAAGGCGGCCTTCCGACCAATCGGGGCCGATCTCGACAACATGGCCGCGGCCCTTCAAGGTATCGATCGTGGCCTTCGGCACGCGGTTTTCAACGACGAGCACGCCGGGCCGGGCGGTGCGCGGCCAGAACGAGATCGGGAAATGTTCGGAGTGCCATGCCGGCGCGTCGATCGCTTCCTGCAGGTTCAGATTGGCGTGGACGTGGCGCAGGAAGAATTGCGTGGTCCATTGATCCTGCTGGTCGCCGCCGGGCGAACCCCAGGCCATGTACGGCTCGCCGTCGCGTAGCGCCATGGTCGGCGACAGCGTGGTGCGCGGACGCTTGCCCGGCGCCAGTGCGGCGGGATGGTCTTCTTCGAGCCAGAACATCTGGGCGCGGCTGCCGAGACAGAAGCCGAGTTCGGGAATCACCGGCGAGGATTGCAGCCAGCCGCCGGACGGCGTCGCCGAGATCATGTTGCCGGCCTGGTCGATGATGTCGAAATGCACGGTGTCGCCACGCACCTCGCCGAAGCGGCCGACGGTCGGCTCGCCGGCGCCCATGGCGCCGACCGCCTCGCGATGGCCCTCGGCGCGGCGCATTTTTACGACCGAACCGAAACCTTCCACCGAGCCGGGGAGAAAATCGAGCGAGGCTTTGTCCCTCGAGATCAGCTTGCGGCGTTCGTCATTGTAAGCGTCCGACAGCAAGGTCGCGATCGGGATGTCGGTAAACTTTGGATCGCCGTAGAATTTCTCGCGGTCGGCAAAGGCAAGCTTGGCGCATTCGATCTGCAGGTGGATGAATTCCGGCCCAGTTGGATCGAGCCCGTCGAGTTCAAAACCCTTAAGCAACGCCAGCTGCTGCAGCATGACAGGGCCCTGGCTCCAGACACCGGGCTTGCACACGGTGTAGCGGCCGTAATCATAGGTCAGCGGCGCCTCGACGGTCGGCTGCCAGCGCGCCATGTCGTCGGCGCGCAGCACGCCGCGATGCGGCGAACCGCTGACGTCCATGATGTCCTGGGTGCGGCAGAACTTGTCGATCGCCTCCGCAACGAAGCCGTGCGACCAGGCCTTGCGCGCGGCCTCGATCTGGGCTGTGCGGTCACCGCCGGCGCTCTCGGCTTCTTTCAGGATGCGGGCGTAGGTTTCCGAAAGCTGCTTGTTGGTGAAGAGCGTACCGGGTTTCGGAACTTCATTGTTCGGCAGATAGACCGCGGCCGAGGTCTTCCAGTGATTGCGGAACAGCTTTTCGACGATCTGGATCGTCGCCGCGGCGCGCTCCACCAGGGGATAGCCGTCGCGGGCATAGGCGATCGCGGGTTCGAGCACGTCGCGCAGCCGCATCGTGCCGTAATCGCGCAAGAGCAACATCCAGGATTCGAACGTGCCGGGCACGCAGGCCGCGAGCAGCCCGGTGCCGGGCACGATCTCCAGCCCCTCGCTGCGGTAATGCGCGATGGTCGCGCCGGCCGGCGCCGGGCCCTGGCCGCAAATCACCTCGGTGCGGCCGCGCTTGGTGTCATGCACAATGATCGGTACGTCGCCGCCGGGGCCGTTGAGATGCGGCTCGACCACCTGCAGCGTGAAGGCGGTGGCAACACCCGCATCGAACGCGTTACCGCCCTTTTCCAGGATTCCCATCCCGACCGCGGTGGCGATCCAGTGCGTCGAGGTCACGACCCCGAACGTGCCTTCGATTTCCGGCCTGGTCGTGAACGGATCGGGATTGATGTTGCTCATGGGAATCCGGTGCTGCGCTGGTATTTGGTGCGCCACTTGACCACAGGCGAGGCCTGCTGCCAACCGTTTGGTTGACCCATCCCTGTGATCAGGCTGGCACGGCTTCGGCCGGCGAATTGACCGCGTGGCAGGCGACACCGTTGATCAGCGCGGGCGCCTGTTGACGGCAGAGATCATAGGCCAGCGGGCAGCGCGGGTTGAAGGCGCAGCCGGGCGGCGGATTGATCGGATTGGGGATCTCGCCCTTGACCGGAATCCGCTGGCGGCCGGACATCGCCAAATCAGGAACCGCTCCCAGCAGCATCTTGGTGTAGGGCATCCGCGGATTGTTGAAAAGTTCGCGCCCCTCCGCGATTTCGACGATGCGGCCGAGATACATCACGCCGATGCGGCTCGCCATGTGGCGCACCACGGCAAGGTTATGGCTGATGAAGAGATAAGTCAGGCCAAACTTGTCCTGCAAATCGCGCATCAGATTGAGGATCTGCGCCTGCACGGAAACATCGAGCGCCGAGGTCGGCTCGTCGCAGACGATGAATTCGGCTTCCGAGGCCAGCGCGCGGGCGATCGCGATGCGCTGGCGCTGGCCGCCGGAAAACTCATGTGGAAACTTCAGGCCGTCGTCGGCATGCAGGCCGACGAGGCTCAGCAATTCACCGACGCGCGCAGCGATGTCGCGCTCGCCCGCGATCAGGTCGAAGGCTCGGATCGGCTCGGAGACGATGGCATCGACCCGGAAGCGCGGATTGAGGCTCGCATAGGGGTCCTGGAAGATCATCTGGATGCGGCGGCGCAGTTTTTGCCGCACCTGCGCCTGCCTCGCATCGGTCATCGAGACGCCGTCGATGACGACTTCGCCCGAGCTCGGTGGCAGCAATCCGACCACCATCCGTGCCACGGTGGTCTTGCCCGAACCGGATTCGCCGACGAGGGCGAACGTCTCGCCCTTCTTGATGCCGAAGGTGACGCCGTCGACCGCTTTCAGGAATTCGAGGTGGCCACCTTCGAGCACGCGGTTGAGCCACGGTTTGGAAACGTCGAACTCGCGGCGTAAATTCCTGACGTCGATGAAGGGTGCCGCGCTCATGCCGCGGTCTCCTTGATCGTTGCCTTGGGCGCGGCATCATAGAGATGACAGGCCACGGCCTGCGTACCGTGCGCTATCGGCTCCGGACGCTCGACGCGGCAACGGTCGAAGACGAAGCCGCAGCGCGGGTTGAACGAGCAGCCCTTCGGGATCGCCGACAGCCGCGGCATCGAACCGGGTATCTGCACCAGCCGCTTGTCTTCGCCCGCCAAAGTCGGGATCGCGCCCATCAGGCCCTTGGCGTAGGGATGCAGCGGGTTCTGCACGACGTCCTGAACCGGGCCGATCTCGGCAATCCGGCCCGAATACATCACCGCGACGCGGTCGGAAGTTTCGGCGATCACGCCCATGTCGTGCGTCACCAGCATCACGGCGGTGCCATGGTCGCGGCCAAGGCGTTTGATCAGCGAGATGATCTGCGCCTGCACGGAGACGTCAAGGGCCGTGGTCGGCTCGTCGGCGATGATCAGATCCGGTTCGGCACAGATCGCAAGCGCGATCACGACGCGCTGGCGCATGCCGCCGGAGAATTCATGCGGATAGGCGTCGATGCGTTTTTCCGGCGCGGGAATACCGACTTCCGCCAGAAGATCGATGGCGCGCTTGCGCGCCGCGGTCTCCGACAGATTGAGATGGGTCCGGATGGTTTCGACGATCTGGTCGCCGATCTTGTAGAGCGGATTGAGGCTGGTGAGAGGATCCTGGAAGATCATCCCGATGCGTTTGCCGCGGATGCGGCGGATTTCTTCCGGCGGCAGATGATCGATCCGCATCCCCGACAGATGGATCTCGCCGCCTGCGATCCGCCCCGGCGGATCGATCAGGCCGATCACGGCAAGGCCCGTCACGGATTTTCCCGCGCCGGATTCGCCGACCACGCCGAGCACCTCGCCCTTGGCGATGTCGAAGGAGATGCCGTTGATGGCGTGCAGGACGCTGCGGCGGGTGTGGAACTCCACCTCGAGGTTACGCACGGAAAGGACAGGACTGGTCATCGGAGTTTCGGGTTGAGCGCGTCGCGCAGCCAGTCGCCGAGCAGATTGATGGAAAGGATCAGCCCGGCCAGCGCAAAGCCCGGGAAGGCCACGATCCACCATTCGCCCGCGAACAGATAATTGTTGCCGATCCGGATCAGCGTGCCCAGCGACGGCATGGTATCGGGCATCCCGGCGCCGAGGAACGACAGCGTGGCTTCCGTAATGACGGCGAGCGCCAGGTTGATGGTGGCGATCACCAGGATCGGACCCATCGTGTTCGGCAGCACGTGACGCAGCATGATGATGGGGGCGGGGAGCCCGATCAACTGGGCGGCCGCGACATAATCCTTGTTCTTCTCGACCATGACGGAGCCGCGCACGGTGCGGGCATATTGCACCCAGAAACTCAATCCGATCGCGACCACCAGCACCACCAGCGTACTCATGGCGTCCAGCCGGTTGCCGAACACCGACTTGGCGACGCCGTTGACCAGCAGCGCGATCAGGATGGCCGGGAAGGTGAGCTGCACATCGGCGATGCGCATGATCAGGCCATCGACCGCGCCGCCGACATAGCCCGCAATCAGCCCGAGCGTAATTCCGAGCGCGCCGGCGAAGACGACGCCGAGCACGCCGACGACGAGCGAGATCCGGAGCCCGTAGAGGATGGCGGAGAACACGTCGCGGCCCTGTTCGTCGGTGCCGAGCAGGAACGGGCTCTGGCCGTCGGCGGTCCATAGCGGCGAAATGCGCGAATTCATCAGCTGCAGCTGCGCCGGATCGAACGGGTTCTGCACCGAAAGCACCGAAGCAAAGATCGCCAGCAGGAAAAACAGGATGGTGACGGCTGCCGCCACCATCGTCAGCTTGGAACGGCGGAACGAATAGAAGATGTCGCTGTCGAGCGCGCGTCTGAGCCAGCCTGTGCCGGCGCGCGCAGCTGCTGCGCTCGGTTCGGCTCGGTGGGGGACGACGGCGTCGGACATCTCTGATCTTTCTTTCAAGCCGGACGGCGGATGGTCGAGCGCAGCCGCGGATCGACGACGGTATAGAGGATATCGACCACCAGGTTGATGGTGACGAAGATCAGCGACACCATCAACAGGTAGGCCGCCATGATCGGGATATCGACGTTTTGCACTGCCTGCACGAACAGCAACCCCATGCCCGGCCACTGGAAGACGGTTTCGGTGATGATGGCGAAAGCAATAACCGAGCCAAATTGCAAGCCGGCCACGGTGATGACGGGAACCAGCGTGTTCTTGAGCGCGTGACCGAAATGGATCGCGCGGGTGGTCAGGCCACGCGCCCGCGCGAAGCGGATGTAGTCGGTGCGGAGCACTTCCAGCATTTCGGCGCGCACCAGCCGCATGATCAATGTCAGCTGGAACAGGCCGAGCGTGATGGACGGCAGGATCAGCGCCTTGAGGCCGGAGAGGGTCAGCAGGCCGGTGGTCCACCAGCCGATGCGCACGACCTCGCCGCGGCCGAACGAGGGCAGCCAGCCCAACGTCACCGAGAACAGATAGATCAGGAGAATACCGATCAGGAAGGTCGGCAGCGAGATTCCGATCAGCGATACGGCCTGGAATATTTTGGCAAGCACGGTGTCGCGTTTGAGCGCCGAGTAAACCCCCATCAGAATGCCGAACACCATCGCGAAGATGGTAGCGCAGATCGCGAGCTCCAGCGTCGCCGGCATCCGCTCCGCGAGCAGGGTCGAGACCGGCTGGCGGAACTGATAGGACACGCCAAACTTGAACTGGGCGGCGTTGCCGAAATAACGCGCGAACTGCACCGCAACGGGATCGTCCAGACCGAGCGATTTGCGGACCGCCTCGCGTTCGGCGGCGGGTGTGTCCAGCGAGACGATCTGGTTGACCGGGTCACCTGCGAAGCGGAACATCGAGAACGAGATGACCCCGACCGCAATCATGACGCCGATGGCCTGAATCGCCCGGCGAAGAGTGAAAGCGAGCATGTATTCCTTTCACTTTCTTCCGGTGCGACGTCTTCTTGGCCGACGTCGCTGTCAGCCGGAAAGGAAAGGTCCCGGAAGCATCAGGCTGCCGGGACCTTGATAGACGAAGTGCTTAGTCCTGTTTGGTCGCCCAGTACAGCAGCACCTGATTGTCGGCACGCTGCGAGAGCTTCACCTTTTTCGATACGCCCCACGCCAGCGCCTGCTGATGCAGCGGGATGTAGGCGAAATCCTTGGCCGCGATCTGGAACGCTTCCTTGATCAGCAGATCGCGCTTGGTTGTATCCGTTTCGACCAGCACCTTGTCGGTGATTTCGTCCATCTTCTTGTTGCAGTAGCCGCCGAGATTGGCCTCACCGCGCGCGACCTTCGGGTCGTCGCGGCAGCCCATGATGTCGTACAGAACATTGTGCGCGTCGGAGGTGCCGGGCGTCCAGCCGAGCAAATAGAACGACGTCTGGTAACCGCCGGGCTTCAGAACCTTGGCGAAATACTGCGCCTTGGGTTGGGCCAGCAGGTTCACCTTGACGCCGATGCGAGCCAGCATGCCGACCACCGCCTGGCAGATCGCGGCGTCGTTGACGTAGCGGTCGTTCGGGCAGTCCATCGAAACTTCGAAGCCGTCGGGATAACCGGCTTCCGCCAGCAGCTTCTTGGCGCCTTCGGGATCGACTTTCGGACGGGTGAAATCGCCGGCGAGCTTGTAGAGCTGCGGCGCGATCATCAGCGCGGAAGGCGTCGAAAGGCCGCGCATGACGCGGGTCTTGATCAGTTCGACATCGATCGTCTTGAAGAACGCCTCGCGGACGCGGACATCCTTGAAGGGGTTCTTGCCCTTGATGTTCGAATACAGCAGTTCGTCGCGGACCTGGTCCATGCCGAGGAAGATGGTGCGGATTTCCGGCCCCTTGAGCACCTGCGCGGTCGGCGTTGAATCCACGCGCGAGATGTCCTGCAGCGGAACCGGTTCGATGACGTCGACTTCACCCGACAGCAGCGCGGCAACGCGGGTGGCGTCGGAGCCGATCGGGGTAAAGATGATTTCCTTCAGATTATGTTCGGGCTTCTGCCACCAGTTCGGGTTGGCCTTGAACACGGTCTTGACGCCGGGCTGGTGGCTTTCGATGCTGAAGGCGCCGGTGCCGTTGGCGTTGAGCGAGGCATAGCTCGGCGTGGTTGCCGCGGCGGGCGTCGGGGCGACGACATTGTTCGCCTCGGCCCACTTCTTGTCCATGATGTACCAGGTATCCCATTGCGAGTTCAGGATGGGATTTGGCGAAGTCAGGATGAAATCCACGGTGTAGTCGTCGATCTTGACGACCTTCGCATCCTTGGGAATGCGGGTCTGCAGGTTGGAGCCGGCGGCGCGAACGCGGTCGGCCGAGAACACCACGTCGTCGGCGGTGAAGGGGTCGCCGTTCTGGAACTTGACGTTCTTGCGCAAATGAAAGCGCCAGCGGGTCGGCTCGGGGGTCTCCCAGCGCTCCGCCAGTCCTGGAATGATCTTCAGGTCCTTGTCGCGCGCGATCAGGCCTTCATAGACCTGTCCGAGGTGGGCGTGGGTCGTGCTTTCGTTAAGCGTATATGGATCCAGCGATTTGAGATCGCCTTGATTGGCGTAGCGCAGGGTCTGGGCCGATGCCGGCGCAACCGCAAAGCCGAGCATTGTAACCGTAGCCGCTGCAAGCAAACTCCGACGTAAAGACATTTGTTCGATTTCCCCGCTTTGATCAGCCTAATTCCGCAATATCGGCGGATATTGCCGATCCCTGTTGCCAAAGTCCAGCCGCCGCGCAGGCGCGATCCCTCTCTGTGGATCGGTTTGCACCGCGATGCGGCAATGGCTAGCTTTACCTTAGGCTGTGGGCGCGAATTCGTTACATTAAAAAACTTTTGGAGCGCCGGTGGCGGAACTGAGGGCCGACGTTCTGGTGTTGGGGGCGGGCATGGTCGGCGTTGGCGCTGCGCTGCACCTGCCCAGCCGTGGAAGGGGGCGCGGCCCTGTTTGCCGGACATGCTGCCGGTGATCGGGAAGGCGCCCCGCCATCCCGGTTTGTGGTTCGATTTCGGCCACCAGCACCACGGCCTGACGCTCGGACCTGCAACCGGCCGGCTGCTGGCGGAAATGATGACCGGCGAGACCCCGTTTGCCGATACTACCCCTTTTGCTGTCGAACGTTTTGGTTGACCATAGGGGGCGAACGGGGGCCCGGAAGGCGGTCTTGTCCTTGCGTGACTCGGCCGGTCACGGTGATACTGCGGCAAGCCATTAATGAAGGAGCGGCCATGAAGGTAAACGTCGAAATTGATTGCACGCCGCTCGAGGCCCGGCAGTTCTTCGGACTTCCGGACGTTCAGCCGATGCAGACCGCGGTCATGGACAAGTTGCAGCAGCAGATGATGGCCAACATCGACAAGGTCTCGCCGGAATCGCTGATGCAGTCCTGGTTCACCTTCGACCCCAAGATCGCTGAACGCTTTCAGGACATGTTCGTGACCATGGCCGGTCTCGGCGGCATGGCCAAGAAGGACAAGAAATAGTGGCCGTCGCGGAGGGCGCGCCGACGGCAGAACGCAAGCTTCGTCCGCCGAGCCTGTTCCTGATGCTCGCCGAAGCCAGAAGCGTGTTCGAACTGAATTCGAGCCTGCTGCTGTCGCCGCTGTTGATGCGCGCCCCGAAGGGCGACGGTCATCCGGTGCTGACGCTGCCGGGATTTCTCGCCAGCGATTTGTCGATGGCGCCGATGCGGCGCTACCTGAAGGAGCTTGGCTACGACAGCTATGCCTGGAACATGGGCCGCAATTTCGGCGGCGTCGCCAGCAAGCGCGGTGCGTTACGCGACCTCGTCAAGCGAATCCACGAGACCACGGGACGAAAGGTCAGCATCATTGGCTGGAGTCTCGGCGGCGTCTACGCACGCGATCTCGCGCTGCAACTGCCGGACATGGTGCGATCGGTGATCACGCTCGGCAGCCCGTTCGCCAACGACATCACAGCGACCAATGCGACGCGATTGTACGAAGCGCTGTCGGGGGAAAGCATCCACGACAACCCGGAGATCAGGGAGGCGATCGCCGGCGACCTGCCGGTGCCCGCGACCTCGATCTATTCTCGCACCGATGGCATCGTGAACTGGCGTACCAGCCTGCTGCGCCCCTCCAGCACGGCCGAAAATATCGAGGTGCATCTCGCAAGCCATATCGGCCTCGGCGTCAACCCGGCCGCCTTGTGGGCGGTGGCCGACCGGCTGGCGCAAAGGGAAGGCGAATTTAAGCAATTTGACCGTTCGGGCCCGTTTGCCATTGCATATGGGACCCCGGAAAATGCACTATCCTGACCAATGTCGTTGAAGACCGGGGACCACCCAACCCCCGTCTTCAGGACCATCTGAACGCCAGAAGCGCCATCAAGGCGTCGCGTGATCTCTGCGGGAGGAAAACATGACTGACGCCAAGAAACTGTCTTCGATGGACGCGTCGTTTCTGTACCTGGAAACGCCTGAGATGCCGATGCATGTCGGAAGCATGGCGATCTTCCGCCTGCCCGAGAACTACAACGGCAACTTCTTCGAGGATTTCAAGGCGATGATCGGCTCGCGGCTGCATCTTGCGCCGATCCTGAAAGCGCGCCTGGAAAAGGCGCCGCTCGACATCGATCATCCGTCCTGGGTCGAGGACGACCAGTTCGACATCGACCGCCACATTTTCCGCGGCAGCCTGCCGGCCCCCTACGATCGCGCGACGCTGGAGCGCCTCGTCGGCTGGATGCATGCCAAGCTGCTCAACCGCGCCCGTCCGCTCTGGGAGTTCTACGTCTTCGAGGGCATGAAGGACAACGAGATCGGGCTTTATTCCAAGATGCACCACGCCTGCATCGACGGCGGCGCCGGTGCGGCGCTCACCAACATGATCTACGATCTGACTCCGGTGCCGCGCCAGGTCGAACCGCCGACGGCGCGCAAGGTCGCGCAGGAGCCGCGCGACATCGCCGCCAATTTGATCGATTCCTATCAGCAGCTCTGGCGCCAGCCGTTCGATTCATCGTCGGCGCCGAAGAGCCTGGAATTGCCGCGCTCGGGCAAGAGCGATCTCGGATCGATTCTGTTCGACAACGCCATGTTCCAGATCGAGAGCGCGGTGAAATTCGCCGCCAGCGTGCCGACGATGCTCAAGAGCGTTTCCGAAGTGGTCGGCAAGATTTCCGATCCGAAGTCGCGCGACAGCATCGCCAGCATGGTTTCGCCGCCGACCATCCTGAACAAGGCGATCTCGTCGGAGCGCAGCTTTGCCGGCACCTCGATCTCGCTGTCGCGGGCCAAGGCGGTGGCGAAAGTCTCCGGCGGCAAGCTCAACGACGTCGTGCTGGCGCTGTCCTCCGGCGTGGTGCGGCGCTATCTGCTGCAGCAGGGCGCGCTGCCGACCAAGTCGCTGACCGCGGCGGTGCCGATTTCGCTGCGCGAGGAAGGCAACACCGAGGCCAACAACCAGGTGTTCGGCATGATCTGCTCGATCGCCACCAACCTCGAGGATCCCAAGGGGCGGCTGGAGGCGATCATCGCGCAATCCACCAAGTCCAAGGAGATGTCGCATCCGCTGCGAGCCTTGATGCCGCAGGTCTCCAACATCTCGATGCTGGGCGCGCCGATCCTGGTTCAGATCCTGGCGCTGCTCTACAGCCGTTCCGACCTCTCGAACGTGCTGCCGCCGGCGGCCAACATCACGGTGTCCAACGTGCCGGGACCGCGACAGACTTTGTACGCCGCCGGCGCGGAGTTGCTGCATATCTTCCCGGTGTCGATCTCGACCCACGGGCTCGCGCTCAACATCACCGTGCAGAGCTATCGCGATCAGCTCGATTTCGGCTTCATCGCCGGCGCCAACATCATTCCGCATGTCCAGGTCTTGTGCGACATGCTTCCGCTGGAGTTTGAAGCGCTGGAGGCGGCCTATGCGCCGCCGCCGAAGATGACCAGCGCGGCTGAATAGGGTGTTGCGATGATTGAAATGCCGCCGCTGCAGTTCGCCGAGACGAACGGCATTCGCATGGGTTACTACGAGGCCGGGCCGAAGACCGACAAGCCGCCGGTGATACTGTGCCACGGCTGGCCGGAGATCGCGTTCTCCTGGCGTCACCAGATCAAGGCGCTGAGCGAGGCCGGGATCCGGGTGATCGCGCCGGATCAGCGCGGCTATGGTTCGACCGACCGGCCTGAGCCGGTCGAGGCCTATGACATCGAGCACCTCACCGGCGATCTCGTCGGCCTGATGGACCATCTGAAGATCGACAAGGCGATCTTCGTCGGCCACGACTGGGGCGGCTTCATCATCTGGCAGATGCCGCTCCGCCACATTGACCGCGTTGCCGGCGTGGTCGGCATCAACACGCCGCATCACGATCGCGCGCCGGCCGATCCGATCGAGCTGTTCCGCAAGCGGTTCGGCGACAGCATGTACATCGTGCAGTTCCAGGATCCGGCCCGCGAGCCCGACAGGATCTTCGGCAGCCGGGTCGAGCAGACGTTTGACGCCTTCATGCGCAAGCCTGTGCCGCGGCCCGCCGACACACCTGCCGACCAAGTGGTTGCCGGCGTCGGTGCTTCCCCGCGACTCAATTTGGCGTTTCCGCAGATGATCGCGGGTTACGACGCCAAGCATGATCCGCGCACACCAATCCTGTCGCCGGAAGAGAAAAAGGTGTTCGTCGATACGTTCACGAAGTCAGGTTTTACCGGCGGCATCAACTGGTACCGCAACATGTCGCGCAACTGGCAGCGTTCGGCGCAGATCGATCACACCGTGAAAGTACCGGCGCTGATGATCATGGCCGAGAACGACCACGTGCTGCCGCCGTCGTCGGCTGATGGCATGGAAAAGATCGTTCCCGATCTCGAAAAATATCTGGTGCGCGACAGCGGCCATTGGACGCAACAGGAAAAGCCGGACGAGGTCAGCGCCAAACTGATCGAATGGCGCAGAAAGCGGTTTGGCTAGAGCGAGTGATGCTGCGGCTCTCTCCGGTCGTCATTGCATGCAACAAACGCGAGCGTTTGTGCAAGGGAGCGAAGCGACGAAGCAATCCATTCTTTCTTTTCGTCGTGAGATGGATTGCTTCGCTTCGCTCGCAATGACGCGGTGAGAGCGCGGTTGTTCAAGGCAATTTGAGGCAGGGGTAATATCGACAATGGCGTCACCGAACAAACTCAGTCCGATCCCGCATCCGCCGAAAAAGCCCGTTGTCGGCAACATGCTGTCGCTGGATCCGAACGCGCCCGTTCAGCATCTGGTGCGGCTGACCAAGGAGCTCGGGCCGATCTTCTGGCTCGACATGATGGGCGCGCCGCTGGTGATCGTGTCGGGCCACGATCTGATCGACGAACTCTCCGACGAGAAGCGTTTCGACAAGGCGGTGCGCGGCTCGCTGCGCCGGGTGCGCGCGGTCGGCGGCGACGGGCTTTTTACCGCCGACACGTCGGAGCCGAACTGGAGCAAGGCGCACAACATCCTGCTGCAGCCGTTCGGCAACCGCGCGATGACGTCCTATCATCCGAGCATGGTCGATATCGCCGAGCAGCTGGTCAAGAAGTGGGAGCGGTTGAACGGCGACGAGGAAATCGACGTCGTCCATGACATGACCGCATTGACGCTCGACACCATCGGCCTGTGCGGCTTCGACTACCGCTTCAATTCGTTCTACCGCCGCGACTATCATCCGTTCGTGGAATCGCTGGTGCGCTCGCTCGAGACCATCATGATGACCCGCGGCATCCCGCTCGAAGGCCTGTGGCTGCAGAAGCGCCGCAAGGATCTGGCGCTGGACGTCGCCTTCATGAACAAGATGGTCGACGAGATCATCGCCGAGCGCCGCGGCAACGCGGAAGCCGCCGAGGGCAAGAAGGACATGCTCGGCGCCATGATGACCGGCGTCGACCGCGCCACCGGCGAGCAACTCGACGACGTCAACATCCGCTACCAGATCAACACCTTCCTGATCGCGGGCCACGAGACCACCAGCGGTCTCTTGTCCTGCACGCTCTATGCGCTGCTCAAGCATCCCGACGTGCTGAAGAAGGCCTATGAGGAAGTCGACCGCGTGCTCGGCCCCGATATCGACGCGCGGCCGACCTATCAGCAGGTCACGCAGCTGACCTACATCACGCAGATATTGAAGGAGGCGCTGCGGCTGTGGCCGCCGGCGCCCGCCTATGGCATCGCGCCCCTTGCCGACGAGACCATCGGCGGCAAATACAAGCTGAAGAAAAACACCTTCGTCACCGTGCTCGTGATGGCGCTGCACCGCGATCCCAGCGTGTGGGGACCGAACCCGGACGCGTTCGATCCGGAGAATTTCAGCCGCGAGGCCGAGGCCAAGCGCCCGGTCAACGCCTGGAAACCGTTCGGCAATGGCCAGCGCGCCTGTATCGGGCGTGGATTTGCGATGCACGAGGCGGCGCTGGCAATCGGCATGATCCTGCAGCGCTTCAAGCTTATCGACGTCAACCGCTACCAGATGCATTTGAAAGAGACGCTGACGATCAAGCCGGACGGATTCAAGATCAAGGTGCGCCCGCGCGCCGACAAGGAGCGCGGCGCGTTCGCCGGTCGCGCGGCTGCCGCCGTGGCGGCCTCGAACACGGCCGCAGCGCCGGCCCGGACCCGCCCCGGCCACAACACGCCGCTGCTGGTGCTCTATGGCTCCAACCTCGGCACCGCCGAAGAACTCGCCACCCGCGTCGCCGACCTTGCCGAGGTCAACGGATTTGCGACCAAACTCGGCGCGCTCGATGACTACGTCGGCAAGCTGCCGGAGCAGGGCGGCGTCCTGATCTTCTGTGCCTCCTATAATGGCGCAGCCCCCGACAACGCCACGCAATTCGTCAAATGGCTGGACAGCGGCTTGCCGAAGGACGCGCTGGCCAAAGTCCGTTACGCGGTGTTCGGCTGCGGCAACAGCGACTGGGCGGCGACCTATCAGTCGGTTCCGCGCATGATCGACGAACAAATGACCGCGCATGGCGCGCGCAGCGTCCATGGGCGCGGCGAGGGCGATGCCCGCAGCGATCTCGACGGCCAGTTCGAAAAATGGTTTGCCGCCGCCGCCGCCGCGGCCACCAAGGAGTTCGGCCTCGCGTCGACCTTCACCCGCAGCGCCGACGATGCGCCGCTGTACACGATCGAGCCGGTGGCGCCGACCGCCGTCAACGTGATCGTGGCGCAGGGCGGGGTTTCGCCGATGAAGGTGCAGCTCAATTCCGAGCTGCAGAACAAGGCCGGCGCCAATCCGTCCGACCGCTCGACGCGGCATATCGAAGTGCAACTGCCGCAGGGGACTTCCTACCGCGTCGGCGATCATCTCAGCGTGGTGCCGCGCAACGATCCGGCGCTGGTGGATTCGGTCGCGCGCCGGTTCGGCTTCCTGCCCGCCGACCAGATCAGGCTCGCGGTCGCCGAAGGCCGCCGCGCGCAACTGCCGACTGGCGACGCCGTGTCGGTCGGACGTTTGCTGACCGAGTTTGTCGAGTTGCAGCAGATCGCGACCCGCAAGCAGATCCAGATCATGTCGGAAAACACGCGTTGTCCGATGACCAAACCGAAGCTGCTGGCCTATATCGGCGACGATGCCACCTCCACTGAGCTCTATCGCACCGACGTTCTGGCGAAGCGCAAATCGGTGTTCGACCTGATGGAAGAGTATCCGGCCTGCGAGCTGCCGTTCCATGCTTATCTCGAAATGCTGTCGCTGCTGGCGCCGCGCTATTACTCGATCTCGTCGTCACCGGCGGGCGATGCCTCGCGTTGCAGCGTCACCGTCGGCGTGGTCGAAGCGCCCGCAAGTTCGGGCCGCGGCGTCTACAAGGGCGTCTGCTCGAACTATCTCGCCGGCCGCCGCGCCGGCGACACCATCCATGCCACGGTACGCGAGACCAAGGCGGGCTTCCGCCTGCCGGACGATGCGTCGGTGCCGATCATCATGATCGGCCCCGGCACGGGGCTGGCGCCGTTCCGCGGCTTCCTGCAGGAGCGCGCCGACCGCGAGGCCAAGGGCGCGAGCCTAGGCCCGGCGATGCTGTTTTTCGGCTGTCGCCATCCCGAGCAGGATTTCCTCTATGCGGATGAATTGAAAGCGTTCGCCGCCAACGGCATCACCGATCTGCACACCGCGTTCTCGCGCGCCGACGGGCCGAAGACCTATGTGCAGCACCTGGTCGCGGCGCAGAAGGACCAAGTGTGGAACCTGATCGAGAAGGGCGCGATCGTCTATGTCTGCGGCGACGGCGGCAAGATGGAGCCGGACGTCAAGGCAGCGCTGGTGTCGATCTATCGCGAACGCACCGGCGCGGACGAAGCAGCAGGCCTGCGCTGGATCGACGATCTCGGCGCCAGGAACCGCTACGTGCTGGATGTGTGGGCGGGGGGATAGTCTTTCATCCGTCGTCCCGGCGAACGCCGGGACCCATACCGCGTGATCTATCGGTCTAAAAAAGCTGTTCGACGAGTCTTCGTAACCACCAGCATTTGTGGTTATGGGTCCCGGCCTTCGCCGGGACGACGAAAAAATCATGCTAGAACCCCCTCATGATTCCCTGGGAAAAGCTCGACACCGCACATATTCCCGGTACCGACGCGGAACTGCGCCTGATGCGGCGCGGCGCCGAGTTTTCCATCATGCTCGGCACCAACGAGCTGATGAACAGCCGCCTCAGTGGTTCCGAAGCCGCGCTCGCGACCCTTGCGGTCAAGAAGCTGGAAGCGAACAAGAAGCCGCATCTGCTGATCGGCGGACTGGGCATGGGCTTTACGCTGCGGGCCGCGCTTGCGGTGCTCGGTGCTGGGGCGCGGATCGTGGTGGCTGAACTGGTGCCGGCTGTCGTTGCCTGGGGGCGGGGCCCGATGGCGGAGATTTTTGGCGGCAGCCTGAACGATACGCGCGTCAGCATTCAGGAAGTGGACGTCACCGAGATCATCCGGTCTTCGCGATCGAAGTTCGATGCCATTCTGCTCGACGTCGACAACGGCCCCGAAGGTCTGACCCGCAAGGCCAATGATGGGCTCTACAGTTCAGCCGGATTGGGCGCGGCACATACGGCGCTGCGGCCCGGCGGCGTCCTCGCGGTCTGGTCGTCAGGTCCGAATCCGCCGTTCTCAAAACGGCTGCGTGCCGCCGGCTTCGATGTGAACGAGGTTGCCGTGCGCGCCACCGGAAGAGGCGGCGGTGCGCGTCATGTCATCTGGATCGCAACGAAGAGCTGAGTTTCAATTCGTAGGGTGGGCAAAGCGCAAGCGTGCCCACCATCATTCCGCGTAAAGATAGATGGTGGGCACGGCGCAAGCGCGCCTTTGCCCACCCTGCAGCCCGCCCTCAGAACATCGTGTTGTTGTTTGCCGGATTCTCGGGGATCGGCTGGACGACGTCCCAATGCTCGACGATCTTGCCGTTCTCGAGCTTGAAGATGTCGATGATCGCGTTCCCTCTCGTGCCCGGCTCGCGAACGGCGTGGACATGCAGGATGACGTAATCGCCGTCCACGAGCGAACGCTTGATCTCGCTGCGGGAGTTCGGGAATTTTTCGCGCAGGAATCCAATGAACTTGCGAAAACCCTCGGGACCGTCAGCGGCATTCGGATTGTGCTGGACATAGCGGTCGCCCATATAGGCGATCGCGCCGTCGGCGTCTTTTTGGTTCAGGCCTTTCTCATAGAAGTCGAGCACCGCCTTTCTGTTGGCTTCCTGCTGCGGCGAGGCGGCGTAGGCGGCGGGAGCGGCAAGGGCCAACAGAATGACGGCGGCTAACGCTGCGCGCGGCCGGAAAGCAAGATCCATGTTCGGGCTCCATGTGGCGATATCGGTGCGCCGTCTATAGGCCTCGGCCCTGTTGCGCGGAAGAGGGCACCCCGCGCTCACGAAGTTACCCGGAAGTAACCTGATCAAGCCGCCTTCGCCGCCGCGCCATGTGCGTGCTTGTCGATGGCATCGATGATCTGCGGCCACATCGGGATCGGCAGTGCATGGCCCATGCCGTCGATCATCACAAGTTTGGCGCCGGGAATGGAGGCCGCGGTGTCCTTGCCGCCTTCAATCCGCACCAGCGGATCGACGGTGCCGTGGATGACCAGCGTCGGCGCCTTCACGGCACCGAGCCGCTCCTTGCGGCTGCCGGAGGCAAGCACCGCGCGCAGCTGCCGGCCGACGCCGGCGGGATTGAGGCCGCGTTCATAGGTGCGTTCGGCGCGCGAGCGGTCGGCCGCTTCGTCTTCCGGGAACGAGCCGACGCGCAGGATTTTCCAGGTTTTCGCAAACCGCTCGAAATACTCTTCCTTGGTCGCGGGCGGCGGCGCCATCAGCATGGCGGCGGCTTCGCGCGTCGGCCCCGGCACTTTTGGACTGCCCGTCGTCGACATGATCGAGGTCAGCGAGCGCACCCGCGCCGGAAACGAGATCGCGACTTCCTGCGCGATCATGCCGCCCATCGATGCGCCGACCAGATGCGCCGACTTGATGCCGAGCACATCCATCAGGCCGACCGTGTCCTTGGCCATGTCGATCAGTTTGTAGGGCGCGGCGACCGGGATCCTCAGGAATTTCAGCTTGAGCAGTTCGAGCGCGGTCAGTCGCTTGCCGCCGGTCATCCTTGAGGATTTGCCGATATCGCGGTTGTCGAAACGGATGACGCGAAAACCGCGCGCGGCAAGCTGGCGGCAGAAATCATCGTCCCAATGGATCATTTGGGCACCGAGACCCATGATCAGCAGCAGCGGTTCCGCGCCGGAATCGCCGAAGACTTCGTAGCAAATGTCGATGCCATTGGCGTGGGCGATCTGCGGCGGCTGATGGGCAAGCGTCACGGCGGCGGTCCTTTGTATCAGTCCTGCGATGGTACCTTGTTGGGGTCTTGTATGACACGGTTTACCGCATCGCAGAAGGCTTTGCAGCTCACTGTTAACCAGTCCCTTGTTTTGGGCGCGTTTCCAGACGCGAACCGCTATCCACTTCGCTTGAAAACGCCATGTCGCCCGGTTGACCGCCACGCCGCAACGGTGTGGTATGGCGGAATAATATCCGAGGCGTGGCAAAGCGCTCGTAACCAAGGGAGGGCGCCTATGGCCGACAAGGGCAACGATCCTGCCGTGATCTGGCAGACGATGATCGGAGAGATGGAGAAGGGGTTCAACTCCTTTGCTAACCAGGCGATGGCTTCGCCCGAATTTTCCAAGGTGATGAACCAGGTCGGCGGCGCCACGGCGGGCGCGCAGAAGCAGCTCGGCGAGCTGATGGAGAAATATCTCGTCAGCATGAACTTGCCGAGCCGGGCGCAAATGGTCGGCATGGCCGAGCGCATCCAGGGCATCGAAAGCCAGCTCAACGAGATCAAGGCGATGCTGCACCAGATCCATCACAATTCGCTGGCGCCGGAAGGCGGCTATGGCGCGGCGCGGCCGCCGCGCACCAAGCGTCCCCCGCCGGAGGGAGAGCAAAAATGAACGCGCCCGCAGCGGCCCTCGATCTGGCGTCGATTCCCGAGCGGATCCAGTCCGAGGTGCAGCGCGCGATCCAGCGCAGCATCAAGGGCGTCGAATACATCTCCTCGTCGGGCCCTGCGCTGGGTTCGACGCCGAAGGACGTGTTGCTCAGCCGCGGCACGCTGAACCTCTATCACTACCGGCCGATCGCGGACGAAATCTACCGCGTGCCGATCCTGATCGTGATGGCGACCACCAATCGCGGCTACATCCTCGACATGGTGCCCGGCCAGAGTTTCATCGAATTCCTGCTCAAGCGTGGCTACGACGTTTACATGATGGACTGGACCGCGCCGAAGCCGGAGGAAAAATCGCTGCGGATGGAGGACTACGTTCTCGACTTCATCCCGGATTGCGTCCGCCGCGTGCAGCAGGATTCCGGCGAAACGGACGTCACCGTGATCGGCTATTGCTTCGGCGGCGTGCTGTCGCTGCTGTACGGCTCGATCTTCAACGACGGACCGATGAAGAATCTGATCTGCTTCACCACGCCGATCGACTTCCGCGAGATGAAGCTGTTCTCGAATTTCTCGGACCGACGCTATTTCGACGTCGATCGCCTCGTCGACAGCATCGGCAATGTGCCGCCGGAAATGATCCTGTCGTCGTTCGAAATGCTGCGGCCGGCGTCGCGCGCCGTCAGTCAGGTGAATTTGTGGGAGAACATTTGGAACGACGAATACGTCAAGGCCTACCGGATGATGGATCGCTGGGGCACGGACACCTTGCCGCTGGCCGGCGAATATTTTCGCGCCATTACCAAGGACCTGATGTGGGACAACAAGCTGTTCAACGACACCATGAGCGTCGGCGGCCGTGCGGCCAAAATTGCCGACATCAAGGTGCCGATCCTGCATGCGGTCGCCGAGCACGATCACATCGTGCCCTATGACGCGGCCAAGCACCTGATCGCCAAGGTCGGCTCGTCCGACAAGGAAGAGGTGATCCTGAAGGGCGGTCATGTCAGCGTCGTCGCCGGCGCCAACGCAATCAAGCGGCTGTGGCCGAAACTGGACAACTGGTTAGGTAAGAGATCAACATGAGCGAAACACGTTCCTATCCGCGCCACGCCAAGACCGACGCCGGCGAGATCGAATTCCGCCTGATGTCCCGCGCCGACGAGGCTGCGGTGCTTGCCTTCGCGCAAAAACTGCCGACCCATGATCTCTTGTTCCTGCCGCGCAACATCAGCCAGCCCAAGGTGCTGTCGGCCTGGATCAACGAGATCGAGCGCGGGCAGATCACGAGCCTCCTGGCGGTGAAAGGCGACGCGGTGGTCGGTTGCGGCACGCTGGTGCGCGACCCGCATTCCTGGTCGCCGCATGTCGGCGAGATCCGGATGGTGGTGTCCCAGGACGTGCGCGGGCAGGGCGTCGGCCGGGCGCTGTCGCAGGAGACCTTCGCGCTGGCGCTGGGTGCCGGGCTGGAAAAGCTCTCGGTGCAGATGACCGTCGACCAGCAGGCGGCGATCGCTCTGTTCGAGAGCCTCGGCTTCAAGGCCGAGGCCCTGCTGCGGGACCACGTCCGCGACGTCGGCGGCAAGAAGCACGACATCGTCGTGCTCGGGCACAATGTGGCGCAGGTCCGGGCGCAGCTGGAAGCCTTCGGGCTCCCAGGCGCCGTCCAGCACTAAGCGCGCCGTCCAGCACTAGAACCGGCCGTCAAGCACTAAGCCCGCCGTCCAGCCCGGACTCAAAATCGCGAAACAACCCCATGCAAAGTAGGCGTGGGGCCTCGGCTATTCGTCCGAGGCTAAGACTAAAGTGGAACTTTTGCCGGTTCCCTAGGCAAACCGCCTATCATTGAGGCCGATCACGTATTCGTGATATCGCGATGCAACATTGATGTTGCGTTGCACCATTAACTATGGCACAACGATCTCGCCCCGGGCCACTCCGGACGGGGTGAGCCCATAGCTCAAACCTGAGGATGGAGAGACCCCAATGACCAACGAAACCAATTCCGTGCTGAACACCGTCAAGGAAGCCTTCGCGCCCGTCACCGAGGCGTTCACCAAGCTCCAGAACCTGGAAGTTCCGGAAGCTGCCCGTGAGTTCGTGAAGAAGCAGGCCGAGACCGCGAAGGTTCGCGCCGCCGACATGCATGCCGGTTCCGAGAAGGTGACCGCCGCCATCGAGACCGCCGTTGCCGGTTCGGTTTCCGAGGCTGCCAAGATCAGCCGTAACATCCAGCAGGCGTTTTATCAGGACGCGGAAGCGTTCTTCGCCGGCATCGACAAGCTCGCTTCGGCCAAGTCGCTGAGCGAAGCCGCCCAGATCCAGTCGGACATGGTCCGTGCGCGTGGCGAAGTGTTCGTCTCGCGGGCGAAGGCCACCACCGAATATCTCGGCAAGCTCGTCGCCGACAGCGCCAAGACCGCTCAGGACAACTTCTCCAAGGTCTACAGCAAGACCGCCTGATAGCGATCTGCCAACTGCCCTTTTGGAAGGCCCGCTTAGGCGGGCCTTCTTTTTGTCTCCCACAGTTTGCGTTCCCCGGACGCAGTGCAGCGCGCACCGGTGCACTGCAGAGCCGGGGTCCATCGCCTGTGCATGGGTCCCGGCTCTGCGGAGCAGCGTGAAGAACGCTGCACCGCGTCCGGGACACGCAACTGCCGATGTGCGCAGCAGTTGAAAACGCTAAGCTTCGATTTCATTTGGAAGCTGTGATGACTGTCCCCGCCAAATTTTCATTCGACACGCCTGCCGACGCGCTGCGGGCTGCCGAACTGCGCCGTGTAAAGCTGCTGGCGACGCTGGTGCTGGCGGCGACGTTTGCGATCTTCATTGCGGCGAGGGCGCTGCTGCCGATCCATCCGGCGTTCGGCTTCGTCGCAGCCTTTGCGGAGGCCGCCACCATTGGCGGGCTGGCCGACTGGTACGCGGTCGTGGCCTTGTTTCGCAGGCCTTTGGGGCTGCCGATCCCGCACACCGCGATCATCCAGAGCAACCAGCACCGCATCGCCGACAAGCTCGGCGAATTCATCGAGCAGCATTTTCTGGAAGCGGCCCCGGTCGAAGCAAAACTCCGGCAGATCGATTTCGGTTCGTTCATCGCCGACTGGCTGCGCGACCGCAAGCGCAGCGAGGATCTCGCGCGCTTCGCACTGCGGCTGTTGCCCGAGGCGGTCGCGGCCACGGAGAATTCCGGCCTGATGACCTTCGTCAGCCGCCGCATCACCTCGCAATTGATGTCGATCGATCTTGCGCCGCTCGCGGCTGGCACGCTGCGCACCTTCGTGAAGGAAGGCCGGCACCAGGGCCTGCTCGACGACATCATGCGCGCGGTGCATCAATCGCTGACGCAGGCCGAGACCATGGCCATGATCCGCGAGAAGATCCGCGACGAATTGCCGACACTGCTGAAACTCTATCGCGCCGACAGGTTTCTGGTGAACAAGATCGTGGCGTCGGCGACCGCCTTCTTCGAGGAAGTGCGCAACGATCCCAAGCATCCGTTCCGCGACGAGTTCGACCGCATGGTGCTCACCTTCGTCGACCGGCTCGGCAGCGATCCGGCCTATGCCGAGCGCATCCAGGGGCTGAAGCGCGATCTCCTGGCGCGCCCCGAACTGAACAGCCTCGCGCGCCACATCTGGGAGAATGCGCGATCGTTCTTCGAGCGCAGCGCCTCAGGCGAGACGCAGGTGCTGGAGCAATATCTCGTGCGCATGTTCGTAACGGCCGGCGAGGCGCTGGCCGCCGACGCCGAGATGCGCGCCGAAATCAATCAGGGTCTGGTTGCGGTGCTTCGAAGTGTGGTCGCCGAACAAAAGAGCGGCGTTTCCACCTTCATCTCCGACCAGGTCAAATCCTGGGACATGGGGCAGTTGATTTCGCTGATCGAAATCAACATCGGCCGCGACCTGCAATACATCCGCTTCAACGGCTCGCTGATCGGCGGGCTTGCAGGATTGGTGCTTTACACCCTCGAGTACCTGCTGCGGCTCGTGTGACTATTTGATCACGTCTGCGCTTTTAATTGTCACAAGTGTGAAGTGGGCCGTTGAAAGAAGAATTCCGGTTCCTTAGCTTTTTACGAAATAATGTTGCGTTGCGGAACGATTCTACGAGGTGAGCATCTTCCCATTGAACCCTGGCCTGGCTGCCGAGACGCAAGGGGCTTGGCCTGAGAAGGAGATACGATGTCCGTTGCTACGCAGACGCTTCGTCCGCCGTCCAGAACCCTGATGTTTCTGGAGGGGCGGGCGATTTCCGAATTGGGCGCTTTCCTTGGTGCCTTGCCGCTCCTGAGTCTGGCGCCGAGAGGCGACGGGCATCCGGTGCTGGTATTGCCCGGCCTCGTTGCCTCCGACACCTCGACGCGTCCGCTGCGCAGCTTCCTCAGGAGCCGCGGCTACGCCGTCAGCGGCTGGCGCCAGGGCCGCAATCTCGGTCTGCGCCAGGGCGTGCAGCACGCGATGGTCGATCTCGTCCACGAATTGAACGACACCCACGGCCGCAAGGTCAGCCTCGTCGGCTGGAGCCTTGGCGGTCTTTACGCGCGTCAGCTCGCCAAGATGATGCCGGAGCGCGTGCGCTCGGTGATCACGCTCGGCAGCCCGTTCGCGGCCGGCCCGAAGGCGACCAACGCATGGCGCGTCTATGAGATGGCCAGCGGCCGCCGCGCCGACGAAGAGGACACGCGTTTCGGCGGGTCGCTGGCGGGCACGCCGCCGGTGCCGACCACCGCGATCTTCAGCCGCACCGACGGCATCTGCGCCTGGCAGGGCTGCATGGAGCAGACCACCGCGACGTCGGAGAGCATCGAGGTCGAGAGCAGCCATTGCGGCATGGGTCACCACCCCGCCGTGGTCTATGCGGTCGCCGATCGCCTGGCACAGCCGGAAGGCAAATGGGCGCCGTTCGACCGCAGCGGCTGGCGCAGCATGGTTTATCCGAACCCGGATAGGTAGTTGCTTCCTTACCTCTCCCCGCGCTTGCGGGGAGAGGTCGGATTGCGAAGCAATCCGGGTGACCCTCTGCACCGGCGTTTTCGTGAATCTGCAAAACGCGCTATGCCTTGACGCATGCCGCAGCCGCTTGCCCGCATTGTCGAACAGCTCAAGCGCGAACCGTCGCGCACCGGCTCGATCGTCATCACCGTGTTCGGCGACGCCATCGTGCCGCGCGGCGGTTCGGTGTGGCTCGGCACGCTGCTGGAGTTCTTTGCCGCGATCGACATCGACAGCGGCGTCGTCCGCACCGCGATGTCGCGGCTGGCGAGCGACGGCTGGCTTGAGCGCAACAAGGTCGGTCGCAACAGTTTTTACCGGCTCGACAAGAAGGGGCGGCAGACCTTCGATACCGCCACCAGGCACATCTACGATCCGCCGCCGTCCGACTGGACCGGGCGGTTTGAGCTGCTGCTGATCGGCAATGGCGGGGACCGCGATGCATCGCGCGATGCGCTGAAAAACGCCGGCTTCGGCAGTCCGCTGCCGGGCGTGTGGGTTGCGCCGTCAGGCGTGCCGGTTCCGGAAGAGGCCGCGGGTGCCATACGTCTGGAAGTCTCCGCCGAGGATGAGAGCGGCCGGCGTCTGCTCAGCGAAAGCTGGCCGCTTGAGCGCACCGCCGACGCCTATCTGAAATTCATGAAGACGTTCGAGCCGCTGCGCGCTTCGCTCGGCCGCGGCGAAGTCCTCTCCGACACCGATGCCTTCACCGCGCGGATCCTCTTGATCCACCATTACCGCCGCGTCGTGCTGCGCGATCCCCTGTTGCCGGCGCCGCTGTTGCCCAGGGACTGGCCGGGCAGGGCGGCAAGACGGCTCTGCGGCGAGATCTATCGCGGGCTGCTTTCGGCGTCGGAACAATGGCTTGACGACCATGCGACCAACGAAAACGGGCCGTTGCCGAAGCCGGGCGGGGCGCTGGCGCGCCGGTTCGACGGGACGTAAACATGTTACAAAAATAACTTGCATTTTGTTTTTTATGTTATATGTTGGAGGAAAGAACATACGGGGAGGTCGGCCATGTACACGCAGGCGCTCAATACGTCCGATGGCGATATCAGCCACATCGAGGACGCCGCACGTTCCGCAAACTTCCAGGCGCGCATCGATGCCGACGAGCGCATCGAGCCGAACGACTGGATGCCGGCGGCCTATCGCAAGACGCTGACGCGGCAGATTTCCCAACACGCGCATTCCGAAATCGTCGGCATGCTTCCCGAAGGCAACTGGATCACCCGCGCACCGTCGCTGCGCCGCAAGGCTGCGCTTCTCGCCAAGGTCCAGGACGAATGCGGCCACGGGCTTTATCTTTATGCCGCCGCCGAGACGCTCGGCACTTCCCGTGAAGAGCTGGTCGATTTGATGCTGGCGGGGAAAGCAAAGTATTCCTCGATCTTCAATTATCCGACGCTGACCTGGGCCGACATCGGCGCAATCGGCTGGCTGGTCGATGGTGCGGCGATCATGAACCAGATTCCGCTGTGCCGCTGTTCCTATGGTCCCTATGCGCGCGCGATGATCCGCGTCTGCAAGGAAGAATCCTTCCACCAGCGCCAGGGCTTTGAGATCATGGTGACGCTGTCGAAGGGCAGCGAAGAGCAGAAGGCGATGGCGCAGAGCGCGCTCGATCGCTGGTGGTGGCCGGTGCTGATGATGTTCGGCCCGCCCGACAAGGCAAGCCAGCACAGCGACACTTCCACCAAGTGGAAGATCAAGCGTTTCTCCAACGACGAGCTGCGGCAGAAATTCGTCGACGCCACGGTGCCGCAGGCGCAGTTTCTGGGTTTAACGATTCCCGATCCCGGCATGAAGCAGAATGCCAACGGCAACTGGGAATACAGCGCGATCGATTGGGAAGAGTTCAATCAGGTGCTCGCCGGCAACGGCCCCTGCAACCGCGACCGGCTGGCGGCGCGGCGCAAGGCGCATGACGACGGCGCCTGGGTGCGCGAGGCGGCGCTGGCCTATGCCGAAAAGCGCAAGCAGCGCACGCACGCGCAAGCCGCGGAATAGGGAGAGCGCCATGGCCACGCCGAATACGCCGCTCTGGGAAGTCTTCATCCGCAGCCGCAACGGGCTCGCGCACAAGCATGTCGGCTCGCTGCACGCCGCCGACACCACGCTGGCGTTGCAGGCCGCCCGCGACATCTACACCCGCCGCGGCGAAGGCCTCTCGATCTGGGTGGTGCCGTCGAACGCGATCACGGCGTCCGATCCCTCCGAGAAGGGCATGATGTTCGAGCCCGCAGAATCCAAGATCTATCGGCACCCGACGTTTTACGACGTGCCTGACGAAGTCGGGCATATGTGATTGTCATCCGTCATTGCGAGCGCAGCGAAGCAATCCACCGCGCCGCAAAGGGATAGAATGGATTGCTTCGCTGCGCTCGCAATGACGACGAGAGTATCGCGCAAGCAGGATAGGCAAAATGGCAGTCGCATCCATCTCAGTCTCCGAAACCCCGCTGGTGCTCTACACCCTGCGCCGCGCCGACGATGCGCTGATTTTGGGCCATCGGCTGTCGGAATGGTGCGGCCACGCCCCTGCCATGGAAGAGGACATGGCGCTCGCCAATATGGGCCTCGACCTGCTCGGCCAGGCCCGCGAGCTTTATGCTTACGCCGCCAAGGTCGAGGGCCGGGATAACGACGAGGACAAATTCGCCTATCTGCGCGATGTCAGGCAGTACCGCAATCTGCTGCTGCTGGAACAGCCGAACGGCGATTTCGCGCGCACCATGGCGCGGCAGTTCTTCTATGCGGCCTTCGCCGATCTCTATTGGCGCGCGATGATGCAATCCAGCGATCCGACGCTGGCGGCGATCGCGGCGAAGTCGGAAAAGGAAAGCGCCTATCACATCAGGCATTCGTCGGAATGGATGGTGCGGCTCGGCGACGGCACGGAGGAAAGCCACCGCCGCGCGCAGAGCGCGATCGACGATCTCTGGGCCTATACCGGCGAGATGTTCCATCTCGACGACAGCGAGCGCGGTCTGATCGACGCCGGCATCGCGATCGATCCCGCCAAATTGCACGCGCCATGGCTCAAGACCGTGTCCGGCGTCGTCAATGAGGCGACATTGGCGTTGCCGCAGAACAACTGGATGCAGCGTGGCGGCCGCGACGGCCGGCACAGCGAACATCTCGGCCATCTGCTCAGCGAATTGCAGTCGCTGCCGCGAACCTTCCCGGGGGCGAGATGGTGACCGTCATGCTCCGCGATGCCGATTTGCGCCGGCGCGCCTGGGATGCCGCCGCGCAAGTGGTCGATCCCGAGATTCCGGTGCTGACCATCGCCGATCTCGGCGTGCTGCGAGAGGTTGCGGTCAGCGACGGCCATGTCGAGATCGCGATCACGCCGACCTATTCCGGCTGCCCCGCCATGAACATGATCGCGCTCGAAATCGAACTGGCGCTGGAGCGCGCCGGCATCGCGCGGCCCAAAATCCGCACCGTGCTGTCACCGGCCTGGACCACCGACTGGATGAGCGAGGAGGGCCGGCGCAAGCTCCGGGAATACGGCATCGCGCCGCCACAGGCGTCAAGTTCGCGCCGCGCGCTGTTCGGTGAGCAACAGGTGTCGTGTCCGCAATGCGGCTCGGGAAATACGGAGTTGTTGTCCGAGTTCGGTTCGACCTCCTGCAAAGCGCTGTGGCGCTGCAAGAGCTGCCGCGAGCCGTTCGACTATTTCAAGTGTCATTGATCATGTCCCTCACACCCCGTTTCCATCGTCTTGCCGTCAACGACCTGCGCCGCGAAGCGCCGGATGCGATATCGCTGACCTTTGCGATCCCCGCGGAGCTGACCAACGACTACACCTTCTCGCCCGGTCAATATCTGACCCTGCGCACAACCATGGACGGCGAGGAAGTCCGCCGTTCCTATTCGATCTGTTCCGGCCCCGACGACGGTGAATTGCGCATCGCGGTGAAGAAGGTCGATGGCGGTGCGTTTTCGAATTGGGCTGCGGATGAATTGAAAGCCGGCGACGAGCTTGACGTGATGACGCCGACCGGCCGCTTCGGCGTCGCGCATGCGCCCGATCAAGCGCGAGTCTATGTCGGCTTTGCCGCAGGAAGTGGCATCACGCCGATCCTTTCGATCGTCAAGGGCGTGCTGGCGCGCGAGCCGAACAGCCGCTTCTTCCTGTTCTACGGCAACCGCTCGACCTCGAGCATGCTGTTCCGCGAGGCACTGGAGGAACTGAAAGACCGCTTCATGCAGCGGTTCTCCGTCTTTCACGTGATCTCCGGCGAGGAGCAGGACATCCCGATCCTGCACGGCCGGCTCGACGGCGAAAAGGTTCGCGTGCTGCTGCGCTCGCTGGTGCCGGCGTCGAGTGTCGATCACGTCTTCGTTTGCGGCCCGCTGGGCATGAGCGAGGACATCGAAAACACCTGCCGCGAGATCGGCATTGCCGAGGATCGCATTCACGTCGAGCGCTTTGTCTCCGAGTTTGGCGGCAAGCCGCGCGCCAAAAAGATCGTCGAAACAACTGCGCCGCCGAAGGCGCTGGCCTCGCTCGTGATCGACGGCAAGCGCCGCGAGGTGCCGGTGGCCGAGGACGAATCCATTCTCGACGCCGCATTGCGCGCCGGCATGGACCTGCCGTTCGCCTGCAAGGGCGGCATGTGCTCGACTTGCCGCGCCAAGCTGGTCGAGGGCGATGCACAGATGGAAGTGAACTATTCGCTGGAGCCGTGGGAGCTGAAGGCGGGGTTCATCCTCACCTGCCAGGCGCGGCCGGTGTCGGACAGGGTCGTGGTGGATTACGACCATGTGTGAACAACGCCGTCGCGTTTGACGGTGCGACGGCTAGACTACCCGAATGAAAGAGGCCGGTTGCAACAGGCCCGACGACAGGGAGACCGCAGTGAACGTCAATGCCACGCTATCGCCTGACGACCTCGCGCGCGCCTGTGCGGACGCGATGTGGAAGGAGGACGACGCCAGCAAGGGCCTCGGCATGCAGATCGCCGAGATCGGGCCCGGCCGGGCGACGCTGTCGATGACGGTCAGGCCTGACATGGTCAACGGCCAGCGCATCGCCCATGGCGGTTTCATCTTTACGCTGGCGGATTCCAGTTTTGCCTTTGCCTGCAACACCCATAACGAGCGCGCGGTCGCGGCGCAGTGCCATGTCACCTTCATCCGGCCCGGCAAGCTCGGCGATGTGCTGGTGGCGAGCGCGCGCGAGATCTCGCGCAGCGGCAGATCGGGCATCTACGATGTGCAGGTCACCGCTGGTGACGTTGTGATCGCGGAATTCCGCGGTCATTCCCGCACCATCGGTGGTGCGTGGCTGCCCGGTACCACGATAAAATAAACAAAACGATCTTTGAGGAAACACGCGATGGCTTCGACCAAGCTTCATTCCAGTGCAGGCGGCTACCGCGCCGAGTTGGACGCTGCGGAGCGCGCCTCCCGCGACGAGATCATGGCGCTGCAGACAAAACGCCTCGCCTGGTCGCTGGCGCATGCCTATGACAATGTCGCGCATTACAAGAGGGCCTTCGACAAGGCCGGCGTGCATCCCGGCGATTTCAAACAGCTCGCCGACCTTGCGAAGTTTCCGTTCACGGTGAAAACCGATCTGCGCGACAATTACCCGTTCAACATGTTCGCGGTGCCGCGCGAGAAAATGGTCCGCGTCCATGCCTCATCGGGCACGACCGGCAAGCCGATCGTGGTCGGCTACACGCAGGCCGATATCGACGTGTGGTCGGACGTGATGGCGCGTTCGATCCGCGCCGCCGGCGGCCGCACCGGCATGATCATGCACAACGCCTATGGCTACGGCCTGTTCACCGGCGGCCTTGGCGCGCATTACGGCGCCGAGAAACTCGGCTGCACCGTGGTGCCGGTGTCCGGCGGCATGACCGAACGGCAGGTGCAACTGATCAACGATTTCAAACCCGACATCATCACGGTGACGCCGAGCTACATGCTGGCGATCCTGGACGAGTTCAAGAAGCAGAAGCTCGACCCTCGCGCATCCTCGCTCAAGTTCGGCATCTTCGGCGCCGAGCCCTGGACCAACGCGATGCGCGTGGAGATAGAGCAGGCCTTCGACATGGACGCGACCGACATTTACGGCCTGTCGGAAGTGATCGGCCCCGGCGTCGCGCAGGAATGTGTGGAGACCAAGGACGGCCTGCATATCTGGGAAGACCATTTCTACCCCGAAGTGATCGACCCCGAGACCGGTGCGGTGCTGCCGGATGGCGAAAAGGGCGAGCTGGTGTTCACCTCGCTGACCAAGGAAGCCTTTCCGATCATCCGCTACCGCACCCGCGACCTGACGCGGCTGCTGCCGGGCACGGCGCGCCCTAGCATGCGGCGGATGGAAAAGGTCACGGGTCGCTCCGACGACATGATCATCCTGCGCGGGGTCAACGTGTTTCCGACCCAGATCGAAGAGGCTCTGCTCGCGACCGACTGGTGCGGCGGACATTTCATCATCGAACTGACGCGCGAGGGCCGCATGGACGAAATGACTGTGCTGGCGGAAGCCCGTCCCGAACATTGGGACGGCAGCGGTCTGCCCACGCATACGGAGAAAGTCGCAACCTTCATCAAGAACACCATCGGCATCACCGCCCGCATCAAAGCCGTCGCCCCCGAGACCCTGGAGCGATCGCTGGGAAAGGCGAAACGTGTTTACGACAAGCGCCCGAAGGGGTAACTGCTGATCCGCGCGAGGTCGCGCGAGATCAGGAATTCGATACATGCTTGCCGAGAAGCCAGTTGTTCAAGCCCGCTGCGTCCGCCTGCCAGCGAAAGTCGCCGACGCTGCCTCGCTCGCGCCCGTCGTCGAGACCCACACGCTGTCGCGCGGCGCCAATGATCTGCTGATCGAAGTCAAGGCTGCCGCCGTCAATCCGTCCGACGTGAAGGCCGCCACTGGCCTGATGCCCTATGCGGTGTTTCCGCGGACGCCGGGTCGCGACTATGCCGGCGTCGTGATCGACGGACCCGCGGGATCGATCGGGCGGGACGTGTTCGGCTCGTCCGGCGATCTCGGCATTCGCCGTGACGGCACCCATGCCACGCATCTCGTGGTCGAAGCCGATGCCGTGGTGGAGAAGCCCAAAAGCATTTCGTGGGAGGAGGCCGCCGGTATCGGCGTTCCCTTTGTGACCGCGATGGAAGGGCTGCGTCGCGCCGGCATTCCCAAAGCCGGCGAGACCGTGCTGGTCATGGGCGTCAACGGCAAGGTCGGGCAGGCCGCGGTGCAGATCGCAAGCTGGCACGGCGCGCGCGTGATCGGCGTGGTGCGCAAGGATGAACTTTATGAAGGCCACGCCAATTCGAAGGTCGAAATCATCAACGCTTCCGTGACTGACGTCGCGGCGCGTGTGCGCGAACTCACCGACGGCAAGGGCGCCGACATCGTGTTCAACACCGTCGGCGATCCCTATTTCCAGGCGGCGCATCAATCGCTGGCGCTGCGCGGGCGGCAGATCCTGATCGCAGCCGTCGACCGCATCGTGCAGTTCAACATTCTGGAGTTCTATCGCGGCCAGCACACCTATGTCGGCATCGATACGCTCGGCCTGTCGTCGGTCGCAACCGGCGCGGTGCTCAGGGAAATCGGACCCGGCTTCGCCAGCGGGCATTTAAAACCGTTCCCGATCAAGCCGGCGGCGATCTTTTCCCTGGAACAGGCCAGGGCCGCCTTCATCGCGGTGGCGGGTTCGTCGCGCGACCGCGTGATCCTGCGGCCGGTGTAAATCCTTTCGGCCAGATATTTTTCCTCTTTATCGCGGGAACGAAACCAATCGCATTCCAGTTGGAATCGATTGTTTTATTCTCTCATTGTCGCACCGCGCGGAAGCTTCATTCTTTGTTGTCCCCCGCCGTGGACGCGCCCATGCATGCGCCGCTATAGCAGGGTGAAATCTGTAGCATATTTATGCTGTTGCGGCTGATATCGCCGAACGCTCCAAGGGAAAATGCCGTGGAAGGCCCTGCCAATATTGTCGTGCTGAGCGGATTGCTGATCGGCCTCGTCTATGGCGCGGTCGCTCTGTTGAGCGGCTTTTGCATGCTCTCCAGCCTGCGCGGCTGGTGGGCGGAAGGCGATGGCCGCCTGGTCCGTACCTATGCGCTCGCCATCGGCGTGAGTGTTGCAGCAACGCAGTTGCTGGCGGCCGCGGGCCTCGTCGATCTCGGCAAGTCGATCTATCTGCAACCGTCATTCTCGGCGCCGCTGATGTTTGTCGGCGGCCTGCTGTTCGGCTACGGCATGGTGATGTCGAACGGTTGTGGTTCGCGCGCGCTGGTGCTGCTCGGGCGCGGCAACCTCCGCTCCTTCGTGGTGGTGATGGTGCTCGGCATTTTTGCAATGATGACGCTGAAGGGCCTGATCGCGCCGGCGCGTATCGCGATGGTGCAGGCCTCGCAGACCACGACGACAGTGAATTCGGTGCCGGCGCTGTTGTCGGCGCTCGGCCTCAGCGAAATCACGGCGCGCATGCTGGCGGCGTCCGCCGTCAGCGCGGCGCTGATCATCTTCGCGTTCGGGCACGCGCCATTCCGGAAATCGCCGGGCCAGGTGGCTGCCGGTTTTGTGATCGGCATTCTGGTGGCGAGCGGCTGGTTCGCGAGCGGCTATCTCGGCGCCGATGATTTCAATCCGACGCCGGTGGTGTCGCTGACCTTCATCGCGCCGATCGCGGATGCCTTGCAATATGTCATGCTGTCGACGGGATCGACGCTGAACTTCGGCATTGCCACGGTCGGCGGCGTGCTCGCCGGCAGCCTGATCACGGCACTGGCGACCGGACGTTTCCACCTGGAAGGTTATCAATCGCCGCGCCACATGCTGCGCTCGGGCGGCGGCGCCGCGCTGATGGGCGCCGGCGGCGTGATGGCGTTCGGCTGCTCGATCGGGCAGGGACTGACAGGGTTTTCGACGCTGGCGCTGGCCTCGTTCATCGCGGTCGCCGGCATCCTGGTCGGCACCGCGCTAGGCTTGCGCGGCGCGCTCCGTGTACGTCCGCTGGCAACGGCTTGAAAATCGATGTCGTCCCGGGATTGACCCGGGACCCATACGCCGTGTCCTTTCGGTGAGAGCACCGGCGTTAAATACCTTCTTAATCAACTAAAGCCACGGCGTATGGGTCCCCCGATGCGCAATTGCGCATCTGAGCTCAAGGCCGGGACGACGACTTCGCTTTACTCCGCAGCCTTGGTCACGATCTGGATTTCCGATGTCAGCGTCCGGTGCACCGGGCACTTGTCGGCAATTTCCATCAATCGCTTGCGCTGATCGGCGTCGAGCGCGCCCTCGATCGAGATCACCCGGTCGATCTGGTCGAGCATGCCGACGCGGGTTTCGCATTCGGCACAGTCTTCCGCATGGATCTTCTTGTGCTGCAGCGTCACCGTGACGCGATCGAGCGGCAGCGATTTGCGGTCGGCATACATCCGCATCGTCATTGAGGTGCAGGCGCCAAGGCCCGCGAGCACGAAATCATACGGCCCGGGCCCGGAGTCCTCGCCGCCGGCGGCGACGGGTTCGTCGGCCAGCATCTGGTGCGACCCCGACGTGACGGTCTGCTGGAATTTGCCGGCGCGGGTCTCGCGCACCACGACATTGCGCGGTACCTCGCCGCGTTCGGCGGCCGGTTGAGCTGGAAGCGGTTCGACATAGCGTTCGGCCCAGGCGGCAATGACGTCGGCGACATACGCGGAATCGCGCTTGTTGCTGAGCAGATGATCGGCGCCGGACAGCGACACGAAACTTTTCGGATGTTTTGCAGCGACAAAAATATTGGTCGCGTTATCGATCCCGACCGTGTCATCGGTCGGCGAATGCATGATCAACAGCGCCTTGTGCAATTTGGCGACATGCGCCATCAGGCCATGTTCGGCGATATCGTCGAGGAATTCACGTTTGATGTGAAAGGGGTGTCCGGCGAGCTGAACCTCGATCTTGCCCTGGGTGCGAATGTCCTCGACGCGATCCTTGAAGAAATGGGTGACGTGTGCGGGATCGGAGGGCGCGGCAATGGTGACGACCGCCCTGGCATCGGGGATTTGTCCGGCGGCGGCGAGGATTGCGGCACCGCCGAGGCTGTGGCCGATCAGGATCGCCGGAGCCTGCCGGGTGTCGCGCAGATGATCGGCGGCGTGGACGAGATCGGCGACGTTCGAGGTAAAGGTCGAGTTGGCGAAATCGCCTTCGCTGGAGCCCAAGCCTGTGAAGTCGAACCGCAGCACGGCGATGCCGCGAGCGGTGAGCGCAGTCGCGATGCGTTTGGCCGCCAGCACATCCTTGCCGCAGGTAAAACAATGCGCGAACAACGCGTAGGCGCTGATGGCGCCGTCGGGCTTGTCCAGCGCCGCGGCAAGCTGATGGCGGCCTTCACCGGTGAATTGAAAGCGTTCGGTCGGCACGGGCGTTCTCCCTTGGCTCTAAGGCGTCAATCGCTGGAATAACGCTGCTCCGCCCACGGGTCGCCGCGGTTGTGATAGCCGCGGACTTCCCAATAGCCCGGCGCATCCTTATCGAGGAATTCGATGCTCTGCAGCCATTTGGCGCTCTTCCAGAAATAGAGATGCGGCACCACCAGCCGCACCGGGCCGCCATGGTCCTGCTCCAGCGGCTGGCCGGACCAGCTGTGGGCGAGCAGGGCATCCTCGGCGGCGAAATCTTCCAGTGCAAGGTTGGTGGTGTAGCCGTCATGCGAATGCAGCACCACGAAACGCGCCTCGTCGCGCGGCCGGCACGCCATCAGCAGGTCGCGGGTCGAAAGCCCTTCCCATTGATTGTCGTAGCGCGACCAGGTGGTGACGCAATGAATGTCGGACAGGAATTGCGTCTGCGGTTGCGCGCTGAACTCGGCAAAATTCCAGAAGATCGGGTTTTCGACCGCGCCGTAAACGTCGAGCCGCCAGCGCTCGCGCGAAATGCTCGGCGTCAGGCCGAGGTCGAGCACCGGCCAGTCGCGCGTCAGATGCTGGCCCGGCGGCAGGCGCTGGTCCTCGGGACGGGTGATCTTTCCGGTGAGGAACTTTCCTTCGCGCGCCCAGCGCTCCTTGCTGCGCGTCAGCTTGCTCTCCGGCGGCGGCTCGGGGTCTTCGGTCATATCGGAACCTCATTCGTGACGATGCATCGACGATTTGAGGGAGAAATACATTACCTCGGCGCGCGCGGCTCGATCGGCGTGGTGCCGCGCATGCCCAGAATGTCTTCCAGCACCTTGGCGCCGGCCAGGAGTTGCGCCTCGCCACGAGGCTTGGCCACCATCTGCAGTCCGACCGGCAGGCCCGAGGCAGTAAAGCCGCACGGCAGCGACAGCGCGGGACAGCACACCAGCGTGATCGCGTAGACGATGCCGAGCCATTCGACATAATTGTCGAACTTTTTGCCGGCGCATTCGGCGACGTAACGGTTCTCGACCGGGAACGGCGCCACGATGGTGGCAGGCGCCAGCAGCAGATCGTACTTGTCGAAAAATTCCAGCGTGCGCGCGGTCATCGCGACGCGCTGCGCTTCGGCGCGCTCGAGCTGCTCGACGGTCAGCTTGAGACCCTCCTCGATGTTCCAGATCACTTCGGGCTTGAGCTGGTCGCGCTTGGTGCGCAGCAGCTGCGCCTTGCTCAGCGCAAAGTCGAACGCGCGCAGCACGTGGAAACATTCATGGGCCTCGCGGAGGTCCGGATGCGCTTCCTCGACGATGACCCCGGCTTCCGCGAAACGCTGCGCTGCCTTGCGGGTGACCGCGGCAACTTCGGGATCGACCGGCGTGATGCCGAGATCAGGCGAATAGGCGATGCGCTTCGGCTTGCTGCCCGCGCGCACCGCGGACAGGAACGAATTCGGCAGCACCGGCAGCGACAGGGGATCGCCGGGATGTTCGCCGCTCATCGCATCGAGCAGCAGGGCTACGTCCTCGACGTTGCGCGCCATCGGGCCGTTGACCCCGAGATTGCGATCGACGGCGGCCGCGAGCGTGTGCGCGACGCGGCCGATGCTCGGCCGCAGCCCGACGATGCCGCAGAAGCTGGCGGGGTTGCGTAAGCTGCCGCCCATGTCGGAGCCGTGGGCGAGCCAGGCTGTTCCGGTGGCGAGCGCCACCGCCGCACCGCCCGAGGAGCCGGCGGCGGAGCGGGAAGTATCCCAGGGATTGCGCGTCGCGCCGAACACTTCGTTGAACGTGTTGGCGCCGGCGCCGAATTCCGGCGTGTTTGACTTGGCGTAGATCACGCCGCCGTTGTTTTCGAGATGCTCGACCAGAATGTCCGATTTCGCCGGGATGTTATCCTTGTAGATCGGCGAGCCCTGCGTGGTCAGCACACCCTCGACCGCTGTGAGGTCCTTGATCGGGATCGGCAGGCCTGCGAGCAGGCCGCGCTCGCCGACCGGCTTTTTCATCAGCGCCCGGGCACGGTCGCGGGCGCGGTCGAAGCACAGCGTCGGCAGTGCGTTGACGGGCCCGTCGACTTCAGCGATCCGCTTTTCCAGCACGTCGAGCAGATCGAGTGGCGTGACTTCACCCGCTCTCAGCTTGCCAACGATGGCACACGCCGTCTCTCTCACCAGCCCCTGATCAGCCACTTTGCCCTCCGCGGTTTCTTGGTCGTGAATGGTGCTGTAGAACATTTTTTGGCAAAGTGGAAACCCGCCCACGTCGTGGCTGCACTGGAGATTTGGAATGCCGGTATTGTTTTCTGCGCTGGACTGGCGCGCCATGAGCCAGCAAGACCGCGATCTCGGCTTCAATAATGGCGTCGCCGTGCCCGGCAGCGTCGAGCTGGTCGCGGGCTGGGAGCAGCGCTCCGCCGACATGCGCAAGCGCTTCCCCGACCAGCTCGACCTCCGCTATGGCCCGCGCGAGCGCAACCGGATCGATTTCCTGAAAGCCGCCGACAAGGCGCCGACGCTGCTGTTCATCCACGGCGGCTATTGGCAGACCCGCGCCAAGGAGGCCTTTACGGTGTTCGCCGAAGGCCCGATGGCGCATGGCATCAATGTGGCGCTGATCGGCTACACGCTGGCGCCCGATGCGACGCTCGACGAGATCGTCGCCGAAATCCATTCCGGCATCGATTATCTCACCGGGCAATTGCCCGAGCTCGGTGCGGCCTCTGACGACATCGTGGTATCAGGCTGGTCCGCCGGCGGCCATCTCACCTCGATGGCGCTGTCGCATCCGAGGGTGAGGGGCGGGATGGCTATATCAGGCATCTTTGACCTCGAGCCGATCAGGCACAGCTATCTCAACGAGAAACTGAAGGCCGACGAGGCGACGTCGCGCCGCAACTCGCCGATGATGATGGCCGGCGGTCCGCTCAAGCCGCTGTCGCTGGTAGCCGGCAGCGCCGAACTGCCGCTGCTACGCAAACAGACCGCCGACTTCGCCGGCCACCGCGCCAGGCATGGATTGCCGGTGACCTATGAGGAAATTCCCGGCGCTGACCATTTTACGATCATGCACGAGATGCTGTCGCCGACGGGGAGGATCACGACGCTGATAAGGCAGTTGTTTGAAAGGACGGCGGGCTGACGTCATCGTGAGGTGCGAGCCTCTTCGGCGAGCCTCGAAGGATGACAGGAACAGGTGCCCGCTGCCCATCCTTCGAGGCGCGCAAGAGCGCGCACCTACGGGTGAACGCAATTGCGTTCATCCCGGGGATGACGGCGGAGTATCGGGTGGCGTTGACGTGTTGATCGCCTCTACCCCCACCCCGCACTGATCCCGCCGTCCACCGTATAGATCACGCCCGATGTATACCCTGATCGATCCGACGCCAGAAACGCCATCAAGTCGCCGATCTCGCGGGCATGGGCGGGGCGGCCGAGCGGCAGGCCTTTCTGGAATTCCTTGTAGCGGTTCTCGTCGCCGAACTGGTTTTTGGCGCGGGTCTTCAGCAGCGTGACGTGGCGGTCGGTGCCGACGGGGCCGGGGTTGATGCCGACCACGCGGATGTTGTCGGCGAGGCTCTTGCCGCCTAATGCACGCGTGAACGCCATCAAGGCCGCATTGCCCGCGCTGCCGCAGATATAATTCGCGTCGAATTTTTCACCGGCCGCACCGATGTCGTTGACGATGACGCCGTGGCCGCGCGCCTTCATCTGCGCATAAACCGCGCGGGTGAGGTTGATGTAGCCGAACACTTTCAGTTCCCAGGCGTGACGCCAGGTCGCCTCGTCGATCTTGTCGATCGAGCCGCCCGGAATATCGCCGGCATTGTTGACGAGGATGTCGATATCAGACGTATCCTTCACCAGTTTCTCGATGTCGGCCGGGTTGCGCAGGTCGACGACATGCACCGAGGCGTCGATCTGGTGGGCCGAGCGCAGCCGGTCGGCGAGCGTCTTCAATTGCTCGCCGTTGCGGGCGGCCAGCCTGATGTCGCAGCCTTCCTCGGCGAAAGCCTCGGCCGCGGCGGCGCCAATGCCCTTGGAGGCGCCGGTGATCAGGACGCGCTTGCCGCGCAAATGCAGATCCATGGGAATACTCGCTTGCTGGGATGGTATCTCGGGAAGGCCAGCGAAATTGGTAGGCGGTCGGCACGTCGGCGGTCAACATTGCACTGCAGCGTTGCACCCGCGCGCCGTTTGGTCCATTGCAAGGCCATCAACCGGCCGTGTCTGGGGCATGGCACACGACCCAAAGAGCAAGCCACCCAAGGATTTCAAGGATGAGCAAAAAAACCTATCGGATCGCGGTCATTCCCGGCGACGGCATCGGCAAGGAAGTGGTGCCGGAGGGCCTGCGCGTTCTTGAGGCGGCCGCGAAGAAGCACGGCGTGGCCGTGCATTTCGACCATTTCGACTTCGCCTCCTGGGACTATTACGAAAAGCACGGCGAGATGATGCCGGAGGACTGGAAGGCCAAGATCGGCAAGCACGACGCGATCTACTTCGGCGCGGTGGGCTGGCCGGCCAAAATCCCCGATCACATTTCCTTGTGGGGCTCGCTGATCAAGTTCCGCAGGGAGTTCGACCAGTACGTCAATTTGCGCCCGGTGCGCCTGATGCCCGGCGTGCCGTCGCCGCTCGCGAACCGCAAGCCCGGCGATATCGATTTCTGGGTGGTGCGTGAAAACACCGAAGGCGAATATTCTTCCGTCGGCGGACGCATGTTCCCGGATACCGACCGTGAATTCGTCACCCAGCAGACGGTGATGACGCGCGTCGGCGTCGATCGCATTCTCAAATTCGCATTCGATCTTGCAGCGTCACGCCCGAAGCAGCATCTGACCTCGGCGACCAAATCCAACGGCATCTCGATCACGATGCCCTATTGGGACGAGCGCGTGGAGGCGATGGCGAAGAACTATCCCAAGGTGAAGTGGGACAAGTACCACATCGACATCCTTACCGCGAATTTCGTGCTGCATCCGGACTGGTTCGACGTCGTGGTCGGCTCCAATCTGTTCGGCGATATTCTCTCCGATCTCGGTCCGGCCTGCACCGGCACCATCGGCATCGCGCCGTCAGGCAACATCAATCCGGAAGGCAATTTCCCGTCGGTGTTCGAGCCGGTGCACGGCTCGGCGCCCGATATCGCAGGGCAGGGCATCGCCAACCCGATCGGCATGATCTGGTCGGGCGCGATGATGCTGGAGCATCTCGGCGAGAAGGAAGCGGCGGCCTCGATCGTCGGCGCCATCGAGCGCACGCTCGGCGAACGCACGCTACGCACCAGGGATCTCGGCGGCAACGCGGACACGACCGCGTGCGGCAAGGCGGTTGCTGAGATGGTGGACTGATCACGTTTCCCTCTCCCTTTATGGGGAGCCGAGACGAGCGAAGCTCGCTCTTGGGTGGACGCGATGCGCAGCATCGCCGACGGGTGAGAGGTCTGTCTCCGCGGATGCAAACCTCTCATCCGGCGTGGAATTGGTCCACGGACTTGAGCGCGAAGCGATGGAGTTCGCCATCGAGCTGATGCACACATCGAAGGCGTTCCACAGCACGGTCTGCAAGCGCCTTGAAATCATCTCACACGAAGACATCGACACGCAGGGCGACCCGGCCATCGTACCCTTTTGTCGCCACCGCCGTCGCGCAGGCGATGAAGTGGTATGACGCGGAGAAGATGGGAAAATCGAGAATGGCAATCGGCAAAGCGATCACGTTGATGTGCCGCGCGCGCAAGAGCCGCGAGGGCGATCACTTCGCTGCGACCATCGGGCTGCGGTTGCTGTTTGAAGGCTTTACCAGCGTCATCAACAAGACCGCGCCAGCGTCATCGCGGCCCAAACATTTCTATATTGAACGTGAGTACGTACAATTCGGATAGTTTGAGCATCCATAGAACACTCCGAACTTCCCGTTGCGCTTTACCAAACTTCCAACACAGCCTTCCGCTGGACATTTTTCAACAGTTTTCGGTTCTTTTGCGGATAGACGGCGATCAATATATTTCTGACGCTTAAAGGTCCAAGGGTGAACATTATCCTCATACGCCCAAATTCCCCGCTTGTTCCTCTGAGCAACTTCCAAAGCTTCAAAATATATCTCATCAGGCCCGTATCGTTCGAGAACCCAAGCCCAACCATTCAGCAGCATCTCAATCTCAATATTTCCTGTCAGATATAACGAACGATTGCTGACCATAGAAGCCGGATATCGATCACCCAAATATGGAACAGCGACAATCCGCCCATGCCGATCCAGCGATTTGCCTGTATCCATCTTGGTCAGGATATCAATCCAAATTTTTCTCCCTCCGATCAAAGCAGTGAGAAACTCTCTCGCTTCACGACCACCTCTTTGCTCAAGCTCTGGAGCATCGACAAAGCCAAATCGAATTGTGGCTTCGAATTCCGTGTGGTCTTTTGGATTATCCGTCAGTTGACAAAGGGCGATCTTGGTGAGGAACCCATCACCATCAAACACTTTCAATACAGGAACCTCAATTGCAGTCGGTGAAGCTACGTCTTCGAAAAACGCAAGTTGATCAGGATCATTCATGACCGGGCTTTTGCTTCGCGAGAGCCGCGCAAGGCGCGCTGGCTACTAACTTAGAATATCCCAATCGCATCGTGATTGTCAGCGCGTGCCAAACCGTTGCGATTGCAAGCCATCGTCAGGCGATCAGGCACCGCCTGCGCATGGCAAGAGGGGGCGTCAGCCGTCAAGGGAAAGGCCGCACTAAGCCCGCCAGTGCGCCGGGGACCACAGGCAGGGCCGAGCGAGGCGGCCACGTGCCATCGGCTACCGGGACCGCTGCGGCAAGGAACCTCGTACAAGGGACACTATACGGACACCGATTTCCGTTTTGCCCGCTATCTCAATCGGTTACACAGGGTCCATATTCCCACAAGGGGAGACGAAGAAGGCGCCTACTTCCCCTTCGCGATCCGCCGGCAGTGCTCCAGCGCCGCCCCGATCAGATTCTCGCTGGCCTCCGGCGTGCGGAAGGCCGAATGCGCCGACAGCGTGACGTTGGGCAGCTTGGTCAAGGGATGATCCGCCGGCAGCGGTTCGATGTTGAAGACGTCGAGGCCGGCATGACGGATCTGGCCTGATTTCAGGGCCTCGATCATCGCTTCCTCGTCGACGATGGCGCCGCGCGCAGTGTTGACGAGGATCACGCCGGGCTTCATCGCCTCGATGCAGGCGGCCGAGACCAGCCCGCGGGTCTCGTCGTTGAGCAGCAGGTGAATCGAGATCACGTCACTCTCGGTCAAGAGCTCATCGAGTTCGACGAACTCGACCTTCGGATGCTTCTTGGGCGACCGGTTCCAGGCGATCACGCGCATGCCGCTGCCGAGCGCGATCCGCGCGACTTCGGCGGCGATACCGCCGAAGCCGATCAGCCCCAGCGTCTTGCCGGTCAGTTGCATGGCGTCATCGCGCAGCCAGTTGCCGGCGCGGATCCCGCGATCCATGCTGGCGAGGCCGCGCGCGCCTTCCCACATCAGCGCGATGGCGCATTCGGCAACGGCGGTATCGCCATAGCCTTTGATCAGGTGCACTTCTATGCCGAGCTGGCTAAGCTCTTCCGGGTTCATGTAGCTGCGCGCGCCGGTGCCGAGGAACACCACGTGCTTCAACCCGGTACACTTCTTCGCAATCTCGGTCGGCAGCGCGGTGTGGTCGACGACAGCGATTTCGGCGCCATCGAGGATCTTTGGATATTGCTCCGAGGTGATGTCGGGATCCCGGTGGATAAGCACCTCGGGATCACCGGGCTTTTGCAGCCGCTCGAAGATCACGGCCAGGGATTCATTGGCATCGACAAAAACACCGCGCACGGCAGTCCCTCCGGTTTTGATTATTTTATGACGCCACGCCGGCAAGCGCCAGCACGGTATGCATCAGGACGTTGGCGCCGGCGGTGCAATCGGCCTGCGTGGCGTCTTCCAGTTCGTTGTGGCTGATACCGTCCTTGCAGGGCACGAACACCATCGCCGCCGGCATCACGGTGTTGAGGTTGCAGGCGTCGTGGCCGGCGCCGGAGGTGATGCGGCGATGCGAGTAGCCGAGCGCCGTGGCGGCGTTTTCGACCGCGTCGACCAGCTTCGGATCGAAATGGGTCGGCGGCTTGCGCCAGACCAGATCGAGCTTGACGTCGACCTTGCGGCGGGCCGCGATCTCCGCAATCGCCGCGCGCAAATCCCTGTCCAGCGCGTCCATGATCGCGGCGTCCGCGCTGCGGCAATCCATCGTAAAGGCGATTTCACCGGGAATGACGTTGCGCGAGGGATTGGCGATCACGGCCTCGCCGATGGTGCCGACCGCCTTCGGGCCGTGTTTTTTTGCGGTTGCTTCCATCGCCAGCACGATTTCCGACAGCGTCGCCAGTGCGTCGCGTCGCAGCGGCATCGGCGTCGAACCGGCATGACTTTCGAACCCGGTGATCTTGCCGTCGTACCAGAGCACGCCCTGGCCGGAATCGACCACGCCGATAGTCTTGTTCTCGGCTTCGAGGATCGGGCCTTGCTCGATATGCAGTTCGACGAAGCTGGAGAATTTCTGGCGGCCCACCGGGCTCTCGCCGCGATAGCCGATGCTGTCCAGCGCCTGCGCCACCGTCACGCCCTCGGCATCCTTGCGCGACAGAATGTCGTCGGTGGTGAAATCACCGACATAGGCGGCGGACGCCATCATCGCCGGCGCAAAACGCGAGCCTTCTTCATTGGTCCAGTTGCAGATGCAGATCGGCGTCTCGGTCTCGATCCCGGCATCGTTGAGGGTGCGAACCATCTCCAACGCAGCGAGCGTGCCGAGTATGCCGTCGAACTTTCCGCCGGTGGGCTGGGTATCGAGATGGGAACCGACCCCGATCGGCGCCTTCGACATGTCGCGCCCCTTGCGCAGGCCGAACATCGAGCCGAGCGCGTCGACGTGAACCTCGAGGCCAGCGGATTCGCAGGCTTTCCGGAACCAGTCGCGGACCAGCTTGTCCTCAGGTCCCAGCGTCAGTCGCCGCACGCCGCCTTTCGGCGTTGCACCGAATTTGGCGGTTTTATGAATGGTGTCCCACAGCCGGGCGGAATCGATTTGCAGGTTGGATGCGATCTTGGTCATTGAGCCATTCCGGTCTTGATTGATGCTCACCCGATCCGCTTCAATGACGCGCCTGCAGCGGCGCGTCAACAACGACGCCGCCCTGCGCGAGCGAGGCCGCCAATTCAGCCACCCGTTCGACCGCGACCGTGTCGGGGGAGGTCAGCCAGCTCGCCGAAAACGTCAATAGCGGCATCTGCAGGTTGGTCGACAGCAAGTGCAGCCTTCCATCGGCGATTTCGTTTTCGACAATCGCCGTCGGAACGACGGCAATGCCGAGGCCTTCGATCGCCATATGCTTGACCGTACCCAGCGAGGCGCTGGCGTGCAGGCGCATCGGCGGCAGGTCGGGCCGGTTGAACAGCGAACGGACGATTTCGTAAGGCGGCGTCTTGCGTGGAAAGGTGATGATGGGAAATTTGGCGAGGTCATGCACCGTCAGCCGCTCCTTGCCCAGCCCGAGCGAAGGACTGGCAAGAAATCCGACCGAATAGTCGCACAGCACCCGGTTGCTGATGGTCGGCCCCGTCACCGGCCCGAGCAGGAACGCGAGTTCGATCTCCTGCGCCAGCAGCCGGTTGCGCAAATTCGAGGTGATGTCGACCTCGATCTCGAGCGAAAGGTTGGGGTAGGTGTGATTGACGCGCTTGATCAGCTGCGTGAGGAACGTGTGCACGATGGTCTCGGCGACGCCGAGCCGGAGCACGCCGCGCATCGCCGAATGGTCGCCGACAACCGCCAGCATTTCCGAGCGTAGTCCGATCAGTTTCTCGGCATAGACCATCAATTGCCGGCCGTTCGGTGTCGGCATCACCATGCGGCGCTCGCGCTGTAACAATCTGACGCCCACCTCCCGTTCGAGCTGGGCGATCCGCTGCGAGATGGCGGGTTGCGTGGTGTTGAGCTTCTGCGCGGCACCACGGAAGCTCCCGAGCGTTACCACCCACATGAAGGTCTCAATTGCCTTGAAATCAACCATGCACCCTCTGCCCGCAGATTGATAAACTGGATTTATCCATCTTGATTAAAAATCACGATTAGACATTATCATAGCCATATGCGGGAGTGGATGTCGACCTGATTGGAGCTGTTGCAACGATGACCAGCTTGGCAAGAACGGAACGACCCGGTCTCGATACGGCGAATTTATCGCCCAGCGTCGCCGCCCGGCATGCCTGCCGTACCGGTATGGCCGCCACCACGGCCGGCGTCGCCAACGGCTTCGTGCAGGGCAATCTGGTGATCCTGCCGGAAAAGCTGGCGGCGTCGTTTCACCGGTTCTGCCAGCTCAATCCCAAACCGTGCCCGATCATCGGCATGTCCGATGTCGGTGATTTCAGAATTCCCTCGCTCGGCCTCGATCTCGACATCCGCACCGACCTGCCGCGCTACCGCGTCTGGCGCGACGGCGAAGTGGTGGAAGAGCCGACCGACATTACCGCGCATTGGCGCGACGACCTGGTGGCGTTCGTGATCGGCTGCTCCTATTCATTCGAGGAAGCGCTGCTGGCGGACGGCCTGCCGATCCGCCACATCGAGCGCAAGCTGCGCGTTCCGATGTACCGCACCAACATCGCCTGCGGCGCGGCGGGTCCGTTCGCGGGCCCGATGGTGGTGTCGATGCGGCCATTCAAACCGGCGGATGCGATCCGCGCCGTGCAGATCACCTCGCGCTTTCCTTCGGTGCACGGTGCGCCGGTTCATCTCGGTCATCCGCATGCGATCGGGATTGCCGACATCAACAAGCCCGACTACGGCGATGCGGTGCCGGTCGGGGACGACGAGATTCCGGTGTTCTGGGCCTGCGGTGTGACGCCGCAATCGGTGATCGCGGCCGCCAGGCTGCCGTTTGCGATCACGCACGCGCCCGGATTGATGCTGGTGACCGATCTGCAGAACAAGGCGCTTGCCGTGCTTTGATGCAGATGGTGCCGATCATTGAGGCTTTACCGTAACCGCTAACCGCTTCATCGATGTCAGCCGTTCAAAAGGGGATTTGCAATGACGATCACGCGCCGCAATGTATTGCTTGGAGCCACCGCTGCCGCCGCTCTCGCGCCGATCGCGGCCCGCGCGCAAACGTCCGAAGTGGTGATCGGCGTCACTTACCCGATGTCCGGCGCCAACGCGCAGATCGGCGTCGACGCGCAGCACGCCTATGTGACCGCCACCGACATCATCAACAACAAGCATGATTTCGAGCTGCCGCTGGCAAAGGATGCCGGACTGCCTGGCCTCGGCGGCGCCAAGATCCGCCTCGTGTTCGCCGACCATCAGGGCGATCCCCAGAAGGGCCGCGCCGAAGCCGAGCGCCTGATCACGCAGGAGAAAGTCTGCGCCATCATCGGTAGCTACCAGAGCTCGGTGGCGGTCACCATCAGCCAGATCTGCGAGCGCTATCAGACCCCGTTTGTCTCGGCTGACAACTCGTCGCCGAGCCTGCATACCCGTGGCCTGAAATTCTTCTTCCGCGCCGCGCCCCATGATGAAATGTTCACCAAGGCGATGTTCGACTTCTACGAGGCCATGAAGAAGAAGGGTACCAAGATCGAGACGCTGGCCCTGTTCCACGAGGACACGATCTTCGGAACCGACTCCGCGAACGCACAGATCAAGCTTGCCAAGGAGCTCGGCTACAAGATCGTTGCTGACATCAAGTACCGTTCCAATTCGCCGTCGCTGTCGGCGGAGGTCCAGCAGCTCAAGTCGGCGAATGCCGACGTGCTGATGCCCTCGAGCTACACCACCGACGGTATCATGCTGGTCAAGACCATGGCCGAACTCGGCTACAAGCCGAAGGCGATCGTGGCGCAGGCCGCGGGCTTTTCCGAGAAGGCGCTGTACGACGCGGTCGGCGACAAGCTCGAGGGCGTCATTACCCGCGGCAGCTTCTCGCTGGATCTCGCCGTCAAGCGGCCGATGGTCGGCAAGATCAACGATTTGTTCAAGGCGAAGTCGGGCAAGGATCTGAACGACAACACCTCGCGCGAATTCATGGGCCTGATCGTGCTCGCGGACGCCATCAATCGCGCCAAGTCGACCGACGGTGAAAAGATCCGCGCGGCGCTGGCCGCGACCGAAATCCCGGGCGAGCAGACCATCATGCCATGGAAGCGCGTGAAGTTCGACGAAATGGGCCAGAACAACGACGCCGATCCGGTGCTGCTGCAGTATATCGGCGGCAAGTTCGTCACCATCTCCCCGCCGCAAGGCGCGGTCGCCGAGGCCGTCTGGCCGATGAAGTAACGGGCGGACACGGGGGCGGGGACATGACAGCCGAGACCATTATCCAGAGTCTGGCGAGCGGCCTTTTGATGGGGCTGCTCTACGGGCTGATTGCGGTCGGCCTCGCGCTGATCTTCGGCCTGATGGACGTCGTGAATTTCGCCCACGGCGAATTCCTGATGATCGCGATGTACGCGTCGTTCTTCCTGTTTGCGTTCTTTGCGATCGATCCATTGTTGGCGGCGCCGCTGGTCGCGGCGGCGTTGTTCGCCTTTGGCGCCGTGGTCTATCTCCTGATCGTACGCTTCGCGGTCAGGGCCAAGGCCAACGCCGGCATGGTGCAGATCTTCTCCACCTTCGGGCTTGCGATCGTGATGCGCGGCGTGGCGCAGTTCTTCTTCACGCCGGATTACCGCAGCGTCACCCATTCCTGGTTCGGCGGCAAAACCGTCTCGATCGGCGGCATCTTCCTGCCGCAGCCGCAACTGATCGGCGCGGCGGTGGCGATGCTGGCCTTTGGCGGGCTCTATTACTTTATTCACCGCACCGATTTTGGCCGCGCGCTCGAAGCCACCCGCGAGGATGCCGGCGCCGTGGCGCTGGTCGGTATCGACAAGAACCGCGTGTTCGCGCTGGGCTGGGGGCTCGGTGCGGCGATGGTGGGTCTCGCCGGCGCCATCATGTCGATCTTCTTCTACATTTATCCCGACGTCGGTGCGTCGTTTGCGCTGATTGCCTACGTCACGGTGGCGCTGGGCGGCTTCGGCAGCGTGTTTGGCGCCTTTGCCGGCGGCATCATCGTCGGCCTGGTTGAAGCCACCACCGCACTGATCCTGCCGCCGTCACTGAAGTCGGTCGGCATCTATGCGGTTTATCTCCTGGTCGTGTTCGTGCGGCCGCGCGGTCTGTTCGGGTCGATGTGATGGATACGGATTTCGCAAAACGCCGCCGCCGCGACCTGATCCTCGCATTCTGCCTCGCCGCCATCGCCGCGATCGTACCGCTGTTCGTCAAGGACTCCTACGTCCAGAACATCATGGTGCTGACGCTGATGTGGGCGGCGCTGTCGCAAAGCTGGAATATCCTCTCCGGCTATTGCGGACAGATCTCGCTCGGCCACGCGCTGTATTTCGGGATTGGCGCCTATACCACGACGCTGCTGTTCACCAAGTTCGGCGTCCTGCCGTGGTTCGGTATGCTCGGCGGCGGCCTGATATCGGCTGTCATCGCGATGGGCCTGGGCTATCCCTGCTTCCGCCTGCGCGGGCATTATTTCGCGATCGCCACCATCGTCATTGCCGAGATCGGGCTCTTGCTGTTCCACAACTGGGATTGGGCGGGCGCGGCACTGGGCATCGAGATTCCCGTGCGCGGCGACAGCTGGCTCAAATTCCAGTTCGCGCGCAGCAAGCTGCCGTATTTCTACTTTGCGCTGGCGCTGGCCTGCGTCGCCTGGTTCGTCACCTGGTGGCTGGAGGATTCCAAATGGGGCTATTGGTGGCGCGCGGTGAAGGACAATCCGGACGCCGCTGAAAGCCTTGGGGTCGTCGTGTTCAATTCCAAGATGGGCGCAGCCGCGGTATCGGCGTTTCTGGTCGCGGTCGGCGGCAGCTTCTATGCGCAGTTCGTCTCCTATATCGATCCCGAGAGCATCATGGGCTTTCACATCTCGCTGCTGATGGCGCTGCCCGCGGTGCTGGGAGGCATCGGTACGCTGTGGGGGCCGATGCTGGGGGCCGTCATCCTGATTCCGCTCACGGAATTGACGCGGTCCTACGCCGGCGGCTCCGGCCGCGGTGTTGACCTGATCGTCTATGGCGGCCTGATCATCGCGATCTCGCTGGCGCGGCCGCAGGGGCTGGTCGGTCTGTTCTCGCCCGCGCGCAAGGAGGCGAAGCAATGAGCACGCCCTTGCTGGAAACGCGCGGGGTCTGGCAGCGCTTCGGCGGTCTCGTCGCCAACAGTGACGTCTCGATTTCGGTCGGGCGCGGCGAAATCGTCGGCTTGATCGGGCCGAACGGCGCCGGCAAATCGACGCTGTTCAATCTGATCGCAGGCGTGCTGCCGCCCACCCAAGGCTCGATCTGGTTCGACGGCGAAGACGTCACCGCGCTCCCCGCAGCCGAGCGCTGCGTGCGCGGCGTCGCCCGGACCTTTCAGGTCGTGAAAAGCTTCGAGACCATGACCGTGATCGACAACGTCATTGTCGGCGCGCTGGTTAGAAACACCGTGATGCGCGTGGCGCGGCGCAAAGCCCATGAGGTGCTGGATTTTTGCGGCCTGGCCGGACGCGCCAATGTGCTCGCCAGCGATCTGGTCCCGTCGGAAAAACGCCGCCTCGAGGTGGCGCGCGCGCTGGCAACCGAACCGAAACTGCTGCTGCTCGACGAATGCCTGACCGGCCTGACCCCGCTCGAGGCCCAGACCGGCGTCGAACTGGTACGCAAGGTGCGCGACACCGGCGTTACCATTCTGATGGTCGAGCACGTCATGGAAATCGTGATGCCGCTGGTCGACCGCGCCATCGTGCTCGATCTCGGCAAGGTGCTGGTCGAGGGCAAGCCCGCCGACGTCGTTCGCGATCCGAAAGTCATCACCGCCTATCTGGGGGATCGTCATGCTGTCGGTGCATGAAGTCACCACCGCCTATCAGGGGCTGGTCGCGATCTCGGCGGTCACGATCGAGGTCGCCAAGGGCGAGGTCGTCTGCGTCGCCGGCGCCAACGGGGCCGGCAAGTCGACGCTTTTGAAATCGATCGCCGGCGCCGAGCGTCCGCGTTCCGGTACCGTCACCTTCGACGGCGAGCGGATCGACGGCCTGGCGCAGCATGTCATCACCTCGCGCGGCATCGCCTATGTGCCGGAAAACCGCCGGCTGTTTCCGCGGCTCTCGGTGCGCGACAATCTGCGGCTCGGCAGTTACCTCTATCGCGGCGAAGCGGACCGCGAAGCGCCGCTGGATTTGGTGTTCAAGCTGTTCCCTCGGCTGTCGGAGCGGCTGGATCAGCGCGCCGAAACGCTGTCCGGCGGTGAGCAGCAGATGCTGGCGATCGGCCGCGCGCTGATGACGCGGCCGCGGCTGTTGATGCTCGATGAGCCCTCGCAAGGCATCATGCCGAAACTGGTCGATGAAATCTTCCAGGCCGTGAAGCGCATCCGCGACACCGGGATGACCGTCTTGATCGTCGAACAGCGCATGGCCGAGTGCCTCGAAATCGCCGACCGCGCCTACATCCTGCAAACCGGCCGCGTGCTGATGCAGGGCAGCGCCGCGGAGATCCGGACCAATCCGGACGTAAGGAAGGCGTATCTGGGGCTTTAGGCCGGGATCGTCATCAAGCCGTCATTGCGAGGAGCGTAGCGACGAAGCAATCCATAGTTGCTTCGCCGCCCGATGGATTGCTTCGCTGCGCTCGCAATGACGAGGTAGTGGAGTTTGTAGGGTGGATTAGCCGAAGGCGTAATCCACCGTTCGCTCTCGACGAAAGAGGTGGGTTACGGCTTCGCCTAACCCACCCTACGGACCTACCGGATAACCTCGACCTTCGCCGCCATATCAGGCGCGCGGCCGACGCGGTAGTTCGCATTGCTGCACCTGAGAACCCACACTTCGCGGTCTGGCTTCGAGCGCTTGGCGTCCTTTTTCGCGCCGAGTGCCTTGTCGCAGGAAAAACCCTGCGTGCGGATCTGGGCGGCCAGCATGCTTTGCACGGTCTCTTGGGCCTGCGCGGTCGATCCAGTCCAACCGCTCAAGAACAGAACTCCGAAGGCGAAACCGATGTATTTGAACATGTGCGTCCTCCGCAAAAGATCAGTGATTGTGGTCCGGCAGCGTCAATCCAAACGTTTTAGTCAGATCCGCCACCTGTTCCGGCGACAGATATCGCGGATTGAGTCCGCGCAGGAGCAGATACAGTTTCGCCGTCTCTTCCAGTTCCTCGATCGCGAACACGGCCGCTTCCAGCGTGTCGCCTGAAACCACCGGGCCGTGGTTGGCGAGCAGCACGGATGAATACTTTCCGGCGAGCCCCTTGATCGCGTCCGCCACCGCGGGATCGCCGGGCCGGAAATACGGCACCAATGCGGTGTGGCCGCATTTCATCAGGTAATAGGGCGTCATCGGCGGTAATGCGGCGCGGGGATCGATCTCCGGCAGCATCGACAGCGCCACCGAATGGGTCGAGTGCAGGTGCACCACGGCGCGCGCAGCGCTGCGGGTTTGATAGAGGGCGGTGTGCAGCGGCACTTCCTTGGTCGGGGCGTCGCCGGACACCAGCTTGCCGTCGGGCCCTAACCGCGACATCCTGTTGGGATCGAGCGAGCCGAGCGAGGCGTTGGTCGGGGTCACCAGCCAGCCGCCATCGTCGAGTCTGACGCTGATATTGCCCGAGGAGCCCGGCGTCAGCCCGCGCTCGAACAGCGAGCGGCCGAGACGGCAGATTTCCTCGCGAATTCTGGTTTGGCTCATGGATAAAACCCTGTTCCTCCGGTCTTTTCTCACGCTTTGGCAGCGCGGCCAAGCCGTGATACCCAGAGGCAAAGCCGCAAGGGTCAGACTCCAAGAGCACAAGGAAACGCCACAATGCCAGAATCCGCAAAACCGCGCGCCGCCGTCATCGGGCTGGGCTCGATGGGCTTTGGCATGGCCACCTCGCTGCGCCGCGCCGGGTTCGAGGTGACTGGGTGCGATGTCTCGGCCGAGTCCGTCGCGCGCTTCGTGGCCGATGGCGGCCACGGTGCCAAGACCCCGGCGGAAGCCGCCAAGGCAGCCGATATCGTCGTCAGCGTCGTCGTCAATGCCGCCCAAACCGAAACCATCCTGTTTGGCGCTGACGGTGTCGCCGAAACCCTGGCCAAGGGCGCGGTGTTCATCTCCTCCGCCACCATGGACCCCGATGTAGCCCGGCGGCTGGCCAAACAGCTGGAGGCGACGGGACGGCTTTATCTCGATGCCCCGATCTCCGGCGGCGCGCAGCGCGCGGCGCAGGGCGAACTCACCGTCCTGGCCTCGGGCAGTGCGGCCGCGTTCGCCAAGGCACGCCCGGCGCTGGATGCGATGGCGGCAAAACTTTATGAACTTGGCGATGCCGCCGGGCAGGGCGCCGCGTTCAAGATGATCAACCAGCTATTGGCCGGCGTGCACATCGCCGCAGCTTCCGAAGCGATCACGTTTGCCGCCAAGCAGGGCCTCGACATCAAAAAGGTCTATGAAGTGATCACAGCCTCCGCCGGCAATTCCTGGATGTTCGAGAACCGGATGCCGCATGTGCTCGATGGCGATTACGCGCCGCGCAGCGCGGTGGAGATTTTCGTCAAAGACCTCGGCATCATCCAGGACATGGCTCGATCAGCGAAATTCCCTGTGCCGGTCGCCGCCGCGGCGTTGCAGATGTTCCTGATGACGGCGGCCTCCGGCATGGGCCGCGACGACGACGCCTCGGTGGCGCGGATGTATGCCCGCGTCACCGGCACGCATCTGCCGGGCGAGCCGAAGTAATTAAGCAGGAAGAGGACAGCACATGCCCCGCTTTGCCGCCAATCTCACCATGATGTTCAACGAGGTCCCGTTCCTCGATCGCTTCGACGCCGCCGCGAAAGCCGGCTTCACCGCCGTGGAATTCCTGTTTCCCTACGAGTACCCGGCCGACGAGGTAGGCTCGCGGCTCAAGGGCGCCGGGTTGACGCAGGCGCTGTTCAACCTGCCGCCGGGCGACTGGAACGCCGGCGAAAAGGGATTCGCGGCGCTGCCGGAACGTTTTGAAGATCTCAAGAAGAGCCTGCAGACCGCGCTACCCTATGCGCAGGCGACCGGCGTCAAGCGGCTGCATCTGATGGCGGGGATTGCCGACCGCGGCGACCGCAAGGCGGTGGAAGCGTTCTATAAGTCAGTAGCGTGGGCGGCCGAGTTCTTCGCGCCACATGGCCTCGACGTGGTGATCGAGCCGATCAATTCGCGCAACGTGCCGGGTTACTTCCTCAACGACTTCCTGTTCGCGCGCGATCTGATCACCGAGTTGAAGATTCCCAACCTGAAACTGCAGTTCGACATCTACCACTGCCAGATCATCCATGGCGACGTCACCATGCGGCTGCGCGAGTTGATGCCGATAACAGGCCATATCCAGATCGCCAGCATCCCCTCGCGCAACGAACCCGACGGCGAGGAGCTGAACTATCCGTTCCTGTTCGCTGAGCTCGACCGGCTTGGCTATGGCGGCTTTGTCGGCTGCGAATACAACCCGCGCGGCAACACCACCGACGGCCTCGGCTGGTTCAAACCCTACGCCGGAGCAAAATCGTGAAACTGTCTTTGGGCTGCATCGCCGACGACTACACCGGAGCCTCCGACCTCGCCAACACCCTGACGCGCTGCGGCCTGCGCACGGTGCAGACCATCGGCGTGCCCGCAGGCGATCTCGCGCTGCCGGAAGTCGACGCGGTCGTGGTGTCGCTCAAAAGCCGCTCGATCGAGGCGGGCTTGGCCGTCACCAGATCGCGGTCAGCAGAAAAATGGCTGCGCGGCCGTGGCGCTGATCATGTGCTGTTCAAGATCTGCTCGACCTTCGATTCCACCGACGCCGGCAATATCGGTCCCGTGATGGATGCGCTGTGCGCTGACTCCGGCGATGCCATCGTGCTGGTGACGCCGGCGTTTCCGGAAACCGGCCGCACCGTCTATCAGGGCAATCTGTTCGTCGGCGCCGTGCCGCTGAACGAAAGCCCGCTGAAGGATCATCCGCTCAACCCGATGCATGATTCCAATCTGGTGCGGGTGCTGGCGCGCCAGAGCCAGACGAAAGTCGGACTGGTCGACCTTGCGACGCTCGCGCGCGGGGAAGCTTCCGTCCGCGCGCGTCTTGCCGATCTCGCCGGCAAAGGCATTGGCGCGGCCGTCATCGACGCGGTGTTCGACCGCGATCTGGAAACCATCGGCAACGTCGCGCTGGATCATCGACTGTCGGTCGGCGCCTCCGGCATCGGGCTCGGCCTCGCGCGGGCGTTGGTCGCTTCCGGCAAGGTCAGATCCAACGTGGCAGAGGCGAACGCCGATGCGCCGGTCGGCGGACCGGCGGCGTGCCTGGCCGGCAGCTGTTCGCAGGCAACCTTGCTGCAGATTGCCAATGCCGAAAAGGCGATGCCGGTTCTGCATCTCGATCCCGACCGCGTCGTCGCGGGTCCCGACGAAGCGCGACGTGCGTTGGCGTGGGCAAAGGAGCGAATCGGTGACGGCCCGCTGCTGATCGCGAGCAGCTCGACGCCGGATCAAGTTGCAGCCCTGCAATCCCGGCATGGCCGCGATGCAGCTGGACATGCCATCGAGCAGGCGATGGCCGACATCGCAAACGGATTGGTGCAGTCCGGCGTGCGCCGGTTGGTCGTCGCAGGTGGTGAAACTTCAGGCGCCGTGGTCGATCGGCTGGGGATTCCCGGCTTCCTCGTCGGCGCGGAAATCGCTGCAGGCGTGCCGGTTCTGCGCGCGGTGGGCGCGAAAGACGGCGAGATGCTGCTTGCACTTAAATCGGGCAATTTCGGCGGCGCCGAATTCTTTTCCGACGCACTCAAGCTGATGCGCTGATCGTCCTACGCCATTCATTTCTCAAAGACTTCTGTCGCGTACCGTATTTTTACGGTGCGCCAAATTAACACAACCTGAGAACGAATAAGATTCTGCTGCGTGCAAGGCGTCCTTCCGCCCGAATGACTCACCGCCTCCTCGTCGCAATCGGCGCGTCTCCCGCGCCCAAAACCAAGAGATTCCAAACCAATGCTCGCGAAGTACTCGATCCGCGCCAAAATCATCACCGTCGTCGCCTTCCTGCTGGTCGCGATGACGGGCATGGGCCTGCTGGCCGTCCGCAACATGCGGGCCATCAACGCCAGCACCGTCGACATCGCGACCAGCTGGATGCCGAGCGTCCGGGTGCTGGGTGACCTGCGCGCCGGCGTCATTACCTACCGCAATGTGATCCGCGAGCACATGCTGGTCGGAACGCTGGAAGGAAAGCTGGCGCAGGAAAAGACCCTGGCGAGCGTGGTCGAGAGCAACACCAAGATCCGTGCCCTCTACGAGCCCATGATCACCTCTCCGGAGGAGCGTGCGCTGTACAAGGAATGGTCCGATCTCTGGGACAAGTACAAGGCGGGTACGCAGGAAGTGATGGCGCTGTCGCGCGCGGCCGCCGGCAAATTTCCAGCAGAGGCGCATGAATTGAACTCCAAGACCGTCAACAAGATCGGGCTCGAGGCCGACGCCGTCCTGCGCAAGGACATCGACCTCAACAACGCCGGTGCCGACAAGGCGGCCCAGGATGCGGCTGGCAGCTACGCGTCCGCCTTCATGATGCTGGCCGTGATCCTCGGCGTCTCCGTCATCATCGGTATTGCCGTCAGTATCTATCTGGTTCGCGACGTCTCAACCGGCATCGCTTCCATCGTCACCCCGATGCAGGCGCTGGGCAACGGCGACCTCAGCGCGGAAGTTCCGCATCAGGCTGAGAAGACCGAAATCGGCGCCATGGCAGACACCTTGCAGGTGTTCAAGCAGGCGCTGATCGCGAAGAAAGCCGCCGACGAGGCCGCGGCCCTCGACGCCGAAGCCAAGATCGAGCGCGGCCGTCGGGTCGACGGCATCACCCGCAATTTCGAATCTGTCATCGGCGAGATCGTTCAGACCGTGTCCGCAGCTTCGACGCAGCTCGAAGCCTCGGCCGGCACACTGTCGGCGACCGCCGAGCGTTCACAGTCGCTGACGACAGCGGTGGCTGCGGCCTCCGAGGAAGCTTCCACCAACGTGCAGTCGGTGGCGTCGGCGACCGAAGAACTGTCGTCATCGGTCAACGAGATCAGCCGCCAGGTGCAGGAATCGGCGCGCATGGCGACCGACGCTGTCGGCCAGGCCCGCGTCACCAACGACCGGGTCAGCGAATTGTCGAAGGCGGCGAGCCGGATCGGCGACGTCGTCGAATTGATCAACACCATCGCAGGCCAGACCAATTTGCTGGCGCTCAATGCCACCATCGAGGCGGCGCGCGCCGGCGAAGCCGGCCGCGGCTTCGCCGTCGTGGCGTCGGAAGTGAAGGCGCTGGCCGAGCAGACCGCGAAGGCGACCGGCGAGATCGGCCAGCAGATATCGGGCATCCAGGCCGCGACCCAGGAGTCGGTCAACGCAATCCAGGAAATCAGCGGCACAATCGAGCGGCTGTCGGAGATCTCCTCGACCATCGCCGCCGCGGTGGAAGAGCAGGGTGCCGCGACACAGGAAATCTCGCGCAACGTGCAGCAGGCGGCGCAAGGCACCCAGCAGGTCTCCTCTAACATCACCGACGTGCAGCGCGGCGCGAGCGAAACCGGCTCGGCCTCCTCGCAGGTGTTGTCGGCGGCGCGGTCGCTGTCCGGCGACAGCAACCGCCTCAAGCTCGAAGTCGGCAAGTTCCTGGATTCGGTCCGGGCAGCCTGACGCCCGGCCGATCACCGGCGAAGAGCCCGGCTCCCAACAGAGCCGGGCTTTTGCGTTCTGCAACCCAGCAGCGAAATCCGATTGGGCTGCTCGGTACTCGCTACTGAGCTAAAATTAACCAGTGTTCTTTACAAGAGCACCATCTTTACGGCGCGCGCGCTGTTCGCCGACAGCGCGTTTGGGGAAATTTGGGGTTCGCTGACATGATCAAGCTCAATCGCATCGGGTATAAACTGGGCCTGGCTGGCGCCGTCGGCATATTGCTGGCGGGCGGCATGGTGGCCAACCAGATGATGTCGGAACGGGCGATCGAGGCGGCAAACAGCCGCGCCGACCGCTCGCAGCGGGTCATCGACGCCGCGATATCAGCTAACCTGAACGGACGGCAGATCGAGCTTGCCGCGCGCAACATCCGCCTGGCGACGAAGGCCGCGGACGTCGAAAGGAACGCGGCGGACCTCAGTCGGTTGAAGGCCACTCAAGCCAAGGCGTTGGATGACGCGCTGGCGATTGCGGCGCTGCCGGATACCAAGCAGCGCCTGGAGAAAATCAGGTCGCTGATGAACTCCTACACGACCGGCGTCGATGAGCTGGCTAAGACGCAGCTCAATCTTCTCGCGGTGATCGACAAGCGCTCGGCGATTTCGGCTGAATGGACCAAGGCGATCGAGACCCAATTGGCGTCACCCGCGCTGGCCAAGCTCGACAACAAGCTCGAAATCGAAAAGCTGCTGCATATGGCCGACGCCAAGGTCAACACGCTGCGGGCCATGGTGTGGCGGCTGGGCGCCACCGGCGATGTCAGCCTGATCGCCCAGATCGCCAAGACCCAGGCGGCGCTCAAGGCCAATTTCAACCTGTTGCGGGGTGAGGCCGATGACCGCGATCTGCTGGTCGTGGTCAGCTCGCTGGATTCGATCGTCAAGCGCTTCCTGGCCGCCAATGACGAAGCGGTCAAGACCGAGGAATTGAAGGTAGACATCGTCGTCAACCGCTCCGTCAAATTTGCCCAGGAGGCGGGCACGCAGATGGACAGCTTGGTCGACGTGGCGCGAAAGGACTACGCCACATCGAAGGAGGAAGCCGCCGCCGAGACCGAGCGAGCCAGCATGGTCAGCCTCGCCATGGGTATCGTGGTGATTATCGCGCTGTTCGCATCGATGGTGTTTTCCTTCCTCGGGATCTCCCGCCCGATGATGCGCCTGAACGGTGCGCTTGGGGAGATGGCCGGCGGCAACCTCGACGTCGTGATCCCCGGCGCCAGGCGCGGCGACGAAATCGGCGACCTCGCCAAGACGGTCACGATCATCAGGGAGAATGCCGAGCAGAAGGCCCGCGACGAAGCCGAAGCCAAGATCAAGCAGGACCAGATCGCCGCCCGGCAGCGCAAGGACGACATGATCAAGCTCGCCGATACGTTCGAGACGGCGGTCGGCGAGATCGTCGAGACCGTGTCGTCGGCCTCGACCGAACTGGAAGCCTCCGCCGGCACGCTGACGTCGAACGCCGAGCGCGCCCAGGAACTGACCACGATGGTGGCGGCGGCCTCGGAGGAAGCCTCCACCAACGTGCAGTCGGTGGCATCAGCGACCGAAGAGTTGTCCTCCTCGGTCAATGAGATCAGCCGTCAGGTGCAGGAATCGGCGCGAATGGCCACGGCGGCCGTCGACCAGGCCCGCACCACCAACGACCGCGTCAGCCAATTGTCGAAGGCGGCGAGCCGGATCGGCGATGTCGTCGAACTGATCAACACCATCGCCGAGCAGACCAATCTCCTGGCGCTGAACGCCACCATCGAAGCGGCGCGCGCCGGCGATGCCGGCCGTGGCTTCGCGGTTGTGGCGTCGGAAGTGAAGGCGCTGGCCGAGCAGACCTCCAAGGCCACCGGCGAGATCGGCCAGCAGATATCAGGCATCCAGGCGGCGACCCAGGACTCCGTGAACGCGATCAAGGAAATCAGCGGCACCATCGAAAAGCTGTCGGAGATCTCCTCGACCATTGCCGCCGCCGTGGAAGAGCAGGGCGCCGCGACGCAGGAAATCTCCCGCAACGTGCAGCAGGCCGCTCACGGCACACAGCAAGTGTCCTCCAACATCACCGACGTGCAGCGCGGCGCCTCCGAGACCGGCTCCGCCTCCACGCAGGTTCTCTCCGCCGCGCAATCGCTGTCGGGTGACAGCAACCGTCTCAAGCAAGAGGTCGGCAAGTTCCTCGACTCGGTGCGCGCGGCCTGACAAAGACAGGATGACAATACGAAAGCCCGGCGCCGGAAGGGGCCGGGCTTTTCGCATTTGGTTGACCAGCAGCTATGCCAAGGAAGTGAAGGACGGCTGCGCTGCCCGCGTTGGCTATTTGGCCCCGGTTCGGCTAAATCAGCGCGGTTGAACTGGCCTTTTTTGGATGCCGGTTCTCAGCCCTTCAAAGGCCTCGGGATTGCCTCCTAGATGATTGCTCTGGTCCGTATTGCGCTGAGCCGGCCCTATACTTTCGTTGTGCTCGCGATCCTGCTGCTGATCATCGGACCATTGGCCGCGCTGCGCACGCCGACCGACATCTTCCCGGACATCCGCATCCCCGTCATCGGCGTGGTCTGGAACTATACCGGCCTGCCGCCGGACCAGATGTCGGGGCGTATCATCACGCCGTTTCAGCGCGCGCTGACCACGACCGTCAACGACATCGAGCACATCGTCGCCAATTCCTACACCGGCATCGGGATCGTCAAGATCTTCTTCCAGCCGGGCGTCGATATCCGCACCGCCAACGCCCAGGTGACGGCGATCTCGCAGACCATGATCAGGCAGTTGCCGCCCGGCGCGACCCCGCCGCTGATCCTCAATTACAGCGCCTCCACCGTTCCGATCATCCAGGTTGCACTGTCCGGTGAGGGGCTGACCGAACAAAACCTCGCCGATATCGGCATCAACCAGTTGCGCACCCCGCTGGTGACCGTGCCGGGCGCGGCCATTCCCTATCCGTTCGGCGGCAAGCAGCGCCAGGTCCAGATCGACCTCAACCCGGCCGCGCTGCAGGCCCGCGGCCTGTCCGGGCAGGACGTCGCCAACGCGCTCGCCGCGCAGAACCTGATCACGCCGGTCGGCACCCAGAAAATCGGCCAGTTCGAATACACCATCCAGCTCAACAACTCGCCGCTTCGAATGGAAGAGCTCGGCGACCTGCCGATCAGGGCGGTGAACGGCGCGATGGTCTATGTTCGCGACGTCGCATCCGTGCGCGACGGCAATCCGCCACAGACCAACATCGTGCACGTCGACGGCAACCGTTCGGTGCTGATGATGGTGCTGAAGGCGGGCGCAACCTCGACGCTCGATATCATTGCCGGCATCAAGCAGAAGGTGACCGAGGTCAAGGATTCGCTGCCCGACGCGCTGAAGATCGGCTTCATCGGCGACCAGTCGGTGTTCGTGCGCGGCGCCATCGAGGGCGTCGCCGTCGAAGGCGTCATCGCCGCGCTCCTGACCAGCGTCATGATCCTGCTGTTTCTCGGCAGCTGGCGCTCGACCGTCATCATCGCCGTCTCGATCCCGCTGTCGGTGCTGGGCGCCATCATCTGTTTGTCGGCGATCGGCGAGACGCTCAACATCATGACGCTCGGCGGGCTGGCGCTGGCGGTCGGCATCCTCGTCGACGACGCCACCGTGACCATCGAGAACATCAACTACCATCTGGAGCAGGGCAAGCCGGTCGAGCAGTCCATCCTGGACGGCGCCAACCAGATCGTGACGCCGGCCTTCGTCTCTTTGCTGTGCATCTGCATCGTGTTCGTGCCGATGTTCTTCCTGCAGGGCGTCGCGCGCTTCCTGTTCGTGCCGATGGCCGAAGCCGTCATGTTCGCGATGATCTGGTCGTTCCTGCTGTCGCGCACGCTGGTGCCGACGATGGCGAAATATCTGCTCCAGCCGCATGTCCATCATGAGGGCGGGCGGCCGCCGACGCGCAACCCGCTGGTGCGCTTCCAGCGCGCCTTCGAGGCGCGGTTCGAGCGGATTCGCGCCGGCTACCACGATCTGTTGTCGATGGCGCTGGCAAGGCGGCCGCTGTTCGTCACCGGCTTTCTCGCCCTGGTGGCGCTGTCGTTCCTGCTGGTGCCGTATCTCGGCCGCAACTTCTTTCCGGCGGTCGATGCCGGCAACATCCTAATGCATGTCCGCACCCAGGTCGGCACCCGCGTCGAGGAGACCGCCAACCAGCTCGCCGACGTGCAGAAGGCGATCCGCAAGATCATTCCGCCCGGCGAGATCGAAACGCTGACCGACAATATCGGCATGCCGATCTCCGGCATCAACATGACCTACAACAACACCGGCGTGATCGGACCGGCCGACGGCGACATCCAGATCAAGCTCAGGGAAGGCCACAGGCCGACGGACGAATACGTCCAGATTTTGCGCGAGCAATTGCCGCGGCTGTTTCCCGGCATGAACTTCTCGTTCCTGCCGGCCGACATCGTCAGCCAGATCCTGAACTTCGGCGCGCCGGCGCCGATCGACCTGCAGATCCGCGGCGCGGACATGAAGGCGAACTTCGACTATGCCAACAAGCTGCTGAGCAAAATCCGCCGCATTCCCGGCATCGCGGATGCGCGCATCCAGCAATCGCCGAACGCGCCGACCTTCAACATCGATGTCGACCGCACCCGGGCGCAATATGTCGGCCTGACCGAGCGCGACGTCACCAACAGCCTCGTGGTCAATCTCGCCGGCAGTTCGCAGGTCGCGCCGACCTTCTACCTCAACCCCGACAATGGCGTGTCCTATTCGATCGTGATGCAGACGCCGCAATACAAGATGGATTCGCTCAGCGCCCTGCAGGCGCTACCCATTACGGCGACCGGCAATCCGCAGGCGCCGATCCTGGGCGGCATCGCGGACGTGAGGCGCTCGGCCTCCAGCGCCGTCGTCTCGCAATACGACATCCAGTCGATGGTGCAGATCTACGCGACGCCGCAGGGCCGCGACCTCGGCGCGGTTGCCGCCGACGTCCGGACCGCGATGGCGGAGACGGCGAAGGATGTGCCAAAAGGAAGTTCGGTGGTGCTGCTCGGCCAGGTGCAGACCATGAACAGCGCGTTTTCGGGCTTGCTGTTCGGGCTGCTCGCCGCCGTGGTGCTGATCTATTTCCTGATCGTGGTGAACTTCCAGTCCTGGTCCGATCCGTTCGTGATCATCACGGCGCTGCCCGCGGCCCTTGCCGGCATCGTCTGGATGCTGTTCACGACGCAGACCACGCTGTCGGTGCCGGCGCTGACCGGCGCCATCATGTGCATGGGCGTTGCCACCGCCAACAGCGTGCTGGTGATCAGCTTTGCCCGCGAACGTTATGAAGAGCTCGGCGATCCCATCGCGGCGGCGCTGGAAGCCGGCTTCGTCCGCTTCCGCCCGGTCCTGATGACGGCGCTCGCGATGATCATCGGCATGACGCCGATGGCGCTCGGACTCGGCGAGGGCGGCGAGCAGAACGCGCCGCTCGGGCGGGCAGTGATCGGCGGCTTGATCTTCGCCACCATCGCCACCCTGATGTTTGTTCCCGTGGTGTTCAGTATGGTACACAAGAAACAGGGCGTCATTGCCGACGCCGCACCGGAGAGCCCGCATGACCACTGAACAACGCCCGCCGGTATCGCGCCGGAAATTGGGCCTATTCGGGGTCGTGGCGCTGATTGGGGCGGGGCTGATCGTCGCCACCGGCATCCGGGCGCGCGAGGAATCCGGCTCGAAGCTGCGCGAATGGACCGACAACCAGGCGGTTCCGAGCGTCGCCGTCGCATTCCCCAATGCCCGCGCGCTCAATCCCACCATCGACCTGCCGGGCCGTCTTGAAGCTTACTCGCGGGCGCCGATCTTCGCGCGCGTCAGCGGCTACCTGAAAAGCTGGAGCGCCGATATCGGCGCCAAGGTCAAGGCAGGCCAGGTCATCGCGGAGATCGAGGCGCCCGACCTCGATCAGCAATTGCTGCAGGCTAGGGCCGATCTCGTCAGCCAGCAGTCGAGCGCGCGGCTGTCAGAGGCTACGCTGAACCGGCGCAAGACGCTGCTCGCCTCGAACTTCGTCTCGATGCAGGAAATCGACGAGCGCACCGCCGACCTCGCCAACAAGAAAGCCGCCGTCAATTCCGGCACCGCCAATGTCGAGCGGCTGGAGGCGCTGGCGGGTTACAAGAAGATCACCGTGCCGTTCGATGGCGTGGTCACGGCGCGCGAAACCGATGTCGGGGCGCTGATCAATGCCGGCGGCGGTTCGGGGCCTGCGATGTTCGTGGTGTCTGACATCACCAAGCTGCGCGTCTATGTCAACGTGCCCCAGAGCTACGTTCCCGCCGTCAGGATCGGCGCGAAAGCCGTGCTGACGATGCCGGAATATCCGAACCGGACTTTTGCGGCGACCGTGGAAGCATCCTCGCAGTCGGTCGATGTCTCCTCGGGGACGACGCGCATGCAGCTGGCGCTTGACAATGCCGGCGGTGAACTGATGCCCGGCGCCTATGCCAATGTTCGCCTGCCGCTGGAACGCGACGCCGTGCCGCTGCATATTCCCTCCAGCGCGCTGATCTTCAACAAGGACGGTTTACGGGTCGCGACCGTCGGTCCCGACGACAAGGTGCTGTTCAAGACCGTCACCATCGCCCGCGATCTCGGCCGCGAGATCGAACTCGCCTCCGGCGTCACCCCCGACGACCGCATCATCACCGCGCCGCCGGACGGCATCGCCGACGGCGACCCGGTCCGCGTCGTCGGCGCCGCCGCCAAGGGCAAGCCCACGACGGCATCGGAAAAGCAGGATGTGAAGGGGTAGGGGGGCGGGGACGACAGTCTTCGTCATGCCCGGGCTTGACCCGGGCATCCACGACTTACTTTCGTTCGAGTTACAAAGACATGGATGGCCGGGACAAGCCCGGCCATGACGGTGGAATTTCTACCCCGCCCGCCACTCCAGCACGCCATCACCGGCCGTGACGATCTCCCCCACCGAACCCACCGGCGTGCGCTCCATGTTGCGCAGGTGCGCCAGCGTCGCGCTGTCGTTCGCCGGCACCCGCGCCAGGGCGCGCGCATCGCCGGCCGTGCGAATCATCACCACGCCGTGCTCGACGTCGCCCTTGCCGCCATAGATCACGGTAAAGCTTTCGACCTTGCCCTTGCCGGTGGCTTCGGTGACGAACTCGGGCACGGCGCCCTTGCGGCGGTCGGCCTCGGCCTGCACGCTGGTGTCCAGTGCCAGAGCCTGCTTTGGCGCCTGTCGCGACAGCACCAGGCCATGATGCTTGGTGACAAAACCGCCCTGGCCGTAGAGCAGGCCGAGCGTGCCGCCTTCACGCAGCTTTCTCACCATCGCGCAGGCGGCATGCGTCATATAGGTGTTGAGCGGCGCGCCGAAGAACGTGAGGCCGCCGGTGACGGTGGGCCTGACGTCGGGGCCGAGCCCCAGCGTCCGCCGCGCCATCTTGGGCACGCATGGGAAGCAGCTGTACAATTCAATCGCGTCGAATTTCCTGCCGTCGCCGCCGACGAGGTCCATCACGGCGTTGAGCACGGCGTTCTGCGGATGGCTCTCGAAGAACTGGTCGCGCACCAGATAATCGCGCGGCTCTTCCGCAGATGCGCCGCCGAGAGGGTAGATCAGCCGGTCCTCGGGCACGCCGGCGGCGCGCGCCTTTGCCAGCGAGGTCATCAGGATCGCGCCGCCCATATTGACGGTCGGATTGGCCACCATCAGCTTGGTGTATGGCCAGGCGATCAGCCGGTTTTCCGGCGTCGGCGTTGTGATCTCGTCCGGCGTGAATTGCTTCTTCAACCAGGAATTGGGATTCTCCGACGCCACGCGCGCATAGGTCGACCACAACTGTCCGGATTCGGCGAGCGCCTCGCGCGGGGTCTGGCCCCAATGCGCTGATGTGGCGGACTCATACAGCGGATAAACGGTGATGGGACGGAACACACCGAGCGTCACCGCCATCGGCTTCTGGAACGCTGCGCCGCGCTTGGGCTCCTCGACGTCGTGGGCAAACGGCGTCCATGGCAGATCGATACCGGCCCGCTGGGCTTTTGTTGCGGTCGATTGCGCCTCGGCGCCGCACACCGCCGCCACGCTGCATTCGCCGCGCGCGATGCGTTTTGCTGCTTCATGCAGATAGCGGATCGGGCTCTCACCGCCGACTGGACCGTAATAGCAATACGCTGGTTTCGCGCCGAGCCGCTCGGCGAGCAGCTTTTCGGGATCGCGGTAGCGCCAGCTCAGGAAATTGACCACGTCGAGCGAACCGAGTTCGCCCAGCAGCCTTGCGCCGCTGTCCGCCTCCGCGCGCTTCAGCGCCTGCTCCAGCAGCGCGAGCGGCTCAAGTCCGGCGGCGATGTCCTTTGGCCGGTCGACGATTTCGCCGACGCCGACGATGACGGGAATGCGGTCTTCGGGAGTCTTCGACATTTTCTTGTTTCTCTTTCAGGGCTAGGCAACGTCCTCATCCTGAGGAGCCGCGAAGCAGCGTCTCGAAGGATGGGCCACGGGCCTCATGGTTCGAGACGCGCGAAGACGCGCTCCTCACCATGAGGAGAAATATCACTCCTCCATCAACGCATTCATATGCTCGACCGCGTCGACAAAATCTTCCTTGAATTCCTGCACCACCGCGCCGGCGGATTTGACGCTGTCGATCAGGCCGACGCCCTGGCCGACGAAATAGCTGACGAGGTCGCGCGCCTGGACGTTGCCGGCGGCGGCGGCGCGGTCGATCGAGTTGAAGGCGTCGCGGCTGATGATGCTTTGCAGCGGCATGGGCAGCGCACCGGGGCTGTCAGGCCCGCGGTCCCACGCATCGGTCCATACCGAGCGCAACTGCCGGGCGGGCTTGCCGGTGCGGCCCTTGGAGCGGATCGCGTCGCGCGAGGACGCCGCAATCATCTTCTCGCGAAAAATTTCGGTGGTCTCGGATTCCACCGTCGCGAGCCACACCGAGCCGGTCCAGGCACCGGCCGCGCCCATCGCCATGCAGGCGGCCATCTGGTGCCCGGTCATGATGCCGCCCGCCGCCAGCACCGGCACGTTGCGGATCGGCTTGATCGCCTTGATCACCTCGGGCACCAGCACCATGGTGGAAACTTCGCCGCAATGGCCGCCGGCCTCAGTGCCCTGCGCCACCAAAATATCGACGCCGGCCGCGACCTGCCGAAGCGCGTGCTCCTTGGAGCCGATCAGCGCCGCGACCGGCACGTCGTGCTTGCGGCCCATCTCGATCATCGCCTTCGGTGGGACGCCGAGCGCGTTCGCGATCAGCCTGATCGGATGACGGAAGGAAACGTCGAGCAACTCCAGCGCGATCTCGGCGTCAAACGGCTGTGGCTGGTTGTCGGCGACACTCTCGGTCGTGAGTTCGATGTTGTATTTCTTCAGAAGATTGCGGGTGAAATCACGATGCTCTTGCGAAACCCGCTTCTCCAGACTTTTCCAGGTGAGGTTCTTCTCGCCAGCGGTCGAGATGTTTTCCGGGATCAGCACATCGATGCCGTAGGGCTTGCCGTCGACGTGGTCGTCGATCCATTTCAGTTCCTGCTCCAGCGTCTCCGGCAAGAAGCGGGTCGCGCCGAGCACGCCAAATCCACCGGCGCGGCTGACGGCGGCGACCACGTCGCGGCAATGGCTGAAGGCCAGCAGCGGAAATTCTATTCCCAGCATGTCGCAGATCGGGGATTTCATGGTCGTATCCGTTCCCTGGGGTGGCTTTGACGCCGCTCGTTGTTTGTTTTTGTTTGCCGTATTGACCTGACGCTAGCCCATCGGGGGCTGGGATGCCAAGCGCTCTTCGATCATGAGGGACGAACATTCCACGCCGCAAAATATGCAAAGCAAGACCGCCGATTTGTGTCTTGCGCTTTGGCGCTATCGAGAGAATGCTGTCCGGCAAATCAAGAATTCGCAAGGGAGTGTCCATGACCGCATCGCCATCCGTTTCCGGGAAAGCTGCCGAGAGCTACGACGTCGTCGTGGTCGGCGCAGGCTTTGCCGGCATGTACATGCTGCATAAACTGCGCGGGCAGGGGTTTTCAGCGCGGGTCTATGAGCAGGGCGATGGCGTCGGCGGCACCTGGTACTGGAACCGCTATCCCGGGGCGCGCTGCGATGTCGAGAGCATGCAATATTCCTATTCGTTCTCCGAAGAGCTGCAGCAGGAATGGGACTGGAGCGAGCGCTACGCGCCGCAGCCGGAGATTCTGAAATACGCCAATCACGTCGCCGACCGTTTTGGTCTCCGTCCCGACATCCAGTTCAACACCGTGGTGGAGCGCGCGGAGTACGACGAACGCACCAACCTGTGGTCGGTCACGCTATCCGGCGGCAAGGCCGTCATTGCAAAATTCGTGGTGCTCGCCACCGGCTGCCTGTCGAACGCGCGGATGCCCGAGATCAGGGGTCTCGATCGCTTTGAAGGCAAGGTCTATCACACCGGTCACTGGCCGCATGAAACCGTCGATTTCACCGGCCAGCGCGTCGGCGTGATCGGCACGGGATCGTCGGGCATCCAGTCGGTGCCTGTGATCGCCGAGCAGGCGAGCCACCTCACGGTGTTTCAGCGCACCGCGAATTTTTCGATTCCCGCCCGCAACGCCATGCTGACCGAGGAAGAGCGGCAGGCGTTCCGCGCCAAATATCCGGAAGTCAGGCAGTTCGCGCGCACGGAATCGCGCAACGGCATCTATACCGAGATGCCCGATCGCGGCGCGCTCGATGATGGCGACAACGAGCGCCGCGCCAAATACGAAGCGCGCTGGAGTCGCGGCGGGCTCACCTTCATGTCTGTTTACAACAACCTCGCGCTCGATCAGGCCGCCAACGACACCGCGGCAAATTTCGTCCGCGAGAAGATCGCCGAAATCGTCAAGGACCCCGAGAAGGCAAAGCTGCTGCAGCCGAACAACCATCCGATCGGCTCCAAGCGCATCTGCATCGACACCGAATATTTTTCGACCTTCAACCGCCCGAACGTGACGCTGGTCGACATCAAGTCCAACCCGATCAAGGAAATCACGGCCAACGCCGTACGATCAGGCGGCAAGGACTACGAAGTCGATGCATTGGTGCTGGCGACCGGCTTCGATGCGATGACGGGTTCAGTTGCCAAGATCGACATTCGCGGCCGCAACGGCCAGACGTTGAACCAGAAATGGGCCGAGGGGCCGCGCACCTATCTCGGCTTGATGAGCGCCGGCTTTCCCAATCTCTTCGTCATCACCGGTCCCGGCAGCCCGTCGGTGTTGTCGAACATGATCGTCTCGATCGAGCAGCATGTCGACTGGATCACCGACTGCGTGACCTATATGCGCGACCGCGGCTTTGAGGCCATGGAAGCCAAGAAGGAAGCCGAGGATAACTGGGTCGCCCACGTCAACGAGGTCGCCTACACCACGCTCTATCCGCAGGCCAATTCCTGGTACATGGGCGCCAACGTCCCCGGCAAGCCGCGCATCTTCATGCCCTATATCGGCGGCGTCGGGCCGTACCGGCAGATCTGCGACGATGTCGCGGCGAAGGGCTACGAGGGCTTTGCGATGACGGGTGCCGAGCAGCCGAGGAAGATGGCGGCGTCGTAGTCACTACCGTCATTGCGAGCGAAGCGAAGCAATCCATCTCTCCGCGAAAAGAAAGAATGGATTGCTTCGTCGCTACGCTCCTCGCAATGACGTGTTTAACCGCCTTCCCAAAACCTCCACAAACCGATCCGCATCGGCCTCGTCATTATATACATGCGGCGAGATGCGCAGGCGCCCCAGACGCGGCGCGACGTAGACGCCGTCGCTCGCCAGGCCCTCGACCAGTCCCGCCGGCATGCCGCCCTTGAACGCGAGGCTCAGAATATGCGGCGCACGCAGCCGCCCATCCGGCACGCTGACGCCGATGCCGCGCACGCCTTCCGCAATCCGCTCCGTCAGCATCGCGAGCCGCCGCACCACGGCCGCTGCACCCCATTCGGCCAGCATTTCCATGCCAATGGACGCCATCTCCATCGAAATGAAATAGTCGCGCTTGCCCATGTCGAAGCGGCGCGCATCGGGCACGTAATCGAGATCGGTGAAATAGACCGAATTCTCGGCGCGCACGTCGCGGCGGCCGGCTGAGGTCTGCTCCAGCGGAATGCCGCTCTGATGGCGTTTTGCAACATAGAGAAAGGCGCGGCCGTAAGGCCCGAGCACCCATTTGTAGGTCGGGAACAGCACGAAATCAGGATCGAGACGCTTGACGTCCATCGCCAGCACACCGACGCCCTGCGTGGCGTCGATCAGGAACATCGCGCCGCGCGGCTTGAGCGCCGCGCTCACTTTGTCGACGTCAATCAGCCCGCCGTCCGACCAGTGCACCGAGGAGATCGAGGCGAGGCTGACCGGCGCAGCACCCGATCGTTCGATCACGGCCAGCACCGCCGACGTCCAGTCGCCGTCTTCGGGTTGTCGAACCGTCTCGACGGTAAATCCCTGCACATCCGCTCGCGCGTGCCATTCCAGCACGGGGGAGGAGTGATCGCTTTCCAGCACGATCACGCGCGTGCCGCGGGGAATGGTCAAAAGCTTTGCTGCCGTCGCGACGCCGTAGCTGATCGAGGGGGTCAGCGCGATATCGGATGGCTCGGCATTGATCAGCCGGGCAGCAGCCGCGCGCGCACGTTCGTTCTGCTGGTTGGCAAAGGAAGCCGGCAGCGTCCACGGCGTGCCCTTGCGCCCGACCGCGGCGCGGCCGGCTTCCAGAGTCCGGATCGGCAAGGGGCTGTAGGAGGCGGCGTTGAGGTAGCAAATCTGGCGCGGTATCTCGAACAAAGCGCGTTGCGAGGCAAGCATTTGGGATGATCTCTTGGGTGCGATCCATCCACTATGGCCGATCGTGACCAAGCCAGCCACAGAAGCATTGCTCCGAGTACAACTCTGCCGCGCCTAAGGACTTTTACGCTATGAACCTGGACCATGGCAGGCGCGACCAAAGGGCGTTCGCAGAGCTCCACGATATCAGTGGCAACAGAGGCGGCCATGTCACTTTCTTACGAAACCCAGCGATCCATCGCCTCGGACAATATCGTCGCCGGAGCCGTCTACGTACTTTACGGCGTAGGATATTTCACCGGGATTACAGCGCTGATGGGTCTCATCATCGCGTATGTGAAGGTCGACGATACCGACCCCGTGATGCAATCGCATTTCCGGTTTCAGATCAGGACCTTCTGGATCGGATTGCTGTACCTTGCGATCGGCATTCCGTTCTCCCTGGTGCTGATTGGCCTGCCGATTGTTGCCTGGTGGTTCATCTGGTCACTCATTCGCATCGTCAAGGGCGGCCTGTTGAGCATCGAGCACAAGCCGATCGTCAATCCGAGGTCCTGGCTGTTCGGATAATCCGGCCGGCGGGAAGCTGCCCCCTTAACCTCCAGCCACTCCTTGCGCACGCCGGCATTGGCGGCAAGCTCCGCCGGCGTTCCCTCGAACACGATGCGGCCGTGGCCCATCACATAGAGGCGGCGGGAAATCTTCAGTGCGATGGTGAGTTTCTGCTCCACCAGAAGAATAGCGGTGCCGCGGCGCGCGATTTCGTCGAGCAAGGTGCCGACCTGTTCGACCAGTTTTGGGGCAAGCCCCTCGGTCGGCTCGTCTGAAATCGCGACATGGACCCGACGCGGACCGCCACGGGAATTGTTGGGCTGCCATGCAGCATCTTGCGGTTGGCGGCGACAGCCCCAAGGTATACCAGACAGTCGCATTGTAATTCCGCCGCGCGGCAGATCGCCCCTCACGTGACTCGGCCGACAAGAAGCCTGGAGCCAACACGAATGAACGAAATTGTTACCGACCCCACCGCCTATGTGCCGCCGAAAGTCTGGACCTGGAATAAGGAAAGCGGCGGCCGCTTCGCCAGCATCAACCGGCCGATCGCCGGTCCCACGCATGACAAGGAACTGCCGGTCGGCCGGCATCCGTTTCAGCTCTATTCGCTGGCGACGCCGAACGGCGTGAAGGTCACCGTCATGTTCGAGGAGCTGCTGGCCGCCGGTCACAGTGGCGCCGAGTATGACGCGTGGTTGATCAAGATCGACGGCAACCAGTTCGGCAGCGGTTTTGTCGCTGTTAATCCGAACTCCAAGATCCCGGCGCTGATGGACCGCAGCGGACCGACGCCGATCCGGCTGTTCGAGTCCGGCGCGATCCTGATGCATCTGGCCGAAAAGTTCGGGGCCTTTCTGCCGGCCGGCGGCGAGGCGCGGGCGGAATGCCTGTCATGGCTGTTCTGGCAGATGGGCAGCGCGCCGTTTCTCGGCGGCGGCTTCGGCCATTTCTATGCCTACGCGCCGACCAAGATCGAATACGCCATCGACCGCTACGCCATGGAGGTGAAGCGTCAGCTCGACGTGCTCGATCGGCGGCTTGCCGACAATGAGTATCTCGCCGGCAGCGAATACACGATCGCCGACATGGCGACCTGGCCGTGGTACGGCGCGCTGGCAAAAGGCCTCGTCTACGGCGCCGGCGAATTCCTGTCGGTGCACGAATACAAGAACGTGCAGCGCTGGACCGATCAAATCGCAAAACGCCCGGCGGTGAAGCGCGGCCGCATGGTCAACCGGATCTCGGGCGATCCGGCGAGCCAGTTGCACGAGCGGCATGAGGCCAGCGATTTCGATACGAAGACGCAGGACAAGATCGGCGAGCCGGCCAAGGCATCGTAGTAGTTTGTCGCTGTAGGGCGGATTGGAGCCGAAGGCGTAATCCGCCTTTGGTGCGGCCCGACAAAGATGGTGGGTTACGCTACGCTAACCCACCCTACGAAGTAAGAATCCAAACCGGGGAAACCGCATGCCGACTTTCGAAAAAGGCGCCGTTCGTATCCACTATGAGGAAACCGGCTCCGGTTATCCATTGCTGATGATCGCCGGCGGCGGATTGAACTCGACGATCGCGGGCCTGTCGGGCAGCTATCCGCCGTTCGATTCCTTCGAGGAGTTAAAGGGCGAGTACCGCTGCATCGCGGCCGATTTGCGCAACGCCAATACCGGGAAATCTTCCGGCCCGCTCGAAATCGACCGGCCCTGGGATTCCCACACCGACGACCATCTCGGCTTGATGGATCATCTTCGCATCGACAAGTTCATGGTGCTCGGCTTCTGCATCGGCGGCCCCTTGATCTGGAATCTGCTGAAGCGCGCGCCCGATCGCGTCGTCGCTGCCGTGCTGGCGCAGCCGTCCGGCTCGCGTCCCGAGATGCGGGACCTGTTCTACGACAACAACACCAAAGGCTGGGCGCCGGAGCTCCTGAAGCAGCGGCCGGACATCACCCCGGAGACAACAGATAAATTCCTCACCAGGATGTACCGCACCAATCCCGACTTCGTCTTCACGGTGACACGCGACTTCGTGCGCCAGTGCAGGACACCGGTGCTGATCCTGCCCGACGATATCCCGGCGCACCCTTATGCGGTCGCGATGGAGTCGGCGATGCTGGCGCCGAACGCCGAAGTCAGCATGTTTCCGTGGAAGGAGCCCAAGGAGCGGATACCGCTCGCGGTACGCCAGATCCGCTCGTTCCTGCGCGCGCACCGGCCGGTGGCGTAGCTTATAGGGTGGGCAAAGCGAAGCGTGCCCACCATTTCAACCGAGTTTCGAATGAAGATGGTGGGCACGGCGCAAGCGCGCCTTTGCCCACCCTACGAAGCCGTGCCCAGCAAATCGTTGTCTTCCGGATGCTTCTTCATATAGCCCTGGATGAACTCGCATTCGACGGTGAGCTTGCGTCCCTGCGCCCGTACCGCTTCGAGGGTCGCCCGCGCGAGTTTTGAGCCGACGCCTTTGCCGCCGAGCTCCGGCGGCACCACGGTGTGTTCCAGCGTGATCGTATCAGGCGATTTGCGGTAGGTAACGAAGGCGATGGCGCCGTCGACGTCGAGCTCAAAGCGGCTGCTGGTTTCGTTGTCGCGGAAATGGTCGGTCATGCGAACTCCAGTATCGGTGCGTAGGGTGGGTTAGGCGAAGCCGTAACCCACCATCTTCGTTCCGCATCGGCGGTGGGTTACGCGGAGTTTATCATCGGGCGCGCATTCGCGCGACCCGGTGGCTAACCCACCCTACGAAATTACGCGCTACTTCGCCGGAAGTTCCGGCGCCGGCGGGAACACGACGCGGTCGTCGGTGCGGCAATAGCGGTCGGCGAACATGCGGCCGATCGGGTGGTAGCGCTCCATGTGCACGCGCATGGTCTGCGTATCCCACAATTCGTCGCGGATGTAGAAATTGATGCCTTCGCCCATGATCAGCGTGCGATCGCCATTGACGTCGATGGTCTTCCAGATCTTGCACTCCATCGCCCAGGGCGCATCGGCCAGCCGCGGCGCCGCGACCCGGGTCGAGGGCGCAAGTTTCAGGCCGAGATAGCCGGGCTCGCCGACATCGGGCGGAAAGTCGCCGCTGGAATCGTGCATCGCGCGCGCCAGCGGCTCGTCGGTGAGGTTGACGACGAACTCGCCGGTGCGCTGGATGTTGACCAGCGTGTCCTTGACGCGCCCGTCGGGCCGCAGATTGACCGCGAACATGCACAGCGGCGGATCCTCGCAGAACACATTGAAGAAGCTGAACGGCGCGGCGTTGACCACGCCGGTCGGGCCCACTGAAGTTACCCAGGCGATCGGCCGCGGCAGCACGAATCCGGCGAGCAGCTTGTAGCGCTCGCGCGGCTGCAGGTTTTCGGGGGCGTATTCCATGGGGCTTTCCGATCGACAGGCCGTAGGGTGGATTAGCCGAAGGCGTAATCCACCGTTTGCGTTCGACAAAAGAGGTGGGTTACGGCTTCGCCTAACCCACCCTACGAAGCAAGATCCTACGGCATGCTCAGTTCATGCCGGCCCACCACCATCCAGTGCACCTCATCCGGACCGTCGGCGAAGCGCAGGTGGCGGACGTCCTGGTACATTTCGCCGAGCGGGCTCCAGTGCGAAATACCGGTGGCGCCGTGCATCTGGATTGCCTGGTCGATGATCTTGCAGGTGCGCTCGGGCACCATGGCTTTCACCATGCTGACCCAGATCCGCGCTTCCTTGTTGCCGAGCACGTCCATCGCCTTGGCCGCCTTGAGCACCATCAGCCGCATCGCCTCGATCTCGCAGCGCGCCTGCGCGATGATCTGCATGTTGCCGCCGAGATGGGCGATCTTCTTGCCGAAGGCTTCGCGGGTCAGGCCGCGCTGGACCATCAGGTCGAGCGCCTTCTCGGCCTTGCCGATGGTGCGCATGCAGTGATGGATACGGCCCGGCCCGAGGCGGACCTGCGAGATTTCAAAGCCGCGGCCTTCGCCGAGCAGCATGTTTTCCTTCGGCACCCGGCAATTGTTGAAGCGCAGATGCATGTGGCCGCGCGGCGCGTGGTCGTGGCCGAACACGTGCATCGGGCCCAGGATTTCCACGCCGGGGGTGTCGATCGGCACCAGGATCTGCGACTGCTGCTTGCTCGGCGGTGCGTCCGGATTGGTCTTCACCATGACGATCATGATCTTGCAGCGCGGATCGCCGGCGCCGGAGATGTAGTACTTCTCGCCGTTGATCACCCATTCGTCGCCGACGAGCTTTGCCGAGGTCGAGATGTTCTTGGCATCGGAGGAGGCGACATTCGGCTCGGTCATCGCATAGGCCGAACGGATTTCACCTGATAGCAGCGGCTTCAGCCACTTTTCCTTCTGCGCCTTGGTGCCGACGCGTTCCAGCACTTCCATGTTGCCGGTGTCGGGCGCCGAGCAGTTCATGGTCTCCGACGCCATCGGGTTTTTCGCCAGCTCGACCGCGATATAGGCGTAGTCGAGGTTTTTCAGACCCTGGCCGGTCTCGTCATCGGGCAGGAAGAAGTTCCACAGGCCTTCTTCCTTGGCCTTGTCCTTGGCCTTCTGCAGGCAGGCCAGCTGTTCCGGCGTAAAACTCCAGCGGTCGGTCTTCTTCTCGCCAAGCTTTGCGAATTCGACCGACATCGGGTCGACGGTCTCGCGGATGAATTTCTTGACGTGCTCGTAGAGCGGACGGACCTCATCCGACATCCGGAGATCATTAAGCTCTTCGCCCGGATTGAGGTTGTAGGTCGTCGTTCGCGGGATGTAGGCGTGCTTCATCAGGGTCCTCCCATGCGGCGTTTTCCATTCTGCGGATAATCTTTGGAACGCGCCTGTTGGGCCGCAATCTAGACGCCAGCGCGGTCCCTGCACAAGCGGGACGAGGCTCCGCGCGCAGCGCCCTGCCGCTAATGCATGCGGTGATGCCGCGCCGGGGAATCGGATGCGTATCCCCGCAACTGGGCATATTGTTTCATCTGATCGGGAGACAGGATTTGCGCCGTTTCGAGGTGATATTTCAGATGCGCGTTGCGCAGTTCCGCCTGCGTCTGGCCGATCTTCGTCGTCGCTTCCCTCAGCGCGTCTGATGTGATCGAATGGTTGGCGAATTGCCGGTCGAGCGCGCTTTCCTGTTCGATCAGGCTGAGACCGATCGGTGTCGCTTCCGCTTTCATTGTTTCAAACAGTGTTTGAATCCGTTGCTTCTGCGCCGCCGACAGCGCCAGCTTGTCGGACAATTCCAGCACGTGCATCGGACCGGGGTAACCGTTCAGTTCGGCCGCCAGCGCCAGGCCCATGCCCCTGCCGGCCCTGAGATCATCGATCTGCTGCGCGGACAGTGCCTTGATCGAGCGGCCCTGCATCCCCGCATAGGGCGACTGCGCCATTGCGGCGGTCGAAGCGAGGGCGAGGATGGTGATGGCGTTGGCAATGGCTTTCATGAAGATCTCCTGCTGTGCGTCGTAATCTTAATAGTGCCGCCGGTGGGCGTTCATCAAAGTCCCGTCAGAATTACTCGACGCGCTGAAAGACGCTGAACTGGAAAAGCTGGTGCGATCCCCAGGGCGTGGCATGGTCGTCGCGCTGGCTTTGCAGCAGCTTGAACCCCGATCCCAGCGTCTGCCGGAGCCGCGCCGCATCGTAACGCATCACCGGCAGGCCGCTGCATTTCTCGGGTCCGTCCAGCGCGAAGGTCGCGATGATGGCGTGGCCGCCGATCTTCAAACCCTGCTTGAACCGTGCGATGTAGCTCGCGCGGTCACTCTCCTCGGTCAAAAAGTGAAACGCCGCCCGGTCATGCCAGATGTCATACGCCCGCGACGGCTGCCATGTGGTGGCGTCCGCCACAAGCCAATGCGCGCGTGAGGCGCGTTCGCCGAGACGGGCTTTGGTGGCCTCCAATGCCGCCGCGGATAGATCGAGCACGGTGACGTCACAAAATCCCTGATCGATGAGGTGATCGACCAGCCGTGACGCGCCGCCGCCGATGTCGATGATCGCCGAATGAGGCGTCGCCCCGATCTCGGCGATCAGCGCCAGCGACGGGGCAGGGCTTTCCTGAAACCAGCTGACCTCGTTCTCGCCTTTGCTGGCGTAGACGTTCTCCCAGTGCGCCTGGCGGCTTTCGCTTTCCATCGCGTCCTCCTTCGCCCTGCGGGGCCAACATCATATTCCGGCCTCGCCCGGCTTGCCATTGAGATTCATCGCCGGGCTGCGGACCCGCTCCAGCCGCGCGCCTTTGACCAGCGCATAGATCGCGGGAATCACGATCAAGGTCAGTAGCGTCGATGAAATCATGCCGCCGATCATCGGCACCGCGATGCGCTGCATGATTTCGGAGCCCGTGCCGGTGCTCCACATGATTGGCAATAGCCCCGCCATGATGGCGACGACCGTCATCATTTTCGGCCGCACCCGCTCGACGGCGCCCTCCATGATCGCATCGTAAAAGTCCTGCTTCGTCAGGGCACGGCCCTCGGCCGCCCGGCGCGCCCTGATCTCGTCGAGCGCCTGGTTGAGATAGATCAGCATCACGACGCCGGTCTCGGCGGCGACGCCGGCAAGCGCGATGAAGCCGACGACGACGGCGACCGACAGGTTGAAGCCCAGCCACCACATCAGCCAGAGCCCGCCGACCAGTGCGAACGGCAGCGACAGCATCACGATCATGGTTTCGGTCAGCGAGCGGAAGTTGAGGTAGAGCAGCAGGAAGATGATCATCAGCGTCACCGGCACCACGATCTTCAGCCGCGCGGTGGCGCGTTCGAGGTATTCGTAACTCCCGCTCCACATCACGTAAGCGCCCGGCGGAAATTCGATACTGGCTTTCACCGCGGCCTGCGCGTCGGCGACGTAGCTGCCGATGTCGCGGTCGCGGATATCGACATAGATGTAGACCGCGAGCTGTCCGTTCTCGGTGCGGATCGAGGTCGGCCCGCGCGACGGTGCGACCTTGGCGACTTCGCCGAGCGGCACCGCGCCGCCGCCCGGCATCGGCACCAGCACGTCACGGATGATGGATTGCGTGTCGCCGCGCAGATCGCGGGGATAGCGCATGTTGACGCCGAAGCGCTGGCGCCCTTCGACGGTCGTGGTGACGGTCTGGCCGCCAAGCGCGGTCGCGATCACGTCGTTGACGTCCTGCACCATGATGCTGTAGCGCGCCAGTGCCGCACGGTCGGGGACGATGTCGAGGTAATAGCCGCCGATGCCGCGTTCGGCATAGGCCGATGACGTGCCGGGCACCGCCTTGAGCACCTGTTCGATCTGTTTTGCGAGCCGGTCGATCTCGTTGAGGTCGGTGCCGATCACCTTGACGCCAACAGGCGTCCGGATGCCGGTCGACAGCATGTCGATGCGCGCCTTGATCGGCTGGGTCCAGGCGTTGGAAACGCCGGGAAACTGCAGCGCCCGGTCCATCTCGGCGGTCAGGCTCTCCACGGTGACGCCGGCCCGCCATTCCGCCTTTGGTTTGAGATTGATCACGGTCTCGAACATTTCGGAGGGGGCGGGATCGGTCGCCGTCAGGGCGCGTCCGGCCTTGCCGTACACGGAAGCGACCTCCGGAAAACTTCGGATGATCCGGTCCTGGGTCTGCAGCAATTCACCGGCCTTGGTGACGGATATGCCGGGCAGTGTCGTCGGCATGTAGAGCAAAGTGCCTTCGTTGAGGTTAGGCATGAACTCGGTGCCGAGCTGCCGCGCCGGCCAGATCGTCACGGCGAGCACCGCCGACGCCAGAAGGATGACCAGCACCTTGGCGCGCATCACGGCCTTGATGACGGGACGGTAGACCCAGATCAGGAAGCGGTTGATCGGGTTCCTGTGCTCGGGAATGATCTTGCCGCGCACGAAGATCACCATCAGTGCCGGCACCAGCGTCACCGACAACAAGGCCGCCGCCGCCATCGCAAAGGTCTTGGTGAAGGCGAGCGGGCTGAACAGCCGGCCTTCCTGCGATTCCAGCGTAAATATCGGCATGAACGACACGGTGATGATCATCAGGCTGAAGAACAGCGCGGGTCCCACCTGTGACGCCGCCTCGATCAGCACATCGATGCGCGATCGCCCAGGCTCGGCGCGCTCCAGATGCTTGTGCGCGTTTTCGATCATCACGATGGCCGCATCGACCATGGCGCCGATCGCGATCGCGATGCCGCCGAGGCTCATGATGTTGGAGCCGAGGCCGAGCAGCTTCATGGCGCCGAACGCCATCAGCACGCCGACCGGCAGCATCAGGATCGCGACCAGGGCGCTGCGCACATGCAGCAGGAACACGATGCACACCAGCCCGACGATCACGCTCTCTTCGAACAGCGTGCGCTTGAGCGTATCGATCGCGGCGTTGATCAGGTCCGAGCGGTCGTAGACCGCGACGATCTCGACCGATTTCGGCAGGCCGCTGGCGATCTCGGCAATCCGCTTCTTGACGTTCTGGATCACGTCCAGCGCATTGACGCCGAAACGCTGCAGCACGATTCCGCTGGCGACTTCGCCTTCGCCGTTGAGTTCGGTGATGCCGCGCCGCTCGTCGGGCCCGAGTTCGACGCGGGCGACGTCTTTCAGCAGCACCGGCGTGCCGCCGCTGCTCTTGAGCACGATATTGCCGAGGTCGTTGATACCCTTGATGTAGCCTTTGCCGCGAATGACGTATTCGAACTCGGACAATTCGACGGTGCGGCCGCCGACATCGGCATTGCTGGCGCGGATGGCGTCGCGCATCTTGGGCATGGTGATGCCGAGGTCGCGCATGCGCTGCGGATCGAGCACCACGTTGTATTGTCGGACGAAGCCGCCGACGCTGGCGACCTCGGCGACGCCTTCGGCCTTGGCAAGTGCGAACTTCAGATTCCAGTCCTGGATCGCGCGGGTGTCGGAAAGGTTCAGCTCTTTCGACATCACGGCGTATTGGTAGACCCAGCCGACGCCGGTGGCGTCCGGTCCCATTGTCGGCGTCACGCCCGCGGGCAGGCGCGCCGAAGCGCTGTTGAGGAATTCGAGCACGCGCGAGCGCGCCCAGTAGATATCGGTGCCGTCCTCGAAGATCACATAGACGAACGACACGCCGAAGAACGAGAACCCGCGCACCACCTTTGAGCGCGGCACCGTCAGCATCGCCGTGGTCAAGGGGTAGGTGACCTGGTCCTCGATCACCTGCGGCGCCTGGCCGGGATACTCCGTATAGACGATCACCTGGGTGTCGGAGAGGTCGGGAATGGCATCCAGCGGCAGATGCGCCAGCGCATAGAGGCCGGCGGCGGTGGCGAAACCGGTGCCGAACAGCACCAGCAGCAGATTGCGCGCCGACCACGCGATCAGGCGGGCGATCATGGCTGCGCTCCGTCGGCAAAGCCCTTCAGGGCGGCCTTCAGATTGCTTTCCGCATCGATCAGGAAGTTCGCCGAAACCACCACCGGCTCGCCTTCGCTGACGCCGTCCCGTACCTCCACATAACCATCGCCGCGATGGCCGAGCTTGACTTCGCGCGGCTCGAAACGGCCTTCGCCCTTGTCAACGAACACTGCCTGACGCCGGCCGGTGTCCATCACGGCGCTCTCCGGGATTGTCAGCACCGGCGTGGAATTGCCGATGTCGATTTCGGCCTCGACATACATGTCGTGGATCAGCACCAGGTCGGGATTGGCTAGCTCGATTCGCAAGCGCCCGGTGCGCGTCTCCTTGTTGATCTGCGGATAGATGACGCTGATTGTCCCGGTGAAGGTGCGGCCGGGAAAGCCGCGCGCCTTGACGGTCGCCGATTGCCCCACCGTCAGCATCCCCATGTCGCGTTCGGCGACGTCGATGATGGCCCAGAGCAAAGCATGGTCGGCGATCCGGAATAGAACGTCGCCCGGCTGTGCGCGCGCGCCCTCGATGGCGTTGCGTTCGAGCACGATGCCGTCGCGCGGCGACGTCCACTCGATCCCGATCGGAACCGTCCGGCTTTTCTCCATCGCGACGATGGCCGCTTCGGGCACGTCGAGATTCATCAGCCGCTGCCGTGAACCCTTGCCATAGGCCGCGTCGCCACTGATGGCCTTCGAGTTGATAGTCGAAATGTATTCGGCCGCAGCCGACGATATCGCCGGACTGTAGACTTCCATCAAGGGCTGGCCCTTGGCGACGCGGCTCCCGGTGGTGACGTTGGCGATCTTCTGCAGGTAGCTTTCGGCCCGCATCGCGATCACCGAGACGCGGCGCTCGTCGAGCTGAATGGTGCCCGGCGCGTGGATCGTGCTGCGGATGGTGCGCGGCGCCGCCGGCTCGGACCTGACGCCGGTGCGCTGGATTTTTCCCGGCGACAGTTTTACCGAACCGTCATCGCTGTCCTCGCCCTCATAGACGGCGATGTAATCCATCCCCATCGGATCCTTCTTGGGGGTAGGGGAGGTGTCCGGCAGTCCCATTGGGTTGCGGTAGTATTTGATCTTGCGATCAGCGCCGCCGGCGGACGCCGCCGGCGTTGTCTTCTCGGGAGCCTCCTCATCGAAGCTGACGTCGGCTCCGGCCGGAACGGGGCGATAGTCGCGGCCGTCGGGCGTCTTTTTCGGCGTCAGCGAATACGACGGTCTGCCGTCCGGGTCCTGAAAATAGATCGACGCGCGGCTCTCGTCGGCCGCAGCGCGCGTGATCATGGCGATGGCGCGCGCGGGCAGTCCCTGCGCGCCGGCGAGGACGAGCCCGGCACCCGCCGCCGCGATCAACACGGCGGTGGCGCTTGCGATGACGGCGCGGTTCATTTCTGCGCCGTGATGACAAGCTTGTTGTCGACGGTACCGGTCTCGCCCTGGACCTTCGCGCCGAGCGAAAGCTGCCAGCGGCCGGCCATGCCGAATGTCGCCTTGAACTTATAGGTACCTGGCTCGGCACCCGGCACCGGCGTGAGCTTAGTCGCCATTTCCTGCATGCCGTCCGGAGCCATGTCCAGGCGGGTGGCAAAGATGACGGCATCCGGTACCGGCTTTCCGGTTTTCGTGTTCATCAGCCGAACCGTGATGGTCTTGTCGGGTCCGGCCTGGACGGTCTGATCGACGAGTTCGAACTTGTAGTCCTTGATGTCCGCGAGCGCGGCCGTGCTTGCGCCGCCGATGGCGGCAGCGATCAGCGCGGCCCGCAAGGCGCGCGCGTGGGTGAACGTCTTCATTTTCTATATCCTCGATTGTCCTGGATCTGCCGCGTGAGCGGCATGGATCACGGGCGCATCAAAGCGCCGCACGACGTCAGGCGTTAAGCCGAATGGACCAGGAGTCGGGGAGGTCTTGGCGGGGGATGTTGGCCGAGGCTATCCGCTTCGGGATCGCTGCCCGGCGCCAGCAGCCGGACCGTGACGGGCCGGATTTCAATCATTCCGGCCGGCGACGGCACCTGAAAATTCGTGACCATGCAGAGCGCCATCAGGGGGCACTGGTCGCAATCCATGGGCACGGATTTGTCCGGGCAGCATGGCATGTCGGCGGCCATTTCAGACATCTCCGCCGCCACCGGCGCAGCCATGGCCATACCGCCGCCCGCATTCGCAGGCCGGGAAAGCGGCGCAAACACGAGCCCTGCGATCACGAAGATCGCCAGCAGCCGGGAAAGGTGGAACGATATTTTCACCCGTGCATTTTCTCACGTTCCGGCCACCAAGGGAACCTCGGCTGGATCACTAATTCGCCAGAATACCCGCTGGATGGCTCAAGCCATTAACCAATCGATTCCGTCCGCTATCCGCCAGATTACATCCGGGTAATCCGCGGCGCCTCGACGCACCATGGCTTCTTGAAGGGAGGCCAGTAGGCTCCATACATCCTGTCATGTCTGCCACGGCATGCCGCCGCGGCGGCAGGGAGACAACAATGAGCTATTTCAAGACTGCCATTCTCCTGGCCGGTCTTACCGGCCTCTTCATGGGCGTCGGCTATCTGATCGGCGGCGCCGGCGGCGCCATGATCGCGCTTGTGATCGCCGCCGCGACCAATCTTTTCGCCTACTGGAATTCGGACCGCATGGTGCTGTCGATGTACGGCGCCCATGAGGTCGACCGGCAAACCGCGCCCGACCTCTACAACCTCGTGGCCGAGCTTGCCGGGCGCGCCGGCCTGCCGATGCCGCGCGTCTTCGTGATGGACGAGGCGCAGCCCAATGCGTTCGCCACCGGCCGGAATCCGCAGAACGCGGCGGTTGCCGTGACCACCGGCCTGATGCAGTCGCTCAGCCGCGAGGAACTGGCCGGCGTGATCGCGCACGAGCTCGCGCACATCAAGAACCACGACACGTTGCTGATGACGATCACCGCGACCATTGCCGGCGCCATCTCGATGGTGGCGCAGTTCGGCGCGTTCTTCGGCGGCAACCGCGACAACAACCACGGCCCCGGCATCATCGGCTCGATCGCGATGATGATCCTGGCGCCGCTCGGCGCCATGCTGGTGCAGATGGCGATCAGCCGGACCCGCGAATACGCCGCCGACGATCTCGGCGCGCGCATCGTGGGTCAGCCGATGTGGCTCGCTTCCGCGCTGTCCAAGATTGCCGGCGCGGCGCACCAGGTGCCGAACATGGAGGCCGAGCGCAATCCGGCAACCGCGCACATGTTCATCATCAACCCGCTGTCGGGACACGGCGTCGACAATTTGTTCACGACGCACCCCTCGACCGAGAACCGCATCGCCGCCCTGCAGCAGCTCGCGGCGGAATTGGGCGCGGGCGGCACGGCTTCCGCTGGTGCCGGTCGCAGCACGCCCCGCCGCGGCCCGTGGGGCCGCCCCTCGGCCTCGCGCGGCCCGTGGGGGTGAGCGCGCAACGTCTCTCACCTCGTCATTCCCCGATGCGCAATTGCGCATCTGAGGACGCGCCACTTGGCGCGGGCCCGGAATCCATTTGTCCGCATGGACTGTCGCCCGATGGATTCCGGGCTCGATGCTGCGCATCGCCCTCAGATGCGCAATTGCGGATCGGGCGTGACGGTGGATGGGCTGCTGCGACAAATTAACCCGACGGGCAAATTTCCGCTTCCCTCGTCGGGCAAATCAGCGGTTTGAATCGTCGCGTCCCGCCCGACAAGAGGGGCGTGCGCACGTCACGAACGCGCGGCGGGATGCGGTGGACGCTGGTTCACGTCTGACGACGGCGTGGATTTAGCGTACGGCAAAACCGTGTGGTCCTGGTGCCCGTTGCAGGCGTCAAGTTGTCGGCTAAGCGTGAGCTGAAACGATAGCGACGGAGTCAACCCAGAACTCGTCTCCGGGGAGAGCACGGCATAAGCCGTAAAGCCATTGCGCAGGGAAGGCCGGGTGTTCTCCGCTGCCCTGTATGCTCGTGTGCAGCCTACTTAGTGCTAACCGCACACGGGACCGCGGGTGCAGCGCGCACCCGGTCTTCCCTGCGCCCTCTGTTTGAAGAGGGCAAGGAATTTCGGGCAAAGCTCGGGCGCTATGCGTCGCGAGAATAATTTTCGTCGTCCCGGCCTTGGGCCGGGACCCATACGCCGCGGCCCATCAATTGGAGCGCTGGCGTTGGAGACCTTCTGCAAACAACATCCGCCGCGGAGTATGGGTCTCGGCGTTCGCCGGGACGACGAGTGTAGAGAGCTTCGCCACGTCCACCCTCAAAACGCCGTATACCCGCCATCGATCACAAAGCAATCCGCCGTATGATACGACGAGGCCTGGCTCATGATGTACACCGCGATGCCGCCGAAATCCGCGGGCTCGCCGAAGCGGCGCACTGGAATGCGCGGCATCACGTTGGCGACGAATTTGTCGTTCGCCATGATGCCCGCCGTCATGTCGCTCTTGATCCAGCCGGGCAGGATCGCATTCGCCGTCACGCCGTGACGGGCGAGTTCGACGGCGAGCGCGCGGCACAGCGCGTTCAGCGCGGCCTTGGTGCCGGCGTAGTGCTCGTTGCGCGCGGTGCCGAACAGCGACGCCAGGCTCGAGGTCGCCACCAGCCGGCCGAACTTGTCGCCGGCTTCCGCGCGCTCGGTCATGTGGCGGGCGGCGGCCTGGAACACGTGGAAGACGCCGTCGAGATTGGTCGCGAACATTTTTCGCCACTCTTCCTCCGTACGGTCGATGAAGGCGCGCCGTCCGCCGCCGCCGATGCCGGCATTGGCAAAGCAACCGTCGACGCGGCCGAGTGTATCCAGCGTGGCCTTCATCGCGGCCTTGACGGAGGCGGGATCGCTGACGTCGCAGATCCTTGTATCGACCTTGCCGGGACCCTTGGCGAGGCTTGCTGCCGCGCTCGCATTCTTGTCGGCGTTGCGGCCCCAGATCGAAACGGTGCAGCCCGCGGCGTTCAACGCCTGCGCGATGCCGAGGCCGATGCCGCCATTACCGCCGGTGATGACGGCAACGCGGCCGGAGAGATCGAAAATGCTCATGAATGTTTCCTCAAGTCGTGCGCCCGGTGGCGGGCAGATGTTCGCGTTCAACCATGGACAAGCCGATCAGGAAAATCAAATATGGGCCCAAGCAACACATCCGCCCATCGCGCAGCCTGATAGCGCGTAAACACAACTCATGAGGAAACAATGCAGTTCAAGCACGTCACGCTCGATTTCGATGGCCCGGTCGCCGTTCTCAGGCTTGATCATCAGGAGGTCATGAACGCGGTCTCCATGGACATGCTGGGCGGGCTTGCCGATGCGCTCGACGAGATCGAGGACAAGAAGGAGCAAGTGCGCTGCGTCGTGCTGACCGGTGCCGGCCGTGCCTTCTGCACTGGCGCCAATTTGCAGGGCCGCAACAATCAGAAGCCCGGCAAGAGCAACGCCGGCGCCTCGCTGGAAACTGGCTTCCATCCCTTCCTGCGGCGCATTCGCAAGCTTCATTGCCCGCTCGTGACCGCCGTCAACGGCCCGGCCGCCGGCGCCGGCATGAGCTTTGCGCTGATGGGCGACATGATCCTGTGCGCGCGCTCGTCCTATTTCCTGCAGGCGTTCCGCCGCATCGGCCTGGTGCCGGATTGCGGATCGACCTGGCTATTGCCGCGCATGATCGGCAAGGCGCGCTCGGTCGAGTTGTCGCTGATGGGCGAGCGGTTGCCGGCGGAAAAGGCGCTGGAATGGGGTCTCGTCAACCGCGTCCATGACGATGCGGTCCTGATGGAAGAGGCGATGAAGCTGGCGCATGATCTCGCCAATGGCCCAACGATCGCGCTGTCACTGATCCGCAAGCTTTATTGGGACAGCCCGGAAAACTCCTTCGAGGAACAGCTCAACCTCGAGTTCGAGTCGCAGCGTATCGCGGGCTCGGCGGAGGATTTCAAGGAAGGCGTCACCGCGTTCCTTGAAAAGCGTCCAGCCAAGTTCAAGGGCAAATGATCGAGGCCGAACTCGGACGCTGCGTCGCCGCCTGGTATCCGGGCGCGACCGGCGTCACTGGCGCGGCAAAGCTTTCCGGCGGCGCCAGCCAGGAGACCTGGACGTTCGACATCGTGCATCCCAGCGGCAATGTCGGCGCGATCCTGCGCCGCGCGCCGCCGGGCTATGGCGCGTCACCCGGCCGCGCCGCCGGGCTCGATGCCGAGGCGACGCTGATGCAGCTGGCGCACGATGCCGGCCTGCCGTCGCCGCGCGTGATGCATGTCCTGAAGCCCGAGGACGAACTCGGCACCGGCTTCATCATGCAACGCATCGAGGGCGAAACCATCGCGCGAAAAATTCTGCGCGACGAACAATTCGCACCGGCGCGCCCGATGCTGGCGCGCCAGCTCGGCGGGGTGGTCGCGGGCATCCACGGCTTGCCGGCGGCAAAACTGCCAAAGCTGCGCGAGATGACGGCGACAAAGGAGATCGCCGATCTCGATCGCGAGTATCGCAGTTTTGGCCGGCCGCGTCCGGTGTTCGAGCTGGCGCTGCGCTGGCTGCGCGAACGCGATCCCGGTCCTTCCAAGGAAGTAACGCTGGTGCACGGCGATTTCCGCCACGGCAACCTCATCATCGGGCCCGACGGCGTCCGCGCCGTGCTGGATTGGGAACTGGCGCATTTCGGCGATCCAATGGAGGATCTCGGCTGGATCTGCGTCAATTCCTGGCGCTTTGGTGAGATCGACAAGCCGGTCGGGGGCTTTGGTTCGCGCGAAGATCTGTTCGCCGGCTATGAGGCGGCCGGGCGCAAGGCCGATCCCGACCGCGTGATGTTCTGGGAAGTGATGGGCACGCTGCGCTGGGGCATCATGTGCTGCGGCATGATGCAGCGGTTTCGCCAGGGCCCCAATCATTCGATGGAGCGCGCGATGATCGGGCGGCGTTCGTCGGAGACCGAAATCGATTTGCTGAGACTGCTGGCCCCGAGGGGGAAATAAGATGCAGGACGAACCGACACCCACCGAACTGATCAAGGCGGTCGCGGATTTTCTGCGCAACGAGATCACGCCCGCCATCAAGGGCCACAACGCTTTCAAGCTCCGCGTCGCCATCAACGGCCTCGATCTGGTGACGCGGCAATTGGCGCTGGAAGGTGATGGCGACAGCGCAGAAGCCGCGCGGCTCAAGCAACTGCTCGGCATCGACGGTGCACTGCTCGACCTCAACCGCGCGCTGTCGGATAAAATTGCAAACGGCGAGGTCGATCTGCAAACGCCGGGGCTGGCCGATCATCTCTGGCAAACCACGATGGACAAGCTCGCCGTCGATCAGCCGAACTACGCGTCGTACAAGCGGGAGTTGGGGTCGAAGTGAGAACGTTCGTTCCCCCGGACGCGGCGCAGCGCGAAGCGGTGCGCTGCAGAGCCGGGGTCCATCTGCGGCACTGTGGGCCCCGGCTCTGCGGAGCAGCGCAAGAGCGCTGCACCGCGTCCGGGACACGAGAGCTTATTTCCCCTGCCATTTCGGCGCGCGCTTCTCCGAAAACGCCTTCGGTCCCTCGATGTAATCCTGGGAAGCCGCCATCGCCTTCACCGCCGGATATTCGCGCTGCTCGGCGATCGCCTGTTCCAGCGAGACCGCCATGCCCTTCTGGATCGCCTGCTTGGAGGCGCGGATCGACATCGGCGAATTCTTGGCAATGGTCTCGGCCCAGCGCTCGGCCGCGGCCAGCGCTTCGCCGGCGGGGACGACTTCGTTGACGAAGCCGAGTTCGAGACCTTCTTTCGCCGAGACGTGGCGCGCGGTCAGGATCATGCCCATGGCGCGCTTCATGCCGATCTGGCGCGGCAGCCGGTGCACGCCGCCGGCGAGCGCGGCGAGGCCGACGCGCGGTTCGGGCAGCGCGAAGGTCGCGTTCTCGGAAGCGATGATGAGGTCGCAGGCCAGCGCGATCTCGAACCCGCCGCCCATCGCGACGCCGTTGACGGCGGCGATGATCGGCTTGTCGCAGTCGAACCGCGAGGTGAGGCCGGCAAAGCCGCCCTTGTCCCAGCCGCGCTTGCCGCCGGCCGCCTGCCATTTCAGATCGTTGCCGGCACAAAAGGCCTTGTCGCCGGCGCCGGTGACGATCGCCACCCACTGGCCGGGATCGGCGGAGAAATCGTCGAACACCTTGTTGAGTTCAAAATGCGCATCGATATGCAGCGCATTGTACACTTCGGGGCGGTTCAACGTGATGATGGTGATCGGACCCTTGCGAGTCACTTTCGAGAATTTCAGATCCATGTTCGCTCCCGCTGTTTTTCTGTGACGAGGAATAATAGCGCGGTGCCAGCCGCCGGAACCCATTCAATTACGCAAGCGAGCCGCGCGTCACAAGCGATATTCCGTTGCTTGACTTGGCCAGGGTATTCCAACCTTAATCGAACATGCGCCGCCTGGTCCGGCTAGCCACTAAACACAATAAACGACATTTTCGGGAGAGACCGCCGTGGATTTTGCATTGCCCGCCGACCTCGTCGCTTACCTCGACGAACTCGACAAGTTCATCGCGCGCGAGATCAAGCCGCTGGAAGAGGCCGACGACAACATCCGCTTCTTCGACCATCGCCGCGAATGGGCGCGCACCGATTTCGACAAGGGCGGATTGCCGCGGCATGAATGGGAAGCGCTGCTGCGGAAGGCGAAAAACCTCGCCGACGCCGCTGGACATCTGCGCTTTGCTATCCCGAAACGCTACGGCGGCAAGGACGGTTCCAACCTCTGGATGGCCGTGATCCGCGAGCACTTTGCATCCCAGGGATTGGGCTTGCACAACGATCTGCAGAACGAGCATTCGATCGTCGGCAATCTGCCGATCGTGACCATGCTCGACCGCTACGGCACCGACGAACAGAAGGCGATGATCGACGGTTCGATCACCGGAAAGTACCGCATCACCTTTGGCCTCACGGAACCCGAGCACGGCTCCGACGCCACGCATATGGAAACAAGGGCGGTGCCGGCGACCCGTGACAACGTCAAGGGTTGGATCGTCAACGGCCAGAAGATGTGGACCACGGGCATGCATGTGGCGACGCATTGTGCGCTGTTCGCCCGCACCTCAGGCGATGACGGCGACGCGCGCGGCATCACCTGCCTCCTGGTGCCGGCCAAAGCTGAAGGCGTAAAGGTCGAGGAGTATATGTGGACCTTCAACATGCCGACCGATCACCCCCGTGTCAGCTTTACCGACGTGTTCGTGCCTGACGATGCGCTGTTCGGCGAGGTCGGCCGCGGCCTGTCGCTGGCGCAATGCTTCGTGCACGAGAACCGGATCCGGCAGGCGGCGAGTTCGCTCGGCGCCGCGGTCTACTGCATCAACGAAAGCGTTAAATACGCGCGCGAGCGAAAGCCGTTCGGCAAGGCGCTGGCCGAGAACCAGGCGATCCAGTGGCCGCTGGTGGAACTGGCCACGCAAGCCGAGATGCTGAGGCTGTTGATCCGCAAGACCGCGTGGGAGATGGACAAGCTGACCCAGGCCGAGGTCGAGCACACGCTTTCCGACCGGGTCTCGATGTGCAATTTCTGGGCAAATCGCCTCTGCTGCGAAGCCGCCGACCGCGCCATGCAGGTCCATGGCGGCATGGGCTACTCGCGCCACAAACCGTTCGAACACATCTACCGCCACCACCGGCGCTACCGCATCACCGAAGGCAGCGAGGAAATCCAGAAGCGCAAGGTCGCAGGATTCCTGTTTGGGTATATGGGGGCGGGGAAGCATTGAGGGCTTCCGTCATTGCGAGGAGCGTTAGCGACGAAGCAATCCATCCATCCGTTATGCCGCGATATGGATTGCTTCGCTGCGCTCGCAATGACGGATCAATTCACCTGCCGGTCCTTCCCCGTCCAATACGGGTCGCGCAAATTCCGCCGCAAAATCTTGCCCGACGGATTGCGCGGCAGCGCTTCGAGAAAATCCACCGACTTCGGTGTCTTGAAGCCGGCGATGCGTTCGCGGGTGAAGTTGATGATGTCGGCGGAAGTAGCTTGCTTGCCGGGCTTCATCACCACGATCGCCTTGACCGCTTCGCCCCATTTGTCGTCGGGGATGCCGATGACAGCAGCTTCGGCGACGTCAGGGTGATCGCAGATCGCGCTCTCGACTTCGGCGGGATAGATGTTCTCGCCGCCGGAGATGATCATGTCCTTGATGCGGTCGTGGATGTAGAGATAGCCATCCTTATCCATATAGCCGGCATCGCCGGTGCGCAGCCAGCCGTCGCGGTCGAGCGTCCTGGCGGTGGCTTCCGGCAGGTTCCAATAGCCGACCATGTTGGAGCCGGAACGCGTGGCGATCTCGCCGACTTCACCGACCGGCAGCCGCGTGCCGTCGGCGTCGAGGATAGCAAGCTCGATGCCGGGCAGCGCCTTGCCGGCCGAGCGCATGCGGTCGAGGCCTTCGATGTGGTCCTCCGGCGGCAGCGCCACGATAGTGCCTGTCGTTTCGGTCATGCCGTACATCTGCACGAAGCCGCATTTGAAGACCTCGATGCATTCCTTCAGCAGCGCCGCCGGTATCGGCGAGGCGCCGTAGAGCATGTATTTAAGCCGCGAGAAATCGACCTGCCGCGCGCGCGGCTGCCGCACCACGAACTGCATCGCGGCCGGCACCATGAACAATTTGGTGATGCCGGACTGTTCGAAGAAATCCAGCACCTTGGTGGGATCGAACTCGCGCGCGATCACGCCCTTGGCGCCATGATAGAGCCCCATCACGCCCCAGCCGGAGCCGCCGATGTGAAAGATCGGCATTGCCACCAGCGAGACGTCGTCGGTCGACCATTTGTTCCAGTCGGGCTTCTCGGCCTCGCTGCCGGTCTGCACCAGGTTGAGGAAATTGGCATGCGACAGCATCGCGCCCTTCGGCTTGCCTGTCGTGCCCGACGTATAGAGCTGGATCGCGACGTCCTTGGGGCTGATCGGCACCTTGGGGTCATCGCCGCTCTGCGCATCGCGCCACGCCGTAAAATCCGGCCATTCCGGCGCGCCGCCTTCGGTGGTGATGATGGTGCGAAGGTCAGGCAGCTGCGGCTTGATATTGCGGGCTTGCGTGATGAACTCCGGTCCGACGAACAGCACCGGCGCCCGGCAATCCGCGACGATGAACGCGACCTCGGGCCCGGCGAGCCGCCAGTTCACCGGCGCCATCACCACATTGGCCTTCATCGCGCCCATCAACAGTTCGAAATAGATGTCGCTGTTCTTGCCGAGATAAGCGATGCGCTCGCCCGGCTTGACGCCGAGCGCTACAAGCGCATTCGCAACGCGGTTGGTCTTGATGTCGAATTCGGCGAAGCTGGTCTGACGTCCCTCGAATTCATAGACCAGCGCATTGCCGCGGCTCCTGGCGCGCTCGCGCACCATATCGGCAAGATTTGCCGGCGCTTGTGTGGCGGACATGTTTCTCCCGTCGTGTCTTGTTTTAGTTGCAAGGAGTGTGACGGTATCGCGCGCGAAAAACAAGCAGCGTCGTCCCGGCGAAGGCCGGGACCCATACGCCGCGGCCCATCGGTGAAGAGATGCGGTTAGTCGCCTTCTTAACAATTGGCGACGGTGGCTATGGGTCCCGGCCTTCGCCGGGACGACGTAGAGTTTTACCCGCCCCGCGCCGCGCGGTCTTTTTCGTTCTGCGCCTTGATCGAATCCCGCGCGCGCTCCCAGTCGGCATCGGACCACTCGCGCAGCTCGTAGAAGTTTCCGCCGGTTGCCAGCGCCTGTGCGCCGTCCATCGCAATGGTCTCACCGTTGATCCAGTCGCAGCCGCCCGAGATCAGGAACACGGCAAGGTTCTGCAACTCTTCCATCTTGCCGACGCGTCCCATCGGATTCCGTGCGATGGTGCGTGCACCGGGTTCATCGCCCGGGTTGAGACGCTTGCTCATGCCTTCGGTCGGAATTTCACCGGGTGCGATGGTGTTAAGACGGATACCATAGCGTCCCCATTCCATCGCCAGCGACATGGTCATGGCATGGATCGCCGATTTGCTCATCGCCGACGGCACCACATAGGGCGAACCGTTGCGGACCCAGGTCACGGTGATCGACACCACATTGCCGCGCTGCTTCTCGGCAATCCAGCGGCGGCCGATAGCGTGGGTGACATAGAATGTGCCGTGCATCACGATATTGGCAATCGCGTCGAAGCCGCGTGGCGTCAGGTCCTGGGTGCGCGAGACGAAATTGCCGGCGGCGTTGTTGATGAGATCGGTGAGCGGACCGCCGGTCCAGATCTGTTCGATCATCTCGTCGACCGCCAGCGCGTTGCGGATATCGACGCCGTGGCTGACCACACGTCCGCCGTGCAGGTCCATCAATTCGGTCGCGGTCTCGTCGCACACGCTCTTGCGACGGCCGCAGATATGGACCTCGGCGCCAAGCTCAAGGAATCGCGCTGCCATGGATTTGCCGAGGCCGGTACCGCCCCCGGTCACGAGAATGCGTCGCCCGGTGAGAAGCTGATCGTTGAACATCGTTTCCACCTGAAAGGAATTGCTGTTAATTGGTCGATTGACTAAATCCGGACAACGCCGTTCTGTAAAGCGATAACAACGAATGGAGGAGAATTCTCATGGAGCAGCGCGTTTCGATATCGATTTCGGACGGCATTGCCGACGTCCGGCTGGTGCGGGCCGACAAAATGAACGCGCTCGATGCCGCGATGTTCGAGGCGATTGTCGCTGCAACTGAACGACTTGCGCATGAGAAAGGGGTCCGGGCGGTAGTATTGTCCGGCGAAGGACGGTCGTTCTGCGCCGGCCTCGATATGGGCCGCTTCGCCGCGATGAAGGAGCAGGGCGGTAACGGGATCGCCGGCGGCGAGAAGCGCGACCTTTCGGCGCGCACCCATGGCCTCGCCAATTTTCCACAGCAGGCGGTGTGGGGCTGGCGGCAACTTCCGGTGCCGGTGATTGCGGCAATTCAGGGCGTCGCCTTCGGCGGCGGGTTCCAGCTCGCACTCGGCGCCGACATGCGCTTCCTCACCCCTGATGCGCGGATGTCGATCATGGAAATCAAATGGGGCCTGGTGCCTGATATGGCGGGCACGCCGATCCTCGCCAGCCTGGTACGCGACGATATCCTGCGCGATCTCACCTACACCGGGCGCATCTTCTCGGCGCAGGAAGCGATGAGCTATGGCCTTGCAACGCGGATCTGCGACGACCCCCGCGCCGCGGCCTTCGAAGTTGCGCGTGAGATCGCCGGCAAGAGCCCCGACGCGATCCGCGCCGCTAAGCGCATGCTCAACAATCTGTCCGTCGATCCCGGCCCGGCATTGCTCGCCGAATCCGTCGAGCAGATGAAGCTGATGGGTGGGCCCAACCAGCAGGAAGCCGTGCGCGCCAATCTGGAGAAACGGGCGCCGAAGTTTGCGGATGCGGGATAATTTTGCTGTCATTCCGGGATGGTGCGCTAGCACCAGACCCGGAATCTCGAGATTCTCCGATGTGCAATTGCACATCGGAGTTCGTGCTGCGCACGCCCCGGAATGACAGTTTCCTTAAACCCGGCGAGAGATCGGAAAAGACAATGACAACATCATCCCCCTTCCTCGGCATCATCAGCGGCCAGCGCCGGCGCGAGCATGCCGAGGTCGCCGAGCGCACTGATCGCATCGCCAGCGGATTGCACAAGCTCGGCGTCAAGCCGGGCGACAGCGTATGCATGCTGATGCGCAATGACATCGCCTTCATCGAGGCCGCTTATGCCGCGATGCGGCTCGGCGCTTACGGCGTTCCCGTGAACTGGCACTTCAAGCCGGAGGAAATCAACTACGTGCTGAAGGATTCCGGCACTTCGGTGCTGATCGCGCATGCCGACATGCTGCATCAATTGCGCGATGCGATTCCATCAGGCGTCACCGCGCTCAGCGTGCCGACGCCGCCGGAGATTTTGGCGAACTACAAGATCAACCCTGATCACCTCTCGACGCCTGATTTCGCGATCGACTTCGAATCCTGGCTCCAGCAACAATCGCGCTATGACGGGCCGGTGGTACCGCAGCCGCAGAACATGATCTACACTTCGGGCACGACGGGCCACCCGAAGGGCGTGCGCCGCTTTGCGCCGACGCCCGCGCAGTCTGCCAACGCCGAAGCCATGCGGGCGATGATTTACGGCCTCAAGCCGGGCGCGCGCACGATCCTGCCGGGACCACTGTATCACTCCGCGCCGAACTCGTTCGGCCTGCGCGCCGGGCGGCTTGGTGGCGCGCTGATATTGATGCCGCGCTTTGAGCCCGAGGAATTTTTGCGGCTGATCGAAACGGAGCGGGTCGACACGATATTCATGGTGCCGACCATGTTCATCCGCCTGATGAAGCTGCCGGAGGCCGTGCGCAGGAAATATGACATGTCCTCGCTGCGACACATCATCCACGCCGCCGCGCCCTGTCCGGCCGACGTCAAGCGCGCGATGATCGAATGGTGGGGGCCGGTGATCTACGAATTCTACGGCTCGACCGAGTCAGGCGCCGTCACCTTTGCCAATTCGGAGGACGCGCTGAAGAAGCCCGGCACCGTCGGCAAGATATCGCCGGGCGCTGAACTGCGCTTCATCGGCGATGACGGGCGCGTGCTGCCGCCGGGCGAGATCGGCGAAATCTATTCGCGGATTTCAGGCAATCCGGATTTCACCTATCACAACAAGCCGGAGAAGCGTTCCGAGATCGACCGCGAGGGATTCATTACCTCGGGCGATGTCGGGTATATCGATCAGGACGGCTATGTCTTCATCTGCGACCGCAAGCGCGACATGGTGATTTCGGGCGGGGTCAACATCTACCCCGCCGAGATCGAAGCCGCGCTGCACGCCGTGCCCGGCGTCCATGACTGCGCGGTGTTCGGCATTCCCGACGAGGAGTTTGGCGAAGCGTTGATGGCTGTCGTGGAGCCGCAGCCGGGCGTGACGCTCGACGTCGCCGCGGTCCGCGCCGAGCTCAAGAAGTCACTGGCTGACTACAAGGTGCCCAAGCACGTCGAAATCCAGACCAAGCTGCCGCGCGAGGATTCCGGCAAGATCTTCAAACGCCGCCTGCGCGATCCCTATTGGGAGCGGGCGGGGAGGAAGATTTAGCCCAGCCCCTCATGGTGAGGAGCGCCAACGGCGCGTCTCGAACCATGCAGGCCCCCGATGCGGCCATCCTTCGAGACGCGGCGAAGACACCGCTCCTCAGGATGAGGTTGGTGGGTGAAAGTCGTTGGGCTTGCACCGCCTCCATCTTTATCTTGCACTGCGGCAAAAAACTTGCACACTCCAGAACTTGCCGGGCAAGCCCTCTGGAGTAGCAAGCCATGTCACCCCAGACCGTGCCTTCCGATCCCGAAGTCCGTGCCAATCGCGTCGAAGACGCGGAGGACGCCCGGTTGCGGACCGATATCAGGCTGCTCGGGCGCATTCTCGGCGATACCGTGCGTGACCAGGAGGGCGCCGACGTCTTCGACCTGGTCGAGCGCATCCGGCAGACCTCGATCCGGTTCCACCGCGACGACGACAAGCCGGCGCGGCGCGAGCTCGAGCAGATCCTCGACAGCATGTCGATCAGCCAGACGGTGCGGATCGTGCGCGCCTTCAGCTATTTTTCGCATCTGGCCAACATTGCCGAGGACCAGAACAACATCCGCCAGATGCGGGCGCGGACCGAGCCCGGCGGGGCGCCGCGCGCCAACATGCTGGCCCAGACCCTGGCGCACGCGCGCACGGTCGGAATCAGCGCCGCCGATCTGCGCAAGTTTTTCGCAAGCGCCCAGGTCAGTCCGGTCCTCACGGCCCATCCCACCGAAGTCCGCCGCAAGAGCACGATCGATCGCGAAATGGAAATCGCCGCGCTGCTCGACCGCAAGGAGCGGGTGCAACTGACGCCGGATGAGATCGAGGCGAGCGACGAGCAATTGCGCCGCGCGGTACTGACGTTGTGGAAGACCAACCTGTTGCGCCGGACCAAGCTCACGGTGCTCGACGAGGTCGCCAATGGCCTGTCGTTCTACGACTACACGTTCCTGCATGAGGTGCCGCGGCTGCATTGCGCGCTGGAGGACCGGCTGAACGAGGGCGACAGCTCAAGGGGCGAACTGGCTTCGTTTCTCAAGATCGGAAGCTGGATCGGCGGCGATCGCGACGGCAATCCGTTCGTGACCGCCGACGTGGTGCGCGGGACGCTGAAATTGCAGTCCAGCCGGGTGCTGCGGTTTTATCTGGAGGAATTGCATCTGCTCGGCGCCGAACTGTCGATGGCGGCGCATCTGGCCGATGTTTCCAAGGATTTGCGTGTCCTTGCGGAGCGTTCGCCGGATAAGTCGCCGCACCGAAGCGGCGAGCCCTATCGTCTTGCGGTATCCGGCATCTACGCGCGCCTCACCGCGACCGCGACAAGGCTGGACGTGGAGACCAGACGTCCGGCGGTCGGCGAGGCCGCGCCCTATGCCGATGTCGCGGAATTCAAGGCCGATCTCGATATCCTCTATCGCTCGCTGATCTCGAACAATTCCGGCGTGATTGCGCGCGGTCGGCTGCGCCTGTTGCGCCGGGCCGTGGATTGCTTCGGTTTCCACCTGGCGAGCCTCGACATCAGGCAAAATTCGGCCGTGCACGAACGTACCGTTGCAGAGCTGATCGACGCGGCGATGCCCGGCATGTCCTATCTGGCATTGACTGAGGAGGCGCGGATCGCCTTGCTCGTCAAGGAGCTTGGCAATGCGCGTCCGCTGACGTCGGCTTTTGTGAAGTACAGCGAGGAAACGATCGGCGAACTCGCGCTGTTCCATGCGGCCGCCGAGGCGCATGCCCGCTATGGTTCCGCCGCTATCCCCCAGTGCATCATCTCCATGTGCAAGGGGGTGTCCGACATGCTGGAGGTCGCGCTGCTTCTGAAGGAAGCCGGCCTCGTTCGCCCCTCGGGCCGTTGCGCGATCAACATCGTGCCGCTGTTCGAGACCATCGAGGATCTTCAGGGCTCCAGCGGCGTCATGGACCGCATATTGTCGCTGCACGATTACCGCAAACTGGTCGACAGTCGCGGAGCGATTCAGGAAGTGATGCTCGGCTATTCCGACAGCAACAAGGACGGCGGCTTCGTCACCTCGGGCTGGGAACTCTACAAGGCTGAAATCGGCCTGATCGAGGTGTTCGAACGCCACCACGTCCGGCTGCGGCTGTTCCACGGCCGCGGCGGATCGGTCGGCCGCGGTGGCGGGCCGAGCTATGACGCGATCATCGCGCAGCCCGGCGGCGCGGTGAACGGCCAGATCCGCATCACCGAGCAGGGCGAGATCATCTCCAGCAAATATTCCAACGCCGAGGTCGGCCGCAATAATCTGGAAATTCTGACGGCGGCGACGCTGGAGGCGAGCCTGCTGCAGCCGAAGCACAGCGCGCCGCGCGCCGAATATCTGAAGGCGATGGAGGAATTGTCCGCGCTGGCCTTCAGGGCCTATCGCGGGCTGGTCTATGAGACCGAGGGCTTCGCCGACTACTTCTGGGGCTCCACCGTCATCAACGAGATTGCCACGCTCAACATTGGCAGCCGTCCGGCCTCACGCAAGAAAACCCGCGAGATCGAGGATTTGCGCGCCATCCCCTGGGTGTTCAGCTGGGCGCAATGTCGCCTGATGCTGCCGGGCTGGTACGGCTTTGCCAGCGCGGTCGAGACCTGGATCGCAGAGCATCCCGAGCAGGGCATGCCCTTCCTGCAGGAGCTCTATCGCGAATGGCCGTTCTTTCGGATGTTGCTGTCGAATATGGACATGGTGCTGGCCAAGAGCTCGATCGCGATCGCCTCCCGCTACGCCGAACTGGTGCCCGACGTGGCGCTGCGCGAGAAGATTTTCAGCCGCATCCGCGAAGAATGGCATAGCTGCATCGATCTGCTGCTGAAGATCATGCAACAGGACCGTTTGCTGCAGAGTAACCCGCTGCTCGAACGCTCGATCCGCAACCGCTTTCCCTATCTCGACCCACTGAACCACGTGCAGGTGGAATTGCTGAAGGAGCACCGCGCGCAAAACCCCGACGAGCAGGTACTTCGCGGCATTCAGATCACCATCAACGGGATTTCGGCGGGGTTGAGGAATAGCGGGTAGGGAGTTCGATCACCGTCGTTCCGGGGCGCGCGCAAGCGCGAACCCGGAACCTCGAGATTCCGGGTTCGACGCTTCGCGTCGCCCCGGAATGACTGCGGTGATTTACGGCTTCATGGCGCCTTGCGCACTGGTGTAGACGGCGTAGAGCGATGACGAGCCGCAGATGTAGAGCCGGTTACGCTGCATGCCGCCGAAGCACAAGTTTGCAACCGTCTCCGGGATGTGGATCTTGCCGAGCAGATCGCCGTCAGGCATGTAGCAGCGCACGCCGTCCTCGTTCGGATCGCCCCAACCCACGGAGCACCAAAGACGCCCGGCGGTGTCACAGCGCAGCCCGTCGGTAATGCTGGGCTTGGGCATGTCCGCAAACACCTTGCTGTTCGAGAGTTTTCCGCCCGCGAGATCCACATCGAACACGCGGATATGCGACGGGTTGTCCGGCCCGTCGGTGAAGCCGGTATCGCAGATATAGAGCTTCTTCTCGTCGGGCGAGAAGCAAAGGCCGTTCGGCTGCACGAAATCGTCGACGACCATCTTGATGTCGCCGGATTTCGGATCGACCCGGTAGACGTTCTTCTTGTCCTGCTCGGCATCGGCCTTGATGCCCTCATAGAAGCCGCCGATGCCGTAGGCCGGATCGCAGAACCAGATCGAACCATCGGCCGCGACGACCGCGTCGTTCGGCGAGTTCAGCTTCTTGCCATTGTACTTGTCGGCGATGATGGTGATCGAGCCGTCGAGTTCGGTCCGGGTGACCCGCCGGCCGCTATGTTCGCAGGTGATCAGGCGTCCTTCCCGATCGATGGTGTTGCCGTTCGAATTCATCGATGGTTGGCGGTAGACGCTGACGTGACCGTCATCCTCCGAGAAGCGCATGATGCGGTTGTTGGGAATGTCGGAGAACAGCACGTAGCGGCCGGCCGGGAAGTAAACCGGCCCCTCGGCCCAGCGGAAGCCGGTTGCGACGCGCTCGACGGCCATGGTGCCGGCAAAGGCCGGGAAACCGGTAGGCCCGAACGAGACCCCCTTCTTTTTCATCGACTCAAGGCGGGCATCCGGATAGCGGGCCCCGGGTAGCGGACCCAGGGGCAGCGGGCCGGTTGACGGGGTTGGGACGCCCGTTTGGCCTAAGGGGGCTACGCTTGCCGCGGAGGCCGCTGTCATGGTTACGGCCGTGGTGGCCAGCACGGTTGCACCGCGCAAGAGCGCGCGGCGATCCAGTCCGTTCGTCCTGGCGTCAGGGGAGTGAGGTACGTGGGGTAGCGGAGTTGTCATTTTTTCCTCCCAGTTTTTCGTTGGAAGGAAATCATGTTCCCGCAATTGGGCATAAAGCAGGCGAATTTCGCTCGGACAACCTGGGGATGAAGCGGAAGTAGCGTCCTTATGCCGGAGCCGGGCCAGCTTTGGAGGGTGGGCAAAGCGTCTTTGCCCACCCTCTTGTCGCGGCTCAGATCGGATCCCAGGTGAAAACGTCCGCGGAACGGTCGAGCTTGGAGAACGATCCCTTCAGCGCCGGCATGCCGTGCTCGGCGATGGTCTGCGGCGTCCAGCCTTCGCTGCGGTGAACCGAGCGCACCGGACGATGCTGGCCGAACAGGAAGATCTCGTTCATGCGCACGCCAAAAATCTGCCCGGTCACGTCCTTGGCATCGTCCGAGAGGAGATGCGCGCAGACCGGCGCGATCTTCTCCGGGCCCATTTGCTTGATCTTCTCGACGCGCGCCTTCTCGGCATCGGTCTCGGTCGGGATGGTGCCGATCATGCGGGTCCAGGCGAACGGCGAGACGCAGTTCGAGCGGACGTTGAAGCGGCCCATGTCGAGCGCAATCGACTTCGACAGGCCGACGATGCCGAGCTTGGCGGCGGCGTAATTGGCCTGGCCGAAATTGCCGATCAGCCCAGAGGTCGAGGTGAAGTGCACGAAGGAGCCGCTCTCCTGTTCGCGGAACAGCCGTGCCGCGGCGTGGCTGACATAGAACGAGCCCATCAGGTGCACCTTGATGACGGATTCAAAGGCTTCGACGCTCATTTTATGGAAGATCATGTCGCGCAGGATGCCGGCATTGTTGACGACACCGTCAAGCCGGCCGAAATGATCGGTCGCCGTCTTCACGATCTTGCTCGCGGGGATCGCGTCCGCCACCGACTCGAAATTGGCGACCGCGGTGCCGCCGCGCTTCTTGATCTCTTCCACCACTTCCTCTGCGGGAGCTGCGCTGTTGCCCGCGCCGTCGGCGGCAACGCCGGGATCGTTGACTACGACCTTTGCACCCTCGGCGGCGCAGAGCAGGGCGATCTCCCTGCCGATGCCGCGCCCCGCGCCGGTAACGATGATGACTTTGTCCTGCAGTGATTTGGTCATGGTGGTTCTCCGATGCTGTTTGTTCTTACCTCGCCCCGCTTGCGGGGAGAGGTCGGATTGCGAAGCAATCCGGGTGAGGGGGACTCTCCGCGAGTCCGACTTTGCCGAGGGAGCCCCTCACCCCGACCCTCTCCCCGCAAGGGCGGGGCGAGGGAGCAGGGAAGGTCGGCTCATCGTCACTTCTCGTTCGTAAAGATGATCGTGCCTGACGCCGCGAACATGCCGCCGACGCCGTGGCACACCGATATCCTGGCGTCCTTGACCTGGGCCGGCGCGATGCCGCGCATTTGCCGGACGCTCTCCTGCAGCGCGTACATGCCGTACATGCCCGAATGCATGTAGCTCAGGCCCCCGCCATTGGTGTTGAGCGGCAGCTTGCCGCCGGGGCGCGTATTGCCCTCGGCGATGAACTTGCCGGTTTCTTCGTGCGGCATGAAGCCGAGATCGCCGAGACCGAACAGCGGCAGATGCGCAAAGGCGTCGTAGATCATCAGATGATCGACGTCCTTGTGGGCGATGCCGGCCTCCTTGAAGGCGAGCGGTCCCGCGGTCGTGAAGGCGCGCGAGGAGTTGAAAGTCTCCATCTGGCTGACCATCGGCGTTTCCACGCTCTCGCCGGTGCCGAGGATATAGACCGGCTTGTTCGGGAAATCCTTGGCGCGGTCGGCTGACGTGAGGATTAGCGCGCCGCCGCCGTCGGTGACGAGGCAGCACTGCAGGATGCGGAACGGATAGGCGATCATCTTCGAGTTCAGCACGTCCTCGACGGTGATCGGCGCCTTCATGGTGGCGCGGGGATTCTTCGCGGCCCATTCGCGCTGCACCACCGCGACCATGGCGATCTGCTCATGGGTAATGCCGTAAGTCTTCATGTAGCGCAGCACGGGTATCGGAAACATGCTGGGCGGGCCGAACACGCCGAACGGCTGTTCGAACTGGCCGTTGAGGCTGTCCGGCGGCGTCGAGCGCGGCAGCTTTCCGACCATCGACTTGCCGCTCTCGGCGTGCGTGATCAGCACGGTCTTGCAGAGGCCTGCCTCGATCGCGGCCGCGGCGTGGCGGACATGCAGCATGAACGAACAGCCGCCGACGGAGGTGCCGTCGACCCAGGTCGGCTTGATACCGAGATAGTGGGCGATCTGCTGCGGAGTTTCCACCGCCGTGGCGATACCGTCGATGTCGGACAGCTTTAGCCCGGCATCGGCGATGGCGTTGAGCGCCGCATCCGCGTGCAGCTGGATCTGCGACATGTTGGGGATGACGCCGAGTTCGGTGGTCTCGGCAGCGCCGACGACGGCGACCTGGTTTCTGCGCATGATGCTTAACCCTTCGCCGGACGGAACTGGGGAAGGGTGATCTTGTCGTCGAGTTTTTCGAAGGCGACCTCGAGCTTCATGTCGAGTTCGAGCGCCTCCGGCGTCTGCGGGCAATCGAGGATGTTGCTCATCATGCGCGGTCCTTCGTCGAGCTCGACGACGGCGATCGCGTAAGGCGGCGTGAAGCCGGGTGCGGCGGGGCGATGGTTGATGACGTAGCTGTAAAGCCTGGCCTTGCCGCTCGCCTTGAACACGCTCACCTTGCGCGAGGCGCAGGACGGGCAGAACGGGCGCGGCGGGAAATAGACGTTGGCGCAGGCGTCGCAGCGCTGCAGGCGCAGTTCGCCGGCCGCAGTACCGTCCCAAAAATGCTGGGTTTCCGGGGTCGGCTTCGGTTTAGCGCGCGCTGGCTCTGCCATATCAGGCATTCCTCCTCGAGGCGGGCTTCGGCCCGCATGTTGCGATCTTGATGCGACATTTGACCATTCCGCGTCAACGGTCCAGCCGTGCCGTCGCATGGCCGCATTCCCGCAAGCCGACAGCGCTTGTATGCCAGTGATTTCCCGCGCTAGGGTGTTGCTGATTGCGCCGCACGGAATGTCCGCGGTGACGATGGAGGCGATGTGCGAACGATTCGAATAGGATCCGGTGCCGGCTATTCGGGCGATCGCATCGAGCCCGCGATTGAACTCGCCGAAAAGGGCGACATCCAGTACCTGGTGTTCGAGTGCCTCGGCGAGCGCACGGTAGCGTTGGCGCAGCAGGCGCGCATGAAAAACCTTGACGGCGGCTACGATCCGCTGCTCGAGGAGCGGATGCGCGCGGTGCTGCCGCAGTGTGCCGCCAAAGGTATCAAGATCGTCACCAATATGGGCGCCGCCAATCCGGAAGCCGCCGCGCGCCGGACCGCCGAGATCGCGAAGTCGCTTGGGTTGTCCGCGCTGAAGATCGCCGCCATCGTCGGTGACGACGTGCTCGACGCCTGCAAGGACGGCGATCTGCCGATCATGGAATTCGACGGCACCATCAAGCAGCTCGGCAACCGCTTGCTGTCGGCGAACGCCTATCTCGGCGCCGAGCCAATGGCAGAGGCGCTGAAATCAGGCGCAGATATCGTCATCACCGGGCGGGCTTCGGATCCGGCGCTGTTCCTGGCGCCGATGATCCATGCGTTCGGCTGGGCGATGGACGACTGGAACTTGCTCGGGCAGGGCACCGTTGCGGGGCATCTGCTGGAATGTGCGGGGCAGATCACCGGCGGCTATTTTGCCGATCCCGGTTACAAGGATGTTCCGGATCTCGCCCGGCTCGGTTTTCCGATCGGTGAAGTCGGCGAGGACGGCAGCGTTGTCATCACCAAGGTTGCGGGTTCCGGTGGCGCGGTGACGGCGCGGACCTGCAAGGAGCAGTTGCTCTACGAGGTGCACGATCCCCGGCAGTATTTCCAGCCGGACGTCGTGGCGGATTTTTCGGAAGTGATCGTCGAAGAGATCGGACCGGATCGTGTGCGCGTCAGCGGCGGGCGCGGCCACCGGCGAACCGACACGCTGAAAGTCTCGGTCGGCTATGTCGACAGCTATATCGGCGAGGGGCAGATTTCCTATGCGGGTCCCGGGGCGCTGGCGCGCGGCCGGCTCGCGCTGGAGATCGTGCGCGAGCGGCTGAAACTGACCGGCGTGGTATCCAGCGAGCTGCGGTTTGAACTGGTCGGCGTCGATTCCCTGCACGGCGCGGAAGTCTCTACCCGCGCGAACGAGCCCTATGAAGTGCGCGTTCGGGTCGCCGGGCGCACGGAAAATCTGCGCGAGGCGGTCAGGATCGGCAACGAGGTCGAAACGCTCTATACCAACGGCCCGGCAGCCGGTGGCGGCGCATGGAAATCGGCGCGTGATGTCGTTGCGGTGGCATCGGTGCTGTTGCCCCGCGAACTGGCAAAGCCGCAAGTTCGTTTCGTGGGGGCATAAGGTGAAGCTGCGCGAGATCGCTCATTCCCGCACCGGCGACAAGGGCAACATTTCGAACATTTCCGTCATCGCCTATGACGCGAAGCATTATCCGCTGCTGCGCGAGCAGGTCACCAGCGAACGGGTGAAGGCGCATTTCGCCGGGGTCGTCGAGGGCGAAGTGGTTCGCTACGAGCTGCCCAATCTGTCGGCCTTGAATTTCGTGATGACGCAGGCGCTCGGCGGCGGCGTCACCCGTTCGCTGGCGCTCGATGCCCACGGCAAATCGTTGAGTTCGGCCCTGCTCGATCTCGACATTGAGCCCGGATCAGATGACAAGTAGCAAAGCGAAGAGAAGCAGCGAGAGAAACTCATGCCGAACACAACAACAACACTTGCCTCACTCGCCGCCGATCTCGATAGCGGAGCGACCTCCGCCCGCAAGCTGGTCGAGGAATGTCTCGCCAAAATCTCCGACGCCTCGGGTGAGGGGTCGCGCGCCTTCATCCATGTCGACAAGGAAGGCGCCATTGGTGCGGCCGACGCGATGGACCGGCTGCGCAAGGCCCATGCGGTGCCGTCGCCGTTTGCCGGCATCCCGGTCTCGATCAAGGATCTGTTCGACATCAAGGGGCAGGTGACCCGCGCCGGCTCGCGGGCGCTCGAGGAAGACTGCACGCCGGCAGGAGCCGATGCGCCCGTGGTGGCACGGCTGCGCCGCGCCGGCTTCATCGTGATCGGCCGCACCAACATGACCGAGTTCGCCTATTCCGGCATCGGCATCAACCCGCATTACGGTACGCCGAAAAGCACCTGGAACCGCGGCGTCGGCCACGTGCCTGGCGGCTCGTCTTCGGGCGCGGCGGTCTCGGTCGCCGACGGCATGGCCCATGGCGCGCTCGGCACCGACACCGGCGGCTCATGCCGGATTCCGGCGGCGTTCAACGGCATCGTCGGCTTCAAGCCGACGCAACGCCGCGTGCCGCTCGACGGCGGCGTACCGCTGTCGTCCTCGCTCGACAGTTTTGGGCCGCTGGCGCGCACGGTGCAGTGCTGCGCGACGATGGACGCCGTGCTGGCCGATGAACCCGAATTGCCGGTCTTGCAGCCGCGGCCTGTCAGGGGCATGCGGCTCGCGGTGCCGACCACGGTCGCGCTCGATGATCTCGATGACGAAATCGCAAAGACCTTTGAGCGCGCGTTGGAGACACTGTCGCGGCAGGGCGCGCTGGTCGAACGCATCGAAGTGCCGGAATTCCTCGATGTCGGCGCGATGAACGCCAAGGGCGGCTTTGCAGCATCCGAAAGCTATGCCTGGCACCGCTATTTGATCGTGAGCAAAGGCGATGTCTACGATCCCCGCGTGCACGTCCGCATCCTGCGCGGCGAAGGCATGAGCGCCGCCGACTACATCGATCTGCTCGGCGCGCGAAAATCGTTCATTGCGCATACCGAAGCGCGCATCGCGCCCTATGACGCGCTGGTCATGCCGACCACGGCCAATACCCCGCCCAAGATCGCCGACCTCGCCGACGACAAGGCGTTCGCGACGCAGAACCTGCGTGCGCTTCGCAATTGCACGCTGATCAACATGCTCGACGGCTGCGCGATCTCGCTGCCCGCGCACCGCGAAGGCGAGGTGCCGGTCGGGCTCATGCTCGCAGGCGCCGCCGGAAGAGATCGCTGCATCTTTGAACTTGCGGCCGGAATGGAGAATGTCATCCGTGGTTGATCTTACCTTTACCGTTCAGGACAAGGGCGGCGCGCCGACGCCGCTGACGCTGGCAATCGATCAAGCCGTGATTGCCGGCTGGACCGGGCGCGATCCGGTGGCGCGCGACAAGCACATTGCCGAACTGGAAGCGATCGGAATCGCGCGGCCGGCCTCGACGCCGATCTACTACCGTGTCTCCGCGTGCCGGATCACCACCACTGACAGCATCGAAGTCAGCGGCGGCGATTCCAGCGGTGAGGTCGAGTTCGTGCTGATCGGCTGGCAGGGGCGGATCCTTGTCGGCTGCGGCTCCGACCATACCGATCGCAAGGTGGAAGCCTACAGCGTCACGGTTTCCAAGCAGATGTGCGACAAGCCGATGGCATCCACGCTGTGGGAGCTGGAGGAGATCATCGGCCACTGGGACCAGATGATCCTGCGCTCCTGGGCCATCATCGACGGCAAGAAGATGCTCTATCAGGAGGGCACGCTCGACGGCATGCTGCCGGTGAACGACCTGATCGCGCGCGGCTTCGGCGGCAAAGGCCTGCCGGATGGTTGCGCCATGTTCGGTGGCACCTTCGCGGCCAAAGGCGGCATCCGCCCGGCTGATCGCTTCGAGTTCGAACTGGAAGACCCCGTGCTGAAGCGAAAGATCGGTCACGGCTATGATGTGATTGCGCTGCCGGTGTTGGGTTGATTTGTCGTCCCGGCCTTGAGCCGGGACCCATACCGCGTGATCTGTCGATAAGGCACGACGGCAGAGGCCTTTCGCAACATTCCCGCCGGTGGCTATGGGTCCCGGCCCCCGTGCGCAATTGCGCACTAGGCCGGGACGACGCTTAACGGAAATCGGGTGGCACACCGCTACCCGTCTTGCGAAACTGCCCGCCATGAAAGCCACCGCAAAAACCACCGATCGCCGTCCGTCCCCCGACATCGCCGCCCGCGTCGATGCCATCGACTGGACGCAGGCCACGGCCGATCTCGACGGGCAGGGCTGCGCCGTGCTGAAGGGATTGCTGTCGCCGGACGAATGCCGGGCGATCGCGGCGCTGTATCCTGATGACAGCAAGTTCCGCAGCCGCATCGTGATGGGGCGTCACGGTTTTGGGCGCGGCGAATACAAGTATTTTTCCTATCCACTGCCCGACCTGATCGCGGAACTGCGCCCGGCGCTGTATGCGCGGCTGTGCGGTATTGCCAATCGCTGGAACCAGACGATGGGGATCGATATCCGCTATCCCCTGGCGCATCAGGCATTCCTGAAGCGCTGCCATGACGCGGGGCAAATTCGGCCGACGCCGCTGCTGCTGCAATATGGGCCCGGCGACTACAATTGCCTGCATCAGGATCTCTATGGCGAGCATGTGTTCCCGCTGCAGGTCGCGATCCTGCTCTCGGAACCGGGGCGCGATTTCACCGGTGGTGAATTCGTGCTGACCGAGCAGCGGCCGCGGATGCAGTCGCGGCCCGAGGTGGTGCCGCTCACACAAGGCGACGCGGTGGCATTTGCTGTGCATCACCGCCCGGTGCAGGGGACGCGCGGGTTCTATCGCGTTAATCTGCGCCATGGCGTCAGCCAGATCCGGTCCGGCCACCGTCATACCGTCGGCGTGATCTTTCACGACGCCAAGTAATTCACCGCCATGTGAGTGCGAAGCGCATTGACTGCAGATTTGTTCGACGCCATCGCCGATGTGCCGCCGTCGCGAGAAGCGATGGCCGACGGCGCCGTGCTGCTGCGCGGCTTCGCGCTGCGCTTTGAAGCCGATCTGATTCCGGCGCTGCGCGGGATCGTGGCGCAGGCGCCGTTTCGTCATATGTCGACGCCGGGCGGCCATCAGATGTCGGTGGCGATGACCAATTGCGGCAATGCCGGCTGGGTCACCGATCGCACCGGCTATCGCTATGACGGTGTCGATCCCGAGTCCGGCCAGCCGTGGCCGGCGATGCCCGCGGTGTTTCGCGGACTGGCCGCCGAAGCGGCGACCGAGGGCGGCTTCGAACACTTTTCACCCGATGCCTGCCTGATCAACCGCTACAAGCCAGGCGCCCGGATGTCGCTGCATCAGGACAGGGACGAGCAGGATTTTGTCGCGCCGATCGTCTCGGTGTCGCTTGGGATACCCGCGATCTTCCTGTTCGGGGGATCAAAACGCAGCGACAAGCCGGCCCGGTTTCGGCTGGTGCATGGCGACGTCGTGGTCTGGGGCGGGCCGTCGCGGCTGTTCTTTCACGGCGTGGCCCCGCTGGCCGACGGTGAACACGCCGCCATGGGCCGCCAGCGCATCAATCTGACTTTTCGAAAAGCGCGCTGATGGTCTCTTCCCCTCTCCCCTTGTGGGAGAGGGTGGCTTCGCGAAGCGAAGACGGGTGAGGGGTTGCTTCCTCACGGCAGGATTTCGCGATGACGATAGAGACCCCTCATCCGGCGCTTCGCGCCACCTTCTCCCACAAGGGGAGAAGGAAGAGAGGGAAGGACTTCCCATCGAAGTTTCGTCTGGTCTATGCTCTCCGTCGGGCGGGGAGCGAAATATGACCACGACTGAGGCAAAAGCCGACAGCCGCGCGGGCGCCAGCGGCACCGGCATCTACCTGGCCGTGCTGCAACTGATCTTCACGCTGGGCTGGACCACCTACGTCATCTACCTGCCGAAGCTTGCAGCCCAGGTCGGGATCGCACCCGGCATGGTGATCTTCATCCTGATGCTCGATCAGGCGATCTTCACCATCACCGACACCGCGATGGGAATTGCAGCCGACAAGATCGCACCCTTTATCGGCCGGCTCGGTGTCTTCGTCGGCATCCTGACCGCGATCTCTTGCGCGGCGTTCGTGGCGTTGCCGTTCGTGGCCGGTACGGGTCCGGGCGCGCAAGTCTGGCTCATCGTGCTGATCGTGATCTGGGTCGTGACCTCCTCGGCATTGCGGGCACCCCCGCTGACGCTGCTCGGCAAGCACCGCGCACGGTCACAGGTGCCGTTGCTGGCGGCGCTGGCGATGCTGGGTTACGGCCTGGCCGGCGCGATCTCGCCCTATCTTGGAACGGTGCTGCGCAACCATGATCCGCGGCTGCCGTTCCTGATCTCGGGCGTCGTCCTGCTGCTCACCACATTGGCGCTGTCGAAGGTCGAGCGCGACGCTGTGGCACAAGCGCCCGCCCCGAGCGAGAAGGCAGTCCCACCCAAAGCGCTCAGCACGATCCCGATGTTCTTCATCGCGTCGATGGTGATCCTGTCGCTCGGCTATCAACTGCACTTCAGCCTCAACAGTGCGTCGTTCTTCCTGCGCTTCACGACGCAAGATCAGTTGCAGTGGCTGCTGCCGGTGTTCTGGATCGGCTTCAACATCGCGATGTTTCCGGCGAGTGTCGTGGTCAAGCACCGCGGCGGGCTGATCGTGATGGGTGCCGCCGGCCTGTTGGGCGCGCTGGCAGTGCTCGCCGCAGAATTGTCGAGCAGTCTCAACATCCTGATCGTCGCGCAGTTTGTGGCGGGCGCGGCGTGGGGTTGCATGCTGATGAGCGCGGTATCGGCGGCGCTGGCGATCGGGGACACCGGCGCCGAGGGCAAGGTGATCGGGCTGATGTTTTCAGCGCTGGCGCTGGCGACCTTTGCGCGGATGGCAGCGGTCGCCGGCGGCCTGCAAAAGCTGCCGGAATACGCGCCGCTGTTGCACTGGGCGCCGGTGGCCTGCTGGGCGGTCGCGGGTGCGGGCCTGTTGGTGATCGCAGCTTCGCGGGTACAGCGCGGCGCGATGGCGCGGGGAGCTTAGTTACGGCATCGCCGGATGGATGAACTTCCACGGGCTGACCTCGGAGTCGGTCGGCACTTCCACCGAAATCACATAGGGCCCGCCATCGGCCAGCGCCTTTTCCAGCGCCGGACGAAAGTGATCGGGCGAGGTGACGCGCGCGGCACCGACGCCGAAGGATTCCGCGAGCTTGACGAAATCCGGATTGACGAGATCGGACGCCACCACGCGGCCGTCGAAACGCTCGCGCTGGTCGCGCCGCACATTGCCGTAGGCGTTGTTGTTGAAGACCAACGTCACCACGCCGATCTTGAACTGCACGGCGGTCGACAGCTCCTGCACGCCGAACATGAAGCCGCCGTCGCCCGTGATCGCGACCACTGGCCGGTCCGGATGCGCGACCTTGGCGCCGAGCGCGGTCGGGAAGCCCGAGCCGAGCGTGCCCTGATAGCCCGAGGTAATGAAGGTGCGCGGCTCATAGATCGGAAAACCGTACCAGGAGGCGAAGCCGACCTGCGAGAGTTCGTCGGTGACGATGGCGTTCGCCGGCAGCACCTCGCGCAGGATGTTCAGATAGGCCATCTGCGGCTGGACCTTCTGGATCTCCTGATGCGCGACGGCGGTGGCTTCCCGGATCGCGGAACGCCTGCCGCTGGTCCTGCTGTAGCCGGCCTTTTTCACGGCGGCGACCAGATCGGCGGTGCCGGCCCTGGCATCGGCGACCACGGCGGCGTCCGGCGTCAGCCGCCGCATTTCCGACGGATCGATATCGATACGAATGGACTTCAGGCCGACCGGCTGGAACGGCCACCGAAAGCCCGATGCCGGCAATTCCATGCGCGTCCCGATTCCGATCATCAAATCGGTCTGCGGCCACAGCTTGTAGGCCGCCGCCATCGTCAGCCCTAGTTCGTGCGCGTTGGAGACGATGCCGCGGCCGCTGCGGAACGCCACCACGGGCGCGTCGATCATTTCGGCAAGTTCGAGAATTTCCTCGCGCGCGTCGATCGCGCCGCTGCCGACAAAGATCATCGGCCGCTTGCTGCCGGAGACCAGCGCCGCGGCCGCTTTGATACGATCAGGATCAGGCTGCGGCGCCGGGAAGGGATCGAACGGCTCTGAACCGCCGACCTGCGCACGCTGCGTGAACACGTCCCACGGCATTTCCAATGAGACGGGGCCGCGCCGTCCCGACGACATTTCCTGGAACGCGCGCGATACTTTTGCCGGCGCGTCGTCGGGATATTCGATTCTATCGGCCCATTTCACAAAAGTGCGCAATGTTGCGAGCTGGTCCGGCATCTCGTGCAAATGGCCGCGGCCCTTGCCGAGAAACGCCGTCGGCACCTGGCCAGTCAGGCACAGCACCGGCTCGTTGCAGCCGAATGCCGTCAGCAGCGCCGCACTGGCGTTGAGCACGCCGGGGCCGGGGACCACGCTGAACACGCCGGGCCGTCCGCTGGCGCGCGCATAGCCAAAGGCCATATAGCCGCAGGCCTGCTCGTGTCGCGCGCCGATCACTTTCAGCTGTGCCTGATGGAAGGCGTCGAACAGCCCGTAGACCTGCGCGCCGGGCAGGCCGAACACGGTATCGACGCCGTGCGCGACGAGGCCGTTGACGATCGCTTCGCCGCCGGATGTTGAAGTCATGTCACTGTTCCACCATTGCAGGGTGATCAGGTTTCGTCGGCGACGCCGTTGCGCAAGATGCCGACGCCTTCGGCTTCGACTTCGATCACGTCGCCCGGCTTCAGGTAGCGGGGCGGATCGAACCGTGCGCCGGCGCCCGTCGGTGTTCCCGTCACGATGACGTCACCGGGGACCAGCGTGGTGAAGGTCGAGATGTAGTTGAGGAGGTAGCGGAAACCGAAGATCAGCCGCGAGGTGCGGTCGTCCTGCCGCGTCTCGCCATTGACCTTTGTGGTCAGGCGGACGTCCGCAATTTGTGCTTCACTGGTGTAGGGAACCAGCCATGGGCCAAGACTGCCGGTGGAATCAAAATTCTTGCCCTGCGTGACGTTGAACTTGGCATGCCGCACCCAGTCCCGGATGGTGCCTTCATTGCAGAGCGTGACCGCGGCGACGTGATCCAGCGCGTCGCTCTCCCTGATATGGCGGCCGGCCTTGCCGATCACCAGCACCAGTTCGCCCTCGTAATCGAGCTGCGCTGACGCGCGCGGGCGGATCAGCGGCGCGTTGTGGCCGACAAAGGAGCGCGGCGTGCGCATGAACATGCTGGGAAACTTCGGCGCGTCCTGGCCGTCCTTGTACTCGGCGTTGCGGTCCGGATAGTTCACGCCGATGCAGATGATCTTTTCCGGCGCCGGAATCGGCGGCTGCCACGTGATGGCGTCGAGCGCATGATCCGGCGAGCGCTTTGCGGCGTCCTCGGCCAATTTCATCAGCGCGCCGGCGGCGACGGCTTCGCGCAGCGTCGGATATTCCTGTCCGAAGCGGGCGGAGAGATCGACGATGCCGGCATCGGTGACGGCGCCATATCTGGTGGCGCCGTTGATGGAGTAGGTGGCGAGGCGAGGTGAGGTCATCTGGGATCCTAATCCGCAATCGTGACGTCGGCGACGAACGCCGGTTCGCGCACCGCCTGGCCCGTGAACGGCGAGCCCTGCTCGAACCAGGAGCGCGGCGCCGGTGCGCCCCACAGCGTTTGCCGGCGCGGATCTTTCAGCGACCAGCGCAGCGGCTCGTGGTCATGATCGCCGGTAAAATAATCGCTGGTGTAGAGTTCGAGGCGATGGCCGTCGGGGTCGCGGATGTAGAGGAAGAAGGCGTTCGAAATGCCGTGGCGGCCGGGACCGCGCTCGATATTTTTGAGGAAGCCGCTGGAAGCCATCACGTCGCAGAGATGCAGCACGTTCATCGCCGTCGGCACCCAATAAGCGAAATGGTGCAGGCGAGGGCCCTTGCCGTTGGTGATGGCAAAATCGTGCACATTGCCCTTGCGGTGCATCCAGGCCGCCGCGATGCGCCCGTTCGGCCCGTCCTCCTCGCCATATTCGGTCAGGCGGAAACCGAGCCGCGCGTAGAAGTCGACGGTGCCCTGCACCTCGGCTGCAAAGATGTTGAAGTGATCGAGCCGCTGCGGATGACAGCCCTTGTAGAGGTCGTAGCGCCGCAGCAGATGAGGGCGCTTCTCCATCGTCGCGTAGAGTTCGATCTGAAAGCCGAAGGGATCGGTGAAGTGCAACGTGCGGCCCTGGAACGGCTGCTCGGCGAAGGCATAGGTGATGCCGTTCTCGGAGAAGAAGCTGGCAGCCTTGTCGAGATCGCCGTCATTGCCGACCTTGAAGCCGAGCCGGTTGCAGGCCGCGGCTTGCGCCTTGCGCAGCACCAGCGAGTGGTGCTGATGCTCCTCGGCGCCGCGCAGATAGACCGCCTTGTCGTCGCGGTCCTCGACATGGAGGCCGACGGTCTTTTCGTAGAAGTCGCTAGAGGCGTTCAAATCCGTCACGTCGAGCACGGCGTGGCTGGAGCGGATGATGTTGAACGGCGGATCGAAGATGTGTGTAGGTACCGGCATGTCACTTTCCCAGTTTCGCGGTGTTGCTTCTCCTCATGGTGAGGAGGCGCTCTTGCGCCGTCTCGAACCATGAGGCCCGTAACCGATCCTTCGAGACGTGCGCTTGCGCGCGCTCCTCAGGATGAGGTCGTGCCTAAACGCTGTATCTTGTGCGTCCCGCGCGCCAGCGAGACGTGTTTGGTTTCCATGTAGAAGTCGAACGAGTAATCGCCGCCGTCGCGGCCGATGCCGGACGATTTCATGCCGCCGAACGGCGTCGGCAGATGACGGACGTTTTCGGAGTTGAGCCAGATCATGCCGGCTTCCAGCGCGTCCGCGACGCGTAGCGCCCGGCCCATGTCGCCGGTCCAGACGTAGCCGGTGAGGCCGTACTGCACGCCATTGGCGATCTCGATCGCGTCCTTTTCATCCTTGAACGGAATGACGGTCAGGAACGGACCGAACACTTCTTCCTGCGCGACACGCATTTTGGCGTGCGCACCGGTGACCAGCGTCGGTTGGACATAATGCCCGCCGCCGGGGCCGTCATGCGGCTTGCCGCCGACCGCAATGGTCGCGCCATCCTTCTGTGCGACGTCGAAATAGCTGCAGACTTTTGCAAGATGCCGCTCGTGGATCAGCGGGCCGATTTCTGTGACGGGATCGAGGGGATGGCCGACCTTCAGCGCCTTGACCCGCGCCGTCAGCTTTTCGATGAATCTTTCGGCGATGCCCTGCTGGACCAGCAGCCGGCTCGACGAGGTGCAGCGCTCGCCGTTGAGCGAGTAGATCATGAAGACCACCGCATCGAGCGCACGGTCCAGATCAGCGTCGTCGAACACGATCACGGGGTTCTTGCCGCCGAGCTCGAAATGCACGCGCTTCAAGGTCGGCGCGCCCTGCGCCATGATCGCCGAACCCGTCGAACTCTCGCCGACGAACCCGATCGCCTTGATCGCGGGATGTTCGGTCAGCGCCTTGCCGGCCTCTTCGCCGATGCCGTGTACGGTGTTGAGCACGCCGCCGGGCACGCCGGCCTGTTTTACCAGTTTTGCCAGGAGGTCAGCCGTCACCGGCGACCACTCGGCAGGCTTGTGCACGACAGTGCAGCCGGCGGCGAGCGCCGGCGCGATTTTCCAGGTCGACAGCATGAACGGCGTGTTCCACGGCGTGATGACGCCGACCGGACCGATCGGCACCCTGGTCGAGAGGTTCCAGTGCTCCTCGCTCGGCGTGCTGAGCCCGTCGCGGGCTTCAGCGCATCTGTCGGCAAAGAAGCGGAAATTCTCCGCGGCGCGGATCGCCGCCTTGGCCATGAAGCGATGGGCCTGGCCGGTATCGATGCATTCGAGCACGGCGATATCGTCGGCGCGGTCTTCGATGGCATCGGCCACCCGATGCAGCAGCTTCTTGCGCGTCGTCGCCGGCATATCGCGCCAGGATTTGAACGCCTGCGACGCCGCCGTGGCGGCGCGGTCGATATCATCAGGCTTGCCGCGCGCGACGGAGGCCAGCACCGCGCCATCGACCGGCGATTTGGTCTCGAACGTCTGTCCTGAAATCGACGGTACCACCTTGCCGTCGATCATGTGCCCGATGCCCTCGTCCTTCAGCTTGGCGAGCAGGGGAGCCGCGCGGTCGCGGTTGGCCTGGAATACGTCCTTCGGTGTCGCCTTATCCATTGACCGTCTCCACCTTCAAGGCTTCGTGGATGTTGTTGCGCTTCCAGCTGGTGTCCTTGTCGTTGATCTGCATATCGAACGACAATGCGAACTTTGTCTCGGTGAATACCGGATCGAGATGGGTCGAGAGGGCCTTGAAAATGTGCTCGCCGGCCTTCTTTCGGGTGGCGAGATCGCGGCCTTCGCCGAGCCGCAGCACCATGTCGAGGAAGCCGTAATCGAGTCTGTTGTCAGCGATGGCATAGTGCTCGCATTTGATCGCCCGGACACGGATGCCGCCGAGCGGGAAGATACCGGTTTCAACCGCGGCCTTGCGTACCAGTTCCACGACAGCACCCATATCGACGCGTCCGTCGAGGTTGGCTGAATATTCGATCGTGAAATGCGGCATGTCCTTAACTCCAGCGTTTCCCGCGAAAGCATCAAGCGAAGTAGCAGCTCACCGAGCCGTAGGGACCATAGTCGGCCTGGATCGTGTCGCCTTTGCGGGTTTCGATCGGGCGAATGAACGATCCCGCCAGCACCACTTGCCCCGCTTCCAGGGCCAGGCCATTCGGCGCGATCTTGTTGGCAAGCCAGGCCACTGAGGTGGCGGGATGATTGAGCACCCCGGCGGCCAGCCCGGTCTCTTCCAGCTGGCCGTTGCGAAAGCATAGCGCGCCGATCCAGCGCAGGTCGACGTCCATCGGGCGGATCGGCCGGCCGCCGAGCACGATGCCGGCATTGGCGGCGTTATCGGCGATGGTGTCGAAGATTTTTCGCGTTGCCTTGGTTTGCGGATCGACCCGCTCGACGCGGGTATCGAGAATTTCCAGCGCCGGCACCACGAAATCGGTGGCGTTGAGTACATCGAACATGGTGCAGTCAGGGCCGGAAAGCCGGGTCTTCATCACGAATGCCAGTTCGGCCTCGACGCGGGTGGCGATGAAGCGGTCCGATGGCACAAGACCACCGTCGGCAAAGAACATGTCGTCGAGCAGGATGCCGGAATCCGGCTCGTTGATATTGAGCGCGCTCTGCATCGCCTTCGAGGTCAGGCCGATCTTGTGGCCTTTGACAATGCGGCCCTGCGCGATCTTCATGTCGACCCACGCCTTCTGGATCGCGTAGGCATCTGCGATTGAAATGCCGGGATGTTCGAGCGAAATCTGCCGGATCTGCGTGCGGGTCTTTTCCGCATGGTCCAGCCGCTCGGCGGCGGCGCGAATCTGGTCGTTGGAAAGGGCCATATGCTCTCAGCAAAAAGAGGGTGCCGGCAGATGATTAACATGTTAAGTGATATTGATCAAACCGAATCCACGCTTGCTGCACCGCAAAACGTTATTCCCTTTGATCAGCATTACTGATGGCGGACGATTGGCGATGGCACGGAAGAAATCGGAGACAGGATCCAGCACAGAAGTGGCAGAGACCGGCCGTCGCGCGCCGATGCGCGACTTCTCGCGTTCGTTGCCGATGTCGCTGCTGCGCGCCCGCGAGGCCGTGATGCGACAGTTCCGCCCGTCCTTGCGCAATCACGGCCTCACCGAACAGCAATGGCGGATCCTGCGCGCGCTCACGACCGTGGATGCCATTGAAGTCACCGAACTGGCGCGCGTCGCGTTTCTGCTGGGACCAAGCCTGTCGCGCATCCTGCGCGACCTCGAGGCGCGGCAGTTGATCGAGCGCCGTACGGCCAAGGCCGATCTGCGCCGCGCCGTGGTGTCGATATCGGCCAAGGGATTGAAACTGATCGAGGCGGTGGCGCCGACCTCGGAAGCGATCTACGCCGAAATCACCAGCCGATATGGTGCCCGCAAGCTTGCCGAATTGCAGGAGATGCTGGGCGTGCTGGAACGCAGCCTCGTGGCCATGGAAGTGGCAGGCGAGGAAGGCGGCGAGATCGAGGAGTGAGCACAAATTTGCATGATGCTACCGGCGCCACGCATAGCGGGCGGCAAATGATTGCAATCATTGCCGGAGTGCGACTGAGGCCATAGACACGCACGCGATTTTTCGCTCAAAGTGCAGCCAAGCTGGTCGTGAAAACCGGCGCGGGAGCTAGCGGTTTCGTCGCGGGATGATGCGGCTGGACCGAAAGACGAAAAACAGGCTGAACTCCAGACATGGTCACGATCCAAGTCAGCAATTTGATCGATTTCGTTGCCGAGGTTTTTTCCCGCTCGAAATCCTCACCTGAAGAAGCAAGGCGTATCGCGACCTATCTGACCACAGCCAATCTGACCGGCCATGACAGCCATGGCGTGATCCGGGTACCGCTCTACGTCAGCTGGCAGCAAAAGGGTTCGGTGGTTCCCGATCAGATCGCCGAAGTTGTGGTCGATACGCCTTCGCTCGCTGTCATTGACGGCAAGTTCGGCTACGGACAGACGGTGACGCCGCAAGCCGTGCGGATCGGCATCGAGAAATGCAGGAAGGCGGGGCTGGCCGCGATCGCGCTGCGCAACGCCGGCCATATCGGCCGCGTCGGTGACTGGGCGGAGATGGCTGCGGCCGAAGGCCTGGTCTCGGTGCATTTCGTCAACGCGGCCGGCTCGCTGCTGGTTGCGCCCTATGGCGGCGTCGAGAAACGGCTGTCGACCGCACCTTACTGCGTCGGCATTCCGCGAAAGGGCCAGGATCCGATCGTGCTCGATTTTGCGACCTCGGTCGTCGCCGAAGGCAAGGTGCTGGTCGCAAGCCGCGGCGGCAAGAAATTGCCAAAGGGAGCTTTGGTCGATGCCGACGGCACGCTAAGCGAAGATCCGGCGGTGCTGTACGGGCCGCACAGCGCGGAAGGCCCGCGCGATCACACCAAGGGTACCGGCGCGATCCGCGCGTTCGGCGAGCACAAGGGATCAGGGCTCGCGTTCATCTGCGAATTGCTCGGCGGCGCATTGACCGGCACCGGTGCTACTTCGGCGGACCGGCAATTCGCCAACGGGATGCTCGCGATCTATGTCGATCCCAAGGTGGTCGACACCAGCAATTTCTTCGACGGCGAAATCTCGCGCTATGTCGACTTCATCCGGGCCACCAAGCCGATCTCAGGCGTTGATACCGTGCTGATCCCCGGCGACCCCGAGAAGAAAATGCGTGCCGACCGCACCAAGAATGGTGTGCCGCTGCCTGACGATACCTGGGCAGCGATCGTCAATACCGCCCGCGAGGTCGGTGTCAGCGAGGTCAGTATCCAGCGGGCCGTGAGCTAGGCTGTTCAGTGAAATCCACCGATTGCAACGATCACAAAAGGAAACGCGATCAATGACTACAAACAACGTCAAGAAAGTCTGGGCTTCGGGCAAGGCCGTAGTCAACGCCTGGCTGGCCATCCCGTCAGGGTTTTCGGCCGAAGTGATCGCGCAATGCGGCTTCGACAGCGTCACCGTGGATATGCAGCACGGTGTGCAGGATTACCTGTCGATGGTGCAGTGTTTCCAGGCGATGAACGGTCACCCGGTGACGCCGATGGTCCGCGTTCCCTGGAACGAGCCGGGCATCATCGGCAAGGTGCTCGATGGCGGCGCCTATGGCGTGATCTGCCCGATGATCAACACGCCGGAGGAAGCGAAGAACCTGGTTCAGTATGCGAAGTATCCGCCGAAGGGCACGCGTTCGAACGGCCCGATCCGCTCCGGCATGTACGGTTCCGCCGGCACCTATCAGCAGACCGCCAATGACGAAATCGTGCTGCTGCCGATGATGGAGACCAAGACCGCGGTCGAGAACATGGAAGCGATCCTCGATGTCGAGGGCATCAACGGCGTCTATATCGGCCCCTCCGATCTCGGCTTCTCCTATGGCCTGGTGCCGAAGCTCGACCGCGAGGAGCCGGAAATCCTCAAGATCTACGAGAAGATCATCAAGGAATGCGGCAAGCGCGGTCTGCACGCCGGCATCCACTGCTCGGGTGCAGAAGGCGCAGTCCGCGCGATCAACATGGGCTTCAAGCTGGTGACGCTGTCGAACGAGAGCGGCCTGATGGCGACCTACGCCAAGATGCAGGTGAACCAGACCCGCAAGGACTCAGCCGGCAAGGCGTAAGACTCGCGAATAGCGAGTAGCGAATGGCGAATAGGGTTTCGAGAGAGTAGCGAGTGGAGTAAAACCATTCGCTACTCGCCACTCGCTATTCGCCAACTTAGCCAGGAGACCTGTCATGGCCCCAGCCCCCGTGATCCGCCTGCACCCCGATGATGGCGTGCTGATTGCACGTTCCAGCCTGCCGGCGGGCATGGTCGTGGCCGACGGCGTCACCACGGTCGAGCGGATTCCCGCCGGCCACAAGGTGGCGATCAAGCCGATCGCGGCCGGCGAGCCGGTGCGGCGTTACGGCCAGATCATCGGCTTTGCGACGATTCCTATCGCGCCGGGCCAGCACGTCCACACCCAGAATTGCGGCATGGGCGATTTTTCCAAGGACTATGCGTTCGGCGTCGACGTCACCCCGACACCGAATTTCGACCTGCCCGCGACCTTCGACGGCATTCGCCGTTCCGACGGGCGGGTCGCGACCCGCAACTATATCGGCATTCTCACCTCGGTGAATTGCAGCGCGCATGTCGCCGGTATCGTCGCTGACATGTTCAAGAAAAATCCGTTCACCGGCGACAATCCGCTCGCGGATTTTCCCAATGTCGACGGCGTGGTGGCGCTGACGCATAAGACCGGCTGCGGCATGACGCAGGACGAACCGCTGGCGCTGCTACGGCGGACGCTCGGCGGTTACGCACGGCATGCGAATTTTTCGGCCGTCGTGGTGCTCGGCCTCGGCTGCGAGGTCAACCAGATCGGCGGCTTGATGCAGGAGCAGAAGCTCGCGGGCCGTCTGCGCGCGATGGACATCCAGGAAGTCGGCGGCACCCGCAAGACCGTGGAAGCTGGCGTCGCCTTTGTGCGCGAGGCGTTGATCGACGCGAATAAAGTGAAGCGCGAGCCGGTACCGGCGAGCGAACTGACCGTGGCCCTGCAATGTGGCGGCTCCGACGGCTATTCCGGTGTATCCGCCAATCCGGCGCTGGGAGCTGCGAGCGATCTGCTGGTGCGCCATGGCGGCACCGTCATTCTGTCGGAAACGCCAGAGACCTATGGCGCCGAACATCTGCTGACGCGGCGCGCGGTCAGCCGCGAGGTCGGCGAGAAACTCGTCGGCCTGATGCGCTGGTGGGATGAATACACGGCGCGGGAAGGCGCCGAGATGAACGCCAATCCGAGCCCCGGCAACAAGGCCGGCGGCCTCACGACCATTCTGGAAAAGTCACTGGGCGCGATGGCCAAGGCCGGCACCACCAATTTGGTCGACGTGCTGAACTACGCCGAGCCCGTCACCAAGAAGGGTTTTGTGTTCATGGATACGCCCGGCTACGACCCGGTCGCGGCGACCGGGCAGGTGGCTGGCGGTGCCAATCTGGTCTGCTTCACCACCGGCCGCGGCAGCGTGTTCGGCTGCAAGCCCGCGCCCTCGATCAAGCTTGCGACCAACACGCCGATGTACACCCGCATGGAAGAGGACATGGACGTCAATTGCGGCACCATCCTCGACGGCCAGGAGACCGTGCAGGAATGCGGCCAGCGCATCTTCGAACTGATGCTGAAAACCGCATCCGGCCAGCCGACCAAGAGCGAGAGCTTTGACTTCGGCGGCGCGGAGTTCGCGCCATGGGTGATTGGCGCGACGATGTAGATGACGCACATTCCGCTGTCGTCCCGGCCTTGAGCCGGGACCCATAACCACAGGCTTTGGTTTTGCGGAAGGTGTTGGCCAGTGTGCCCCATAGAGAGATCACGCGGTATGGGCCCCGGCTCAAGGCCGGGACGACACAGAGGGCGATATCCGCACTTCCCATAGGCAACCGCTGCCCGTTGTTAGTGCTTGATCCACACCGGAACCAGTGTTCTGCTTAAAAAAGCTGCTGGAGTAGCCCGTCCGTGTCGATCTTCGTCGCACTGCATCACGTTACGCACTACAAATACGACCGACCGATCGACATCGGGCCTCAAACCGTACGCCTGCGGCCGGCGCCGCACACGCGCACGCCGGTGCTGAGCTATTCGCTCAAGGTCACGCCCTCAAATCACTTCGTGAACTGGCAGCAGGATCCGCAAGGCAACTGGCTGGCGCGATTCGTTTTTCCGGAGAAGGCGAGCGAGCTGAAGATCGAGGTCGATTTCTCGACGCAGATGACCGTGGTCAATCCGTTCGACTTCTTCGTCGAACCCTACGCCACCAGTTTTCCGTTTCAATATACCGACGATCTCAAGACCGAGTTGGCGCCATATCTGGCGACCTCGGACGAGGGGCCGCTGTTTGCCGCCTATCTGAAGGACATCCCGCGTGAGGCCGACAGCACGGTCAATTTCCTGGTCGACCTCAACGCGCAGCTGCAGAAGAAAATCGGTTACGTCATCCGGATGGAGCCGGGCATCCAGACGCCGGAGGAGACGCTGGCCGCCGGCTCCGGCTCCTGCCGCGACTCCGCCTGGCTCCTGATCCAGCTCTTCAGGCATCTCGGGCTCGCCGCGCGTTTCGTCTCCGGCTATCTCATTCAACTCCGCCCCGACATCGATCCGGTCGAAGGCCCGCGCGAGGTCGAAAGCGATTTCACCGACCTGCATGCCTGGGCCGAGGTCTATCTGCCGGGGGCAGGGTGGATCGGCTTCGACGTCACCTCGGGCATGCTGACCGGCGAGGGGCACATCCCCGTCGCCGCCACGCCGCATTACCGCTCGGCGGCGCCGATCTCGGGCACCGCAGGATTCGCCATCACCGAATTCGGCTTCGAGATGAGCGTCAAGCGCATCCGCGAGGCGCCGCGGATCACGCGGCCGTTCTCGGATGAATCCTGGTCGCGTCTCGACAGGTTAGGCGAAGCCGTCGACGCCGATCTGAAAATGGACGACGTGCGGCTGACGATGGGCGGCGAGCCGACGTTTGTCTCCGTCGACGATCTGGAATCGCCGGAGTGGAATATCGCCGCGGTCGGTCCGACCAAGCGCACGCTCGCTGACGATCTCATTCGCAAATTACGCGTGCGTTTTGCGCCCGGCGGCCTGCTGCATTACGGGCAGGGCAAATGGTATCCGGGCGAGAGCCTGCCGCGCTGGGCGTTCGGGCTCTATTGGCGCAAGGATGGCGTGCCGATCTGGAAGAACGCCGAACTGATCGCGAACATCGAAAATCCGCGCAAGGCCGAAATCGCCGACGCCGAGCATTTTGCCGAAGGCGTCGCACAAAAGCTCGGACTCACAACCGACTACGTGCTGCCCGCGTTCGAGGACACCGCGCATTGGCTGCAGAAGGAAGCGGCGCTGCCGGCCAATGTCGATCCGACCGACTCCAAATTGGCTGATCCGGAAGAACGCGCGCGGATGGCGCGGGTGTTCGATTCCGGCCTCAACAAGCCAAAGGGTTATGTGCTGCCGATCCAGCGCTGGCGAGCGGAGGAAAAGCATGCCGGCCGCTGGCGCAGCGAACGCTGGAAAGTCCGGCGCGGCCATCTGTCCCTGTTTCCGGGCGATTCACCACTTGGCCTGCGGCTGCCGATATCGTCGCTGGAATACGTCCCGCCGGAAGAATTCCCCTACATCATCGAACAAGATCCGATGGAGCCGCGCGACGAACTGTCGGTCTCCGACGATGCGGCGGCGGACAAGGCGGGCAAGGAAACCAAAAAGCCCGACCCCGTGCGCACGGCGATGTCGATCGAAATCCGCGACGGCATCCTGTGCGCCTTCATGCCGCCGGTCGAGCAGGTCGATGATTATCTGGAACTGGTGACGGCAATCGAGGCGACCGCCGAAGAGCTGAAATTGCAGGTCCATGTCGAGGGCTATTCGCCGCCATACGATCCGCGCGTCGAAGTCATCAAGGTGACGCCCGATCCCGGCGTGATCGAAATCAACATCCAGCCGGCGCAGAGCTGGCGCGAGGCGGTCGACATCACCTTCGGCCTTTACGAGGACGCCGCGAAAACGCGCCTCGGCGCCAACCGTTTCCTGGTCGACGGCCGCCACACCGGCACCGGCGGCGGCAACCACGTCGTGGTCGGCGGCTCTACGCCGCAGGACTCGCCGTTCCTGCGCCGGCCCGATCTCTTGAAGAGTCTCGTGCTGTACTGGCAGCGCCATCCGTCGCTGTCCTACCTATTCTCGGGCATGTTCATCGGCCCGACCAGCCAGGCGCCGCGCATCGACGAAGCGCGGCATGACGGCCTCTATGAACTTGAAATCGCGCTGGCCCATGTGCCGCCGCCGGGCATCGAGGCGCCGCTATGGCTGGTCGATCGCCTGTTCCGGCACATCCTGGTCGACATAACAGGCAATACCCATCGCGCCGAAATCTGCATCGACAAGCTCTATTCGCCTGATGGCCCGACCGGCCGTCTCGGGCTCGTCGAGTTCCGCGCGCTGGAAATGCCGCCCGATCCGCGGATGTCGCTGGCGCAGCAACTCCTGATCCGGGCGCTGATCGCAAAAATGTGGCGCGAGCCGCAGCAAGGCCAATTCGTGCGCTGGGGCACCGCGCTGCATGATCGCTTCATGCTGCCGCATTTCCTCTGGGAAGATTTCTTGGGGGTGCTCGAAGAACTCAAGCTGTCCGGCTACGATTTTTCGCCGGAATGGTATTCGGCCCAGCTCGAGTTTCGTTTCCCGGTGTTCGGCCGGGTCCATCACGGCGGCGTATCGCTGGAGCTGCGTCAGGCGCTGGAGCCGTGGCACGTGCTCGGCGAGGAGGGCTCGGCCGGCGGCACCGTGCGTTATGTCGATTCGTCGGTGGAGCGGTTGCAGGTCAAGGCGTCGGGCTTTGTCGAAGGCCGCCACGTCGTCACCTGCAATGGCCGGCGGATGCCGATGACAGCCACCGGCCGCGCCAGTGAGGCGGTCGCCGGCGTCCGTTTCAAGGCCTGGCAGCCGGCATCCGGGCTGCATCCGACCATTCCGGTCCACGCCCCGCTGACATTTGATTTAATTGATACCTGGAACGGCCGCTCGCTCGGCGGCTGCGTCTATCATGTCGCCCATCCCGGCGGCCGCAGCTATGACACCAAGCCGGTCAATTCCTATGAGGCCGAGGCGCGGCGGCTGGCCCGGTTTCAGGATCACGGCCACACCCCGGGCAAGGTCGATCTGCCGCCCGAGGAACGCACAATAGAATTTCCTTTGACGCTCGACTTGAGGACGCCGCTCCGGCACTAAAGGCGCTGAGATCGGAGAGTCGGATGGCGGGGCAAGCCGGCAGTCAGGATAACAAGGCCCGTCCGGGCCAGCGCCGGATGGCGCAATGGACCCGTGACTACGCCCGGCTGCCCGGAATTCCCGATGAATATATCGGTCAGGACGGTGCGCCCCGGCCGGCCTGGGCCCGATTTTTCGACGCCTTTGCCGCGCTTTCGCCCGCCGACATCGAGCGCCGATTCGCCTCCGCCGACCGCCATTTGCGGGAAGCCGGCGTCACCTATCGCGCGCCCGGCGAGACCGCCGACCGGCTCTGGCCGCTGAGCCATCTGCCGCTGATCATCGACGAGACCGACTGGCGGCAACTGACCACGGGCATCGCCCAGCGCGCGCAGTTGCTCGAAATGATCCTGCGCGACCTCTATGGCGAGGGCCGGCTGGTCGCGGATGGCTCCGTGCCCGCGGCGGCGATTGCCGGCAGCAACGAATATCTGCGCGCGGTCTGCGGCGTCAAACCGCCGGGCGGACGCTACCTGCATCTCTACGCCGCCGATGTCGGCCGCGGCCCCGATGGCCGCTGGTGGGTGCTCAGCGACCGTACGCAGGCGCCGTCGGGCGCCGGCTACGCGCTGGAAAACCGCCTGGTGCTGTCGCGCGCCTTCTCCAATCTCTACAAGTCGATGAATGTCGAACGCGTCGCGCCGTTCTTTGAGGCGTTCCGCGACGCGCTGCGCGCGAGCGCTGACCGCGACGAGCCGCGCATCGGATTGCTGACGCCGGGCGCCTTCAACGAAACCTATTTCGAACATGCGACGATCGCGCGCTATCTCGGCTTCCTGCTGGTCGAGGGCGATGATCTCGCCGTCAGCGGCGACCGCATCCATATCCGCACCGTCGCCGGCCTGAAGCGGCTCGATGTGCTGCTGCGCCGGGTCGATTCCAACTTCCTCGATCCGCTGGAGCTCGATGCGTCCTCGCATCTTGGCGTGCCCGGCCTGATCGACGTGCTGCGCAAGAGCGGCGTCGTGGTCGCCAACATGCCCGGCTCCGGCGTGCTGGAGGCGCGGGCGCTGCTCGGCTTCCTGCCCAATCTGTGCCGTCGCCTGCTCAGCGAGGATTTGCTGATGCCGCACATCGCGACCTGGTGGTGCGGCCAGAAATCGGCGCGCGAGGAAGTGCTGTCGCGGCTCGACGATTTTGCGATCGAGGGCGCCTATGGCCGTGCCGTGCCGGGATTTCCGGGCAGCGGACCCGTGCTTGCGGGCGAGTTGTCTCCGCCCGAGCGCGAGCGGCTCAGGTCTGCGATTTCCGACCGCGGCATCGACTTTGTCGGCCAGGAGCTGGTGCGGCTGTCGACGACGCCCACCTGGGAGAACGGCCGGATCACGCCGCGTCCGTTCGTACTCCGGGTGTTTGCCGCCGCCACCCCGAACGGCTGGACCATTCTGCCGGGCGGCTTCTGCCGGATCGCCGATCAGCCCGACGCCCGCGCGGTGTCGATGGGCGACGGGGCGCGCGCGGCCGACGTCTGGGTGGTGTCCGACAAACCAATAGCGGCTTCGACGCTGTTGCCGGCGGCCGACACGGTGCGGATCAGGCGCATTGCCGGCGTGGTGCCGAGCCGTGCCGCAGACAATCTGTTCTGGCTCGGCCGCTATCTCGAACGTGCCGAGGCGACGCTGCGGCTGATCCGCGCGCTCGGCACGCCGACGCGCGATTCCGGCAAGGGCGCACCGAGCGGGGCATCGACCGCGCTGCATTCGGTCGAGCGCATCCAGCGGCTTCTGGTGACCTGGGGGGCGACTTCGCAGGCGAGCCGCGCCAATTCCGCCAAGGTCGCTGCCGAGGCGCTGCAAAGTGCGGAAAAATTCGGCTCGGCACTGTCGTTGCTGCGATCGGCGCAGCGCACCGCAACCTCGCTGCGGGAGCGGCTTTCGCCCGACGCCTGGCAGGTCATAACCGAGATGGTGGAACGCCTCTCTGTGGAAGCCGACGACGATGACGGCATCGTCAGCGCCGCTGAATTGTCCTTGCAGGAGCTCGCGAGCTTTGCCGGGCTCGCACAGGAGAACATGAACCGCGCCGCCGGCTGGCGCTTCCTCGAGATGGGCCGCCGCGCCGAGCGCGCCATCAACACCGCGCGGTTTGCCCGACAGTTCGCCTATGACGAGGCCGGCGACGAGGACCTCGACGTTTTGCTGACGCTGGTGGATTGCCAGATCACCTACCGTTCGCGCTATCTGGTCGGGCCGGCCCTGGCGCCGGTGCGCGATCTGGCGGTGCTCGACCCCTACAATCCGCGCTCGGTCGCATTCCAGGTGGCGGCGCTCAACGAGCACATTGCGAGCCTTCCGAGCCTCAAGGAGCATGGCTTGATCGAGCGGCCGCAGCGTCTGGCGGTGGCGCTGCAGGCGATGCTGACGACCGCGGAGGCCGCAGCGCTGGATGTCAAAGCCCTGTTCGCGCTGGAGCAGGACCTGCTCAATCTCGCCGACGCCATCGGCCTGCATTACTTCCCGCACGGACCGAATGCGAGCCGGCCGGAGAAGCTGACGGGCCTCGCGTGATCTACGACATCCGTCACGTCACGACCTATAGCTATGAGAGCCCGGTGAGTTTTGCGCGCTGCTCGCTGCGGCTGGAGCCGCGCAGCGGCGACGGGCAGCAGCTGGTCTCGCATTCCGTCGAGATCCGCCCCAAGCCGGCGGAGCGCACGATACGGCGGGATTTTTTCGGAACCCATACCGAGAGCGTGCTGATCGAAACCGCGCATCGCAGCTTGCGGATCGATTCCAGGTCGCGGGTGCAGGTCGCGCGCCAGGCGCTCGCCCGCACCGCGCCGAGCCCGTCATGGGAGAGCGTGCGCGACGTCGCCTTCGAGGCATCGAGCCTCGGTCCGGCCTCGCCGGTCGGCTACGTCTTTGCAAGTTCGCTGGTGCCGGTGCTCGGGCCGGTCACCGCATACGCCGCGGCAAGCTTCCCGCAAGGGCAGGGCATTCTCGTTAGCGCCGTCGACCTGATGCACCGCATCCGCCACCAGTTCAAATACGATCCGAAAGCCACCGTGATCTCGACGCCGCTGCGCGAAGTGTTCGAGAAACGCCACGGCGTCTGCCAGGACTTTGCCCATGTGATGATCGCGGGCCTGCGCGGCCTCGGGCTGCCGGCCGCCTATGTCAGCGGCTATTTGCGCACCTACCCGCCGGCGGGCAAACCGCGCCTGCAGGGCGCCGACGCCACCCACGCCTGGGTGTCGGTGTGGTGCGGCAGTGAGATCGGCTGGATCGGGTTCGATCCGACCAACGACCTCCTGGTCGAGAACGACCACATCATCCTGGCGGTCGGGCGCGACTTCTCCGACGTCTCGCCGGTCGATGGCATCATCGTGGGATCGCGCAAGCAAAAGCTCGCGGTGGCCGTGGACGTGGTGCCGGTGGAGTAATCAGTACCGTTCCAGGGGAGCGCCGGTGGGCCCGACTCAAAATGTTTAAAACAACCCCATGCACAGTACCGGTGTCTTTATACCCTAAACTAAGCTGCTGTTTTCTAATGTTTTTGACCGAATTATGTATAAGTCAAATCAGCCGTAATGGTCAAACTCGTTCAGCGCAATCCGAACCTCTCGCGCGAAATCCGTCAGAGACACGATGAAGGCTGAAACAGAAATGACGAAGAGGATGGCGACGCCTCGTTCGTGCCGGATCTCAAAGAATGCACTTACGAAGCCCACGATGATGACGATGCCTATCGAAATGCTTCCCATGATGGCCCAGAAGATCGCACGATTGATCATGGCGGCACGCCGAACAAGGCGGGGCAAGTCTGCCTTGAGCCGGCTTCTCGCTTGGTCCTGATCAGAAATCTGGTTCAGGTAGATCGACCTATCGATGATCCTGTTCAGGCGAGATATCAGCAGGGCGATGAAGGCCGCCAGTGCGCCAAGAAGAAACGCGGGTGCGGCCGCCTGGGAAATGACGTGAGAGAGCTGACTGATTGATGGCGTGTCCGGCAACATTGGCTGGCCGCTATTTCGCTAGCCGCCTGGTTGGCGTCACCGTGCTGGTTGGCGCCATCGGCGAGATTGAGAAGGTCAACCATGTATTCCAGCCGGCCGGGCGATTCTCGGCAGCGAACTCACCGTAACCTTTCAGGTTCAGATATCCCTGCATGTCTCCCACAGGGAACAGGAAGCCGACCTGCGGACCGATGCCTAGCACACGGGACCGAAAGCCTCCCAGGGCGGGATGCTGGCCGAAGTCATCGGTAATCTGCTGATAAGCATAGCCAACGAGGCCAACGAAGGCCTGCTTCGACAGAAACTGCGAGGCTCCCCAATCCACGTGGAAGTCGATGCCGTTCTGGTATTGCGTATCCGGATTCTTGAAATTGTAGGTGAGGCCCGCGACGGCGGAAAACTCGTGACCGGCCTGCGGATTGAAGTATGTGTAGCCGCCGCCACCGTCGATGGCAGCATGACCGATGCCGAGATTGGCGAGCCGGGTCGAACTGTAAGCGCCAACGGGAATATCTCCTGTGACATAGGTCATGAAATTGTGGACGCCTGCGTTCCACTTGAGCGTCGCCTGCGGGTAGAGATCGCCGACCGATGTGACGGAGTCGCCGAAACTGCCCGCACGCGTTACCCCGAACGGGCCAACGGCCGCCGTCAGCATTCCGGCAAGATCGGCGCTCGATCGCCCGAACAGTCCCGTTACACCGATGGCGAGTTGCCCGCCCAGCACCGGCGTTGCGAAGGTGTAAGTGGGATTGAGCAGGACGAGATCCCCCCGCCCATTCAGACGCAAGTTCAGATCGACGTTTACTGTTGCGGGAATTCTGCCGACGTGAACTTCTCTCGCGGCGGCCGCAGTACCAAATGCACTTACGCTGGTGTGATAGTAGACTGCCGCCATCGACCAGCCGGGAACCTGAGGTGTCGCAGCAAGGCTGCTGAAGCGGCCAGGAAGCCAGTAGGACACGCCGCCCTCATCGGCGCGGACGGTGGTAGCGGGCACCAACAGCGCCGCAATCGCCGAGGCAATGGCCGCATTCTTGAACGCGGGACGGAGAGATGACCTTACCTCGCTTCGTCCAACGCGGTGTCTTCCTCTTCCAAGGTCAAGCCCCCACATGATAGCCCCCCGCATGTTTTGAGAGTACCGCGCCTTAAGCCCTACTCCGAACGGTCGGCCTCATGCCGGCGCCGTCGCGCCGGCATGAGACCGTGGTCTCAAGCGCCAACCTTCCTGGCTGCAGGAACCGTCCATGTTCCGTTGATGATCGACGGGTCTGTCTCCTGCGGCCAGTACATGCGTAGCATGAGGATAAAATCTCCCTCTGGCGCAGGCAGCCAGTTGGATTCCTTGTCTTTGCCGGGAGAGTCCTTCTGAATGTACAGGTCGGTTGAGCCGTCCGGATTTTCCTTCAAATCTTCACGAGCACTGACCGAGTACCTGTTGAGCGGGTTCTTTACGAAGAAATAGCCGCTGTCATACATCGTAAGCGACCAAAATCCCTCCGCTGGAGGCAAATGGCCTTTGGGAAACCGCATCACGTACTTGTTCGCGCCATTGTACTTGTGACCATCGGCGTCTTTTTGCGAGGTGGGATACACCGCGTCCTGCGGACGGTTGGCACCAAGTCCGATCGCTGTCACCAGGGCACGCATCAGATAATCGGTGCCATAGATGCCGGTCTTCGTCGTGAAAGCGAAGCCGTTCTCGTCCTTGATGGCCTTGTTGATCTTGAACTGAACCATGATCCGGTCAAACGACACCTCCGGCACGCGCTTCAGGAAGTCCGCCTTCAGCTTGCTCTCGTCAAAATCCTGCCCGGGTACGATGCCGATGCGAGCAAATTTCGCAAGCTGAGGCGCGTCGGCGGCGTATGGTGGATTGGTCTTCATTAGCTCGCAAAGCAGCTTGAAGTACGAAATCGCGTCCATGCGATTGACCTGTTCGCGGACGGCCGTTTTCATGTCGATCGACGGATCGACCTTGCCCACAGGCGGCGTGTACGGCTTGCCGTAAGCGCTGAGCGGCACGAGCTTGCACTCGTCCTGCAGCTTGTGTACGGCCGCGTAATCTTCCGGCGTGCCGGTGCAGTAGATCCGGCCGAGCAGCCACACGATATTGGTCTGCGACTTATACTGCTTCACGCCATCCGGCAGCGTGCCTTTCCAACCGGGCCCGGTAATCGCGTAGGTCTGCGCGCCGGTGCCAGTGGTACGCTTGCCGGGCACCTGGAAAACCGTCGTCCAACCGTCCAGCATCGGCATCAGGAAATAGCGTCCCTTCATGTCGGGGATGCTGCGCACCCATGGTTCTTTCCCGACATCGAAAAACGAGGTCGTGTAGAGCGTGTCCGCGTTCGGCGCCGTGACGTCCCGGAACGAGGCGTCGGGATATTGTCGTAGCTTGATGATATGCCCCATCGGGCCGCGCGTGCCCACGGGCTCGGCGACATTGGTGATGATCCGCCGGGTCATCTCCATCGTCACCAGCGGATAGCCGAAGATGTAGGCGTCGCTGGCCAGCCAAAACTCTTCCAGGCCTTGTCCCACTCCGAGAAAGGAATCCTGCGCAAGAGTCGGTCGTGTTGCGGCGACTCCTGCGAGCAACCCCATTCCGCCAAGTGCGAGGGATCGACGGGTGATGTTCATCGTTATCTCCTTCCTGATACAAACGAATGACGTAGGTTCGTGGCTCACGCCTTTTGCAACGGCGTCGTTTAGACGAGTGTAAAAATTGGCGGCTACGATGCCGCTAATCGGCAAGGCTCAATAGCAAGGCGGATAGGGGTAGTATCCGCATCGGGGAGCGTAATAGGGATACGCCGCTGCGCCGGCCACAGCGGCCGCTCCCGCGAAAGCAGCGCCACGGTAGAACGCTCCCCGCCAGGCCGTGCGGCGGGCGACGCCGGCGAAAGACAACGGCGTGAATGGCCGGCCAATGATGTCGATAAAGACGGATGCCGGGCCGTCCGCTCCAGCGAGATCGCCTTCGAGTATGTCGACATCGAAAGTCAGCTTGTCACCCTCAAGCTTGGGCGATTTCAGTACGACGACGGCATCGACCACGGATGATCCGTCCTTCTTGAATCCGGACACGGTGGCGTTTGGGGGATCCTTCGCAAAGTTGTCGCTGCCGTTGCCCCAATCCTCGACAATTCGCGACGTGAGATCATGCCCGGCGGCGCGAACAGGCCGATCGGCAAAGACGATCGCATTCGGTGAAATTCCCGTCAGCACCAGTTTACCTTCCTTCAGACTCGCGCCGCGCGAGTTGAGGACAAAAAGAGACGGGACCACTTCCGGCTTTGCCTGACCGATGGATTTATCAAGCGGAATGTGCGGCTTGTTCTCTGCCGGCGATTGAGCAAGAAGTTGGTGCGGAAGAGCCACTAAACCAGCGGCGCAAGCCGCGATCAGGGCAAGGCGAGCCATCATGATGGTGTTCTCCTTTGCAGGCTGGTTGTTGTTTTTCGATCGGCACTTGAGCAATTCAAAAAGCAGCTTGGAGCAGCGCCGTGCAGACAAGCCGAAAACGCTAGCGACACCTCCCAATTCACCATGGTCGTCATTGATATAGATCAATGGCGGGATAGCTCGCTCGCGCTGGTGACGCTTTCACCGCCGCGGCGACCGTTCTGCATTTCGCGCCAATTCACATCGCGCGTCTTGCCATTTCGCGCCAATCGTCAGAAGTTGTTCAGCGGCTGATCGCATGAGAACGACGGCGAGCAAATCAACCATCATGCTTGCGGCCACGTTGCTGCCGCCGATAAACAACAGGTTGAATTTTCATCAAACGGGCAAAAGATCGGCTGAAGCTGCTCGCGTTGGTATAACCGAGGAATTTAGCGATATCCGACAAGCGCTTACTCGAATCGGCGAGCAAGTGGCACGCGATCTGCAAACGCACCTCGGCGAGCAGTTTGCCGTGGCTTGTACCCATGCGTTCGAGATGACGCTGCAATGTGCGTCCACTGATTTTGAGCGCGTGGGCTGTGCTATCCAGGGTTGCGTCACCGTGCCGCAGTGATGCAACAATGGCGGCGCGGACCGCCTTGGGTGAAGGCAAGCGGACAGCTCTCATCGGTTGGTGCGAGGCGCGAAGCCTATGCTCCCTCAATGGAATTCGGGTGATGAGACTACGGGCCCTTGATGGGACTCATCTGGCCAATAGGCGCCAAAATTTTCGTCAAATGGAATTGTCCGAAACCTGAAACTCTCTCGGAAGGATTGTGCTCGATAAAACGGAAGCAAAAAGCGGTGCGGAACTGATAGTCTGTCGACAAGATTCAGGCAGGCATGCAGTTGGGCTGCCAACTGCGCGTTCTTTAGTACGTTTTAGATTTCGTTTTGAGGTGCAGTCAGTGCCGAAGATTCATTTGACGCGTTGTCAACACCTTAGTCCTTTCGCGGACATTCTGAATAATCTTGGCACGCCAACCGCTTCGCTGCTGGAGAAATTTCGTTTACCAGCGTCGCTGGAGGAAAAATCCGATCACTACGTTCCGATTTTACCTGCGATCGAATTTGCGGAGTTTGCCAGTAGGTCGCAGGGCATAGAGGATTTCGGATTCCACGCTGCCAAGACGCTACATTTCGGCCACCTGAGTGAAAGGACCCGGATTTTAATCGGTCATTCTCCGACGCTGCTTGTCGCGCTACAACAGGCCTGCAAATGGGCATCGCTCGAAGACTCAAACTTGAGCAACTGGCTCGAGCACCACGACGATCATGTGCGCTATTGCAGCAGGCTTGCCGGGACCAAGGGGCTTCAGCATCTCGAGCATTCACAGTGGCTTCAGAACGTTTTTCCGATTTACATCGTCCGGCAATTCGCCGGACCGGATTGGGCTCCGGCAACTATCGCCTTTGAAGCGCGGTACACGCCGGGTCCGGCATGTCAGTCATTTTGGCCGACCTCTCGATTCCTGTCCGGTCAAGAAGCATCGTGGATCGACGTGCCTGTTTCGCTTCTGGCACTCCCTAACAGGTCCAGCGAAAGTTCTCTCGATCTGAAGAGCGACCACGTCCAACATTCAAGTTTTGACTTCATCCAGGCCTTGAAGCTGATGCTTCCCTCCTACCTGGACGAGCGACCTCCAATGCTTGCTGAAATTGCAGAACTGGCAGGGGTCAGTGCGCGTAGCCTTCAACGCAAGCTCTCGCGCGCCGGCTTTACATATTCGGAGCTTGTGGATGCCGTCAGGTTTGAAAATGCCAGGCAGCTCTTACGTAACACCGATTCCAAGATCATCGAAATCGCGTTCGCTTCTGGCTACGCGGATCCTGCCCACTTTACCCGCGCCTTCCGGAGGGTTGCCGGCGTAACGCCGGGGCAGTTTCGCGAACAATGGCGACCTCGATAATACTTGTTTCTACGAAGCTGTTTCGACGGGTTCAATGTCCGTTTTGGATCCAAGCGGAATTGACGTCCACGCCGGAAGTCAGCTTTTGACCTTATCTGAACGTTGCACAAAGCTAGATCATTGTGGCCGCGCTACCCGTTCGGTGAGAGGCCTGATGCAGAAGCGGTTCGCAAAGACTGCCGGAGATTTCAAACCGCTCGCCTGTGGTTACGGAGCATGTTTCGCAACGGACAGGATCAAAGTCGACGGCATGCGCGTCCGCTTCATGTACCGGGAAAAGGCCGGCAACTCGATCGATAGCGGATAGAGGTTCATGGCCGGGCGAAACAGACGACTACATGAATGATGCAGCTAATCATGGGATTTATGACATCAGTACGATAGCGAAATACGATCCCGACATCATGCCTGTCTCGACGCGGCGGAAGGTTGAGCTTTCGGACGAATGCCAATGATCACTTCGTTCAAATCGTTGATTATCGGATTGCGGAGTAAGAGGCTTCTGGCCCATAGCGCGGCCGAGTGCGCGGCGTTGATGACAGGGAGTGATCAGATGATACTCAATCCGGATCATATCACGATCGCAGTGGCAGACGCCGACCGGGCGATCGGGTTCTTCGCGCTGCTTGGCTTCACAAAGGGGCACGTTGCGACGATCGACGGTGGCCTTCCCGCCCGGTACATGGGCATGCCGGCCATGAAAGCGCAGCACATCACCCTTGTGCTTGAAGGAGCGGACCCTCATTTCGAGATCCAGCTGCTTGAGTTTGACCCGCCCCCGGGGACCGATCCGGGTGCGCACCCGACGAATTTGCGAAAACTGGGCTTCAATCATCTCGCGTTCCGCGTCGATGACATTGAGGCGGCCACCGCGCACCTCGTGGCCAACGGCGTAACGGTGCTGAGTGACGAGATGGACTACATCAGCCGAAAGCTGCGGCTCTTCGAGGGTCCCGAGGGCATTACGGTAGAGTTGGTACAGTGGGACGGCTCAGCCTAGACTTATCTGCGGTAGAAAATGCGTCAAACCAAAAAACTGGAGCTTCGGTTCTGATTCGATCAGAACCGATCATGCCCTAGGCAGCGGAAGACACCTTGTCCGGCTGGCAAGCGCGCTTGTCTGCGAAGGCCGTGTTGATGGCGTCGTGGAAGCGACGCAGCCAGTGCTCGGCCGTATTCGCGCGCGCTTCGGCTTCGGCCAGTCGTTTCGTGAGTTGTTCTACGTTCGCCTCACTTGCAATCAATCTTTCTTGGAGGCTGGCAATCTGTTGTGAAGCCTCAATTCGCTTCGAACGTGAATGCTGCAACAGTTCGAACGCCTTGGCCTGGATTTTGTGCGAGTGGCTTTCCACCATCTGCATGGCCTGGGCGGCGCCACTGATCAGCTCAAGGGCTTGAAGATGGTCTGGAGAATCGGCGTCTTTCGGCAGGGCCGCGGGTGAGGGGACTGACGGGGCTGACAGGACCTCTTCGAGTTCGAAGCTGAAGTCCGAGTCACCCTGGTCCTCCGTCCGCGGTACGACGAGGCTGTAGATGTGAGGGCGACGGATTGCGTTTGGCTGCCTGATGGTGGCTCTGCTCTCCCGGGCCATGGTGTTCTCCTCCAATGCGCTGGGCCGTGCCGGGACAATCGCAAGCGTATGGTTAACAAATGGTTAACGCGCACACGTGAAAAGGATGGTTGAGGGGTTGATACCCCTTGGCGTTGCCGGCCTGGCGGATCAGATTTCCGCCGATTTGGGGATCCGATATCGCTTCAGGATAACTTCGTCCCGCCCTAGGTGCCGGTGCGCCTGAAATCGTCGACCGGGTCGGCGCGCAGATTGCGGAAGAACGTTTCGACCTCGCGCGAGAGCGTTTCTGCCGTCGCCGTCAGGTCGCTGGAGGCGGTGAGGACGGACGCCGCGGCCGTGCTGGTCTTGCCCATGGCGTCGCTGAGCGAGCCGATATTGACCACCAGCGTGCCGTTGCCTTGCGCGGCCAGTTGCGCGTTCTGCGAGATTTCGCGGGTCGCCAAATCCTGCTGCTCGATGGCGCCGGCAATCGCCGACGTCACATCGTTGATCTCGCGCACCGCGTTGCCGATTTCGCGGACGGCATCGACCGAATTCCTGGTCGAGGTCTGGATCAGGCCGACGTTCTGGCCGATCTCGGCGGTCGCCTTGGCGGTCTGCTCGGCCAGCGCCTTGACCTCATGGGCGACGACGGCGAAGCCGCGGCCGGCGTCACCGGCGCGCGCGGCCTCGATCGTTGCGTTCAGCGCCAGCAGATTGGTCTGCTCGGCGATCGCCTGGATCAGGTTGAGCACGCCGTCGATGCGCTGCGTTGCGGCGGCAAGCCCTTCGATCTCGGTGACGGATTTCTCCGTGCGCAGACCGGCCTGTTCGACCGCGCTGGCAGACTGGCGAACCTGACGGCCGATCTCTTCTACGGAAGCGGACAGTTCTTCGGCGGCGCTGGCGACCGCGGAAACGTTGCTGGAAGCCTGCTCGGTGGCGCCTGACGCCGCAACCGCGCGTCCGCTGGCATCCGACGCTACGCTGGCGATGGTTTCAGCCGTGCCGCGCATCGACGTCGCGTTGTCGGTGACGGCGCGCAATACGCCGCCGATCGCTTCACGGAACGCGTCCACCGAGGCTTCGATCTGCCTAGTGCGTTGTTCGCGGGCCCTGGAGTCCTCGACCACCTGCGAATTCAAATTGCGGTTGCGATCCATCGCCTCCTGGAAAATCTTGATGGCGCGCGCCAGCGCGCCGATCTCGTCGAGGCGATTGGCGTGCGGCACCTCGACGCCTTCGGCGCCCTCGGCGACGCGCTTGATGGTGTCGGTGATGACAGACAGCGGACGCGCGACCGAGCGGGAAATGATCAGCACGCCGATCACGACCACGATGATCGCCAGCACGCCGAGACCGGTCAGGACAAAGGCCAGCGTATGGTTGGCGTCGGCCCGCTGCGCCAGCTTCTTGCTGCGCTCGGCGTAGACCTTGGAAAGCGCTTCGAGATCCTTGTTCAGGGCCGAGCGCACCTGGCGGTTGGCGTCATTGTCGCCCCATTCGCGGCCAGCGGCAGCGCCGATTTCCACGCCGCGCCGAACCAGTTCCTTGCGGAAGTCGACGAATTGTTCGATGCGCTTCTTGAAGGTGGCGAATTGCTCGGCATCGTCGGCCTGTACCAGCGCCTGCCAGTTCCGGACGACTTCGAGAATGCTTTCGTTGAATTTGAGCAAGCCATCGCCGTACTTCTTCACGACGGCGGGCTCCGTCGACATGTAGACGCCGCGCGATTCCATCACCACGGCATAGACCAGTGAGTTGACGCGCTCGACATTCTGCGCGGCGCGGCTCGCCGTTGCCACGGCCTCGGTGAGCGCGGCGTTCTGGCGGGTATTGTAGTCGGACAACGCGGTAATGGCGGCGACGAGGACCGCAAACAACGCAAAGATCGAATACAGCTTGGTCGCGAGCGAAAGGCGGGACGCGATGCTGCGGACAGAGGTGGGGGATTTCAGAATTTCAGCCATAACGGCACTCCACAAAGGCCGGTGAGAGCACCGTCGGCCGTCTATAAATTGTGCAGCGTTTTCATGGAGAATGTCTTAACGCGCGAGGTTCGCACGGCTGCAACTTTTGGAATTTATTACATAAGAAGTTCAAATGGTTATCGCGGTGGTCTGTCAGGTGCGGCACTGCGACCGGAGCGTGTATTTCTTACCAAGCGTTGCTCACGGACGAGGTGCGATTCGATGTGATCCCGTGTTGCCGCCAGCCCACTCGCGGCTCTCGCTCATCCATAGCGGCAAGCCGCCTGACGGATGTGAGGGCGCGCCAACCTGCCGCAAACGAGCAGAAGTGTTCTCACGCAGGGGGACCCGCAAACACCGGGGGCGCGAATCAAGCTACACAGCGAGCGCAGCGACGAAACGGTCTGGCTCGTCTTGCCCAGGCGGGTGAACGCGCAAACCCAGAAGCCATCGTCTGGAACCATCGTGTGCGCAGGAGGCCTGCTGCACCGTGTGGTTCGATTGCGAGTGAGGACGAGGGCTTATGGCTCAAACTGCTGCCTTGACGGGCAATGTCGATCTCTATCTCCACGTTCGCGTGCTGCTCGCCATCATTCTCGGGCTCAGCGTCACCCGCTTGATCAGCGGCCTCGCGACCTTGATCCAGCATCCCGGCCGCTACCCGATTTGGTCTGTTCATCTGGGCTGGGTCGCCTGGGCACTCCTGAACGTGGTCACGTTCTGGTGGTGGGAGTTTCGGCTGAGCCTCGTGCAGCAATGGACGTTTGGCCTCTATGCCTTCGTTTGCGTGTACGCGTCGATGTACTATTTCCTCAGCGCGCTGCTTTTTCCTCAGGATCTCGATGATTATCAGGGCTATCAGGACTATTTTCTCGACCGCCGCCGCTGGTTCTTTGGCTTGATTGCCCTGACGGAAGCGCTCGATGTGGTCGATACCTTGATAAAGGGCGAGCAACATCTACGTTTCCTGGGACCTGAATATCTCCCGCGGATCGGCGCATTCGTGGCGCTGTGCGCGGTGGCCGCGATCACGCGCAATCCGAGATTCCACAAGCTGTTCGTGTCCGCCGCGATCGCCTATGAGATTAGCTTTTTCGGCCGCTATTACGGTACACTGAACTAGGCCACGACAGTGGAGCAAGAGCAGGGCCAGGAAAATCAGCATGGTCTATCGCCAAACCATCGATGCCACCTCCTACGTCTTCGATGATTTGCGCGACCTGCTCGCCAAGGCGACGCCGCCGCGTTCCGGCGATCGCCTCGCCGGCATTGCTGCCGACAGCGCCCAGCAGATGATTGCGGCGCGGATGGCGCTCGCGAATGTCCCGCTCAAGCAGTTCCTCCAAGAAATGGTGGTGCCTTACGAGGACGACGAGGTCACCCGGCTGATCGTCGATAGCCATGACGCGGCGGGCTTTGCCGCCATCTCGTCGCTGACGGTCGGCGGTTTTCGCGACTGGCTGCTCTCGGACGCTGCGACCTCCGCGGTGCTGCAGCAGATATCGCGCGGGATCACGCCGGAAATGGCGGCGGCCGTGTCCAAATTGATGCGCAACCAGGATCTCATACTGGTCGCGAAAAAATGCGCCGTGACGACGGCCTTTCGCAACACCATTGGCCTGAAGGGCCGGATGAGCGTCCGCCTGCAGCCCAACCATCCCTTTGACGACGCCAGGGGCATCACCGCCTCGATCCTTGACGGCATCCTGCTCGGATCGGGCGATGCCTGTATCGGCATCAACCCGGCGAGCGACGATCCGGCCGTGATCGGCGAGCTCGTGCGCCTGCTCGACGGTGTGATCGCGCGGCTGCAGATCCCGACCCAGGGCTGCGTGCTCACCCATGTCACCACCACGCTCGGGCTGATCGGGCAGGGCGCGCCCGTCGATCTCGTATTCCAGTCGATTGCAGGGACCGAGGCCGCCAACCGCAGCTTTGGCGTCGATCTGGCGCTGTTACGGGAGGCGCAGCAGGCCGGGTTATCGCTACGCCGCGGCACCGTCGGCGACAATGTGATGTATTTCGAGACCGGGCAGGGCTCGGCGCTGTCGGCGGGCGCCCATCACAATGTCGATCAGCAGACCCTGGAAGCGCGGGCCTATGCTGTGGCACGCGCCTTCGATCCCTTGCTGGTCAACAGCGTGGTCGGCTTTATCGGCCCGGAATACCTGTATGACGGCAAGGAGATCATCCGCGCCGGGCTGGAGGACCATTTCTGCGGCAAGCTGCTCGGCCTGCCGCTCGGAGTCGACGTTTGCTACACCAACCACGCCGAGGCCGATCAGGACGACATGGACAATCTCTTGACGCTGCTGGCGGCCGCCGGTGTTACCTTCATCATGGGGGTGCCGGGCGCGGATGACGTGATGCTGAACTATCAGTCCACCTCATTCCACGACGCGCTCTATGTCCGGGACCTGTTCGGACTGAAGCGGGCGCCCGAATTCGACGACTGGCTGCTGCGCAGCGGGCTTGCCGGCCCCGATTTCCGCCTTGCGGGCGACGCGGGCCTGCTACCCGAATTTGCGTCACGGCTGATCGCTTGAACCGTCCGGGCGCGCCGGTGACTAACCTGTCACGCAACCTTCGGGCCGCCAGCGCGTTATAAGGGGCCGCCACAATCTTGAAGAATTTCTGGCCCACCCTTCAATGACGTGCTTAAATTTGCGATAGGGCTTTGGCTGAGGAAGTTTGATGAGAGCTGAAGGCATTGAGACGGCACGGCGCATCCTGTGTGTCTTCCCCCGATACACGTCATCTTTTGGCACGTTCGAATACGCCTATCCTCTGACCGACGGCGTGCAGGCTTTCATGCCACCGCAGGGGTTGCTGCTGATCGCGGCCTATTTGCCGGCCAACTGGCCGGTCCGTTTCGTCGACGAAAACCTCCGCCCCGCCACCCAAGAAGATTTCGAGTGGGCGGAAGCAGTGTTCGTCAGCGGCATGCACATCCAGCGCCAGCAGATGAACGACATCTGCCGCCGTGCCCATGCCTTCGACCTCGCGGTCGCGATCGGCGGGCCGTCGGTGAGCGCCTGCCCGGATTACTATCCCTCGTTCGACTACCTCCATGTCGGCGAACTCGGCGACGCGACCAATGATTTGATCGCGCGGCTGGCGCGCGACCCGTCGCGGCCTGAGCAGCAGGTGGTGCTGAAGACCGCCGACCGCCTCGCGATGACGGAGTTTCCGATTCCGGCGTATGAACTCGCCGAGATCAGAAAATATCTCCTCGGCAGTATCCAGTATTCGAGCGGCTGTCCCTATCAGTGCGAGTTCTGCGACATCCCCGGCCTCTATGGGCGCAATCCACGCATCAAGACGCCGCAGCAGATCGTCGCCGAACTCGACAGGCTGCGCGAATGTGGAATGACCGACACGGTGTATTTCGTCGATGACAATTTCATCGGCAACCGCAAGGCGGCGCTCGACCTGCTGCCGCATCTTGTCGAATGGCAGAAGCGAACCGGCTACATCACGCGGCTCGCGTGCGAGGCGACGCTGAACATCGCCAAGCGGCCCGAGATCCTCAAGCTGATGCACGAGGCCTTCTTCGTCACCGTGTTCTGCGGCATCGAGACACCCGATCCCGACGCGCTGAAGGCGATGCACAAGGACCACAACATGATGGTCCCGATCCTGGAAGGCATCCACACCATCAATTCCTATGGCATGGAGGTCGTCTCCGGCATCATCATGGGTCTCGATACCGACAAGCCCGAGACCGCCGACGCGTTGCTGGCCTTTGTCGATGAATCCCGGATTCCGCTGCTGACGATCAATCTGCTGCAGGCGCTGCCGAAGACACCGCTGTGGGATCGCCTGCAAAAGGAAGGCCGGCTGCTCGAGGAGGACGACAGCCGCGACTCCAATGTCGATTTCCTGCTGCCCTACGATCAGGTGGTCAGTTCATGGCGCAAATGCATGGAATTCGCCTATGAACCCGCGCGGCTGTTCGCGCGCTATCAGTATCAGTGCGAATACACCTACGCCAACCGGCTCAAAAGGCCTGTCAGCCCGGAGATGAAGAGCTGGGCCAATATCCGGCGCGGCCTGATCATGCTGCGCAACATCTTCTGGAAAGTCGGGGTGCTCGGCGACTACCGGAAGGCGTTCTGGAAATTCGCGCTGCGGCGGCTGCGGCAGGGCGACATCGAGGGCCTGATCGGTTCGGCGATGATCGCGCATCATCTGATCCTGTTCGCGCGTGCAGCCTCCGGCGGTCAGCAGAGCGCATCGAACTATTCGATCCGGCTGCGCGAGGCCTCGGTTCCTGCCGAGTAACACCGATATGAAAACGCCGGCGCCGTCGTCCCGTTCGTTGAGCGATCTGCGGGAGCTCACGCCGGCGCGCGTCGGGCTTGGCCGGGCTGGCGCCAGCATGCCGACCGATGCGCTGCTTGCTTTCACCCTCGACCACGCACGGGCCCGCGATGCGGTTCATGGCGCCTTCGACACGTCGCGTCTCGTCGAGGAATTGGCCAGCCTTGGACTGGCGCCGGTTCTCCTGTCCAGCCAGGCGCGCAACCGGCGCGATTATCTGCGCCGCCCCGATCTCGGACGCATGCTCGATCCGGCCTCGCAACGCGCGCTGGCCGATCGAAGCGGTGGCCCGTGCCAGCTGGCCATCGTGGTCGGCGACGGCCTGTCGCCGGCGGCGGTCAATGTCCATGCGGTCGAACTGGTTCGCCATCTGGTTCCGCGATTGCAGGAAGCCGGGGTCCAGCCCGGCGGTACCGCGGTCGCCTCCGGCGCGCGTGTGGCGCTGGGGGACGAGATCGGCGCCATGTTCGGCGTACTGATGGTCCTGATGCTGATCGGCGAGCGGCCGGGCCTGTCGGCACCGGACAGCCTCGGGGCCTATCTGACCTTCGCGCCGCGCATCGGCCTCACCGACGCTGATCGTAACTGCGTCTCCAACATCCACGGCGCGGGCCTGAGCTATGATGAAGCCGCTTTCAAGATCGCCTGGCTGGTGCGCGAGGGGCTGGCCCGGCAAGTCACGGGCGTCGCACTAAAAGATGAAAGCGGTGGCGCGGCACCGGCGCGGATCGGCGCTGGTTGGTTCGAGTGTGACAAATCAGAGACTTAGCGGTGGTTTTCGTGATCTGCACGGCGATTTGACCCCCGCCGCGCGCTTGCCGTATGCGGTCCGGGCCTGTAAAACGGCGGCGGTTAATTTACCGCGTGATTTCAAGGGCTAGCGCCAATCAGCGCCAATCAGATATGGGGCTGACTGAGCCGCATCCGCGCCCGCAACCCAAACTACAATTCAAGCCGACGTGAGAACTGGACAGGGTATGCTCGAAAAGAACACCGAAAGTCGGGTCCATGTCGAGGAGATCGAGGAGCCGCCGCCGCCCGGGCAGAGCATCGCCTTCGGTCTCGAGCGCATGGGGCTGATCGCGGTCAAGGCGCCCATCCTGTCCTGCCTCATCCTGGCCGCCCTGATGATCGCGGCGATCTTCGGCATCCAGCGCATCAAGATCGACGATTCGCTGAGCCAGCTGTTCCGCTCCGATTCCAAGGACTACAAGCAGTACGAAGCCGTCACCAAGCGCTTCCCGGCGACCGAGTTCGACGTGCTGGTGGTGGTCGAAGGCAAGGCGCTGATGGCGCGGCCCAATCTCGAGAAGATCCGTGACATGGTCACCGACCTGCAACTGGTCGATGGCGTGCGCGGCCTGGTCTCGCTGTTTTCGGCGCGTCAGGCGCCGGAGCGCGGCAAGCTGCCGGCGGCGCTGTTCCCCTCTGAACTGCCGGAAGGCGCGGCCTACGACAAATTCGTCGAGACCGTGAAGACCAACGAGATCATTCGCGGCAAGCTGCTGTCCGAGGACGGCACGCTGGCGCTGATGGTGCTGTCGCTCGAACCATCGATCGTCGCCAGCAAAGACCTCTCCAGGGTGATCGCCGATATCCGCAAGATCATGGCCGACGATCTCGCCGGCAGCGGGCTCAACGCGCAGCTGTCCGGGGTTCCGGTCATGCAGCTCGAGATCCGCAACGCGGTCAAGCGCGACGGGCTGACCTACAACATCCTCGGCATCCTGGCCGGCTGCATCATCGCGATCATCTTCTTCCGCAAGATATCGTTCATGATCATCGCGGCGTTCCCGCCGATCATCGCGATCCTGCTCGCGCTCGGCGGTCTCGGCTGGGCCGGATTCAATCTCAACATGTTCCTCAACGTGATGACGCCGCTCATCATGGTGATCAGCTTCTCCGATTCGATGCAGTTGACCTTCGCCGCGCGCGACCGGCTGATCGCGGGACAGGACAAATACACCGCCTTCAAGAACGCCGTGCTGGTGGTGGGGCCGGCCTGCGTGCTCACCCATGGCACCGCGGGCATCTCGTTCATCGCCCTGCAATTCTCCGACTCCGAGCTGATCCGCAAGTTCGGCGAGGCCGGGCTCGCCGCCACCATCATCGCGCTGATCGCGGTGCTGTCGCTGGTGCCCGCGTTCGGCGTGCTTCTGGTGCGCAACGAAAAGATCATGGCGGTGAAATTCCAGGGTGCCGACGCCGGCGTTCAGGCGCTGCGCAATTTCTGTTACTGGATCGCCGTGCGCATGGTCGGCCGCCCCGGCTTGTTCAGCCTGCTCGCGGTGATCCTGGTCGCCGGCCTCGGCTACATCTACGCCACGCTGGAGCCGCGTTATCGTCTTGCCGACCAGGTGCCTGACAAACGCCAGGCGGTGGCGGCGTCGAGCCGTCTCGATGCCAAGCTCACCGGCGCGAACCCGATCGACGTGCTGATCGAATTCCCTAAAGGCGCCTCGCTCTATTCGGCGGACACCCTGAAGACGATCGCCGATGTCCATTCCATGGTGGAAACGGCGGCCGGCGTCGGCAACGTCTGGTCGCTGGAAACGCTGCGCCGCTGGCTGGCCGAAAAGGCCGGCAGCAGCGATGTCGCGACGCTCAAGGAATATGTCAGCGTGATTCCTGAACATCTGGTGCGGCGCTTCATCTCGGCCGATCAGGACGCCGTAGTGGTGTCGGGCCGCGTTCCCGATCTCGATTCCAGCGAGATTCTTCCCGTGGTCGACAAGCTCGACGCGGCGCTCAACAAGGTGCGCGCCGAGCATCCGGGCTATGAGATCGCGGTGACCGGTCTGTCGGCCATCGCCGCGCGCAACAGCGCCAACATGATCCAGAAGCTCAACCACGGCCTCACCATCGAATTCCTGCTGGTCGCGATCTTCATTGGCCTCGCGTTCCGCTCGGTGGTGGTGATGTTCTCCTGCATCCTGCCGGGGATTTTCCCGGTGGTGGCATCGGGCACCGTGCTGTGGCTGCTCGGGGAGGGACTGCAATTCGCCAGCGTGGTGGCGCTGACGGTGTCGTTCGGCCTCGGTCTCAGTGCGACGATCCACTTCCTGAACCGGCTGCGGCTGGAGTCGAAGCCCGGCATCAGTCCGGAACTGGCGGTGGAACGCGCCACCGTGCTGGTCGGCCCGGCGCTGATCCTGACCACGGTGGTGCTGGCCTGCGGCCTCGTCGTGACGGTGTTTTCCGACCTGCCGTCGCTGCGCCTGTTCGGCTGGCTCAGCGCGTTCTCGATGGTCGCAGCACTGGTCGCGGATCTCTTCATCCTGCGGCCGACGTCGATGTTCCTGATCAACCTGTCGGACAGGATCCGCGTCACCGGCGCTCACGCCAAGCCGGCAAAGTAGCCGATCGGCCGCTTTTGCAAAAAGCCGTCTACACGAAAAAGAGCCAGGTTCTGATCAGCAGAACCTGGCTCTTTTACCTAAGAGACCGCTCGATCAGGTCTTCGTCAGCGTGATGTTGACGCCGCGGATTTCGCCCTTGGAACTGATCTGCACGATCTGCTTGGTGCCGTTGGTCCGCAAGTTCAAATTGGCCGCAAATCCGGACGCCTCGACGAACACGTCGATCTGTCCGCCGCCCGCGGTGCCCTGCAGATTGCCGAAGATGTTGCGGCTCTTCTCACTCCAGTTGCCGGAGATGCGGTCACCCTGGCTGGTGACGTCGCTGGAGAGAACGAATTTGTAGCTGTCGCTGGCGCAGTTCAGGTTCTGCTTCAGGCCGAGCCCGTTGGCGTTGACCTTGTAGTCGGCCTTGCAACGGATGTTTTCGGTGGTGCCGTTGGACAGCGCGACCGTGCCTGCGCCGGCCCAATTTCCGTCAAAACCGGCAAACGGGCCTCCCGCCTGCGTGTAGCCTGCGGAGACTGACAACATCAGCGCGGCGCCAACGCCAACGGCCGTGAGAGCCTGACCAAACAGACTGGAACCAAACATTTTCATTGTGATTTTCCCATCAAAATAGACGCTCTTTCAAAGACACGTCTCGCCCACATCGAAGATTTAGTGTTCCCGCGATATGTTAGGTTCAAATGACAAAATGCCACTTGCGGCGATAGCGCCCCGAAAGGCGGCATTTTCACGCACGGAATCAAAAAATATCCGTTGAGCTTCGTTGGCAGCATCTAGCTTCGCGAGGGCCTGTCCGCAACAGCCAATCAAGAAGAAAGTTATGCCGTGAATAAACGTGATATATCAATTGGTTAATCGATAGGCACCAGCGCCGCAAATTTGGCCGCATTTACCAGCGCTTGTCGTCGGCTCATTGCTGCGCTACGCGGCGTCTTCAAACAAATCCGTCCCGGCGATGCCGAAACACGATTCGGGAACAGGATTTCTTGCTGCCGAAATGAAGGAATACGATGCGTAAACTTTTCCTGGCTCTCTCTTTATTGTCGATAGCGGTGTCATCGGATGCCTTCGCCCAGCAACAGCGCAGTGGAACGCCGGAAGAGCAAAAGGCTTGCGCCCGTGACGTGCAGCGCTTTTGCCGCGCCGTGATCGATCAGGGCGATTTCACCATCCTGGCCTGCCTGCAGCAAAATCGTCCGAAGATCACGGCGGCCTGCGACCAGGTGCTGAAAAGCCACGGGCAATAACCCCCGTCCGGATCGGTTAACCGTCGTACAAGGCCCGTTTCCGGCGTATTTGCCGGGAGCGGCGGCATGGGCTTGATGCCCCAGATAGCATTGGTTTTGGCGGCGTATTCCCCTATATGGGGCTCGCGATCCGTCGCATGCGCCTGATATCGGCGCGTGCCGCCATTTGGACCAATGTAGCCAGCTTTTGATGACCAGCGCGAGCGAACTGCGATCCGGAAAAACCCACCGTGACGAGAACTTTCCGGTCGCGTCGTGGATCATTCATCCGCGTCACCGGGCGCTGATTCTCAGCTTCTACAATTTCGTCAGGACGGCCGACGACATCGCCGATCACGCGACGCTGCCGGCGGACGAGAAGCTGAGGCTGCTCGACCTCCTTGAAGCGGAGTTGCTCGGCAGGGGCGACACCCAGAAGGAGGCGGTCAGCCTGCGCCGTGCGCTCGCCGCGCGCGAGATGCCACCGCGCCACGCGCTCGACGTGCTGATTGCGTTCCGGATGGACGTCACCAAGCTGCGTTACGAGAACTGGGACGACGTGATCCATTATTGCCGCTACTCGGCGATGCCGGTCGGCCGCTTCATGCTCGACGTCCACGGCGAGAGCACCTCGACCTGGGCTGCTTCCGATGCGCTGTGCGCCGGCCTGCAGATCAACAACCATCTGCAGGACTGCGCCAAGGATTTTCGCGACCTCAACCGCGTCTACCTGCCGCGCGACGCGCTCGCAGCCGCCGGTGCTACGGTCGAGATGCTGGGCGAGGCGAAGTCGCCGCCCGCTTTGCTGGAGTGCCTGCAGGCGCTGGCGGTGCGGACCGAGACCGTGCTCAACGAAAGCAAGTCGCTGGCGGCCGAAGTGAAGGATTTCCGCCTCGGCCTCGAGATCTCGGTGATCCAGGCCTTTGCCGACAAGATCGTAGGCCTGCTGAAGGTGCGCGATCCCCTCGCTGAGCGCGTGCATCTCAGTCCGCTCGAATTGCTGGCGCAAAGCCTCGGCGGTGTCGCCGGCGAGATTGCGCGTCGCGCGGTGGGCCGGCGGCCCGTGTCGAAACCGGCGGCCGGCGCATGACATCAGAGACGGCGGCGGCCAACGCGAGTTACGGCACCACCGCGTCCGGCAGTTCGTTCTATGCCGCGATGCGCATCCTGCCGCGCGACCAGCGCGAGGCGATGTTCCTGATCTACAGTTTCTGCCGGCAGGTCGACGACATCGCCGATTCCCACGAACCGCGGAGCGAACGGCTCGCCGGCCTCCAGCAATGGCGTGATGACATCGACGCGCTCTATCGGGGCCGTCCGCCGGCACGTCTGCAGGACTACGTCGCCCCGGTGCGGACCTTCGGTCTCAAGCGCGAGGATTTTCTGGCCGTCGTCGACGGCATGGAAATGGACGTGCCGCAGGACATCCGTGCGCCGGATTTCGCAACGCTCGACCTTTATTGCGACCGCGTCGCGAGCGCCGTCGGGCGTTTGTCGGTACGGGTGTTCGGCCTTCCGGAGAATGACGGCGTCGAGCTCGCGCATCATCTTGGCCGCGCGCTGCAATTGACCAACATCCTGCGCGACATCGATGAAGACGCCACCCTCGGCCGTCTGTATCTGCCGCGCGAAGCCCTGCTGCATGCCGGGATCACAAGCAACGACCCGCAGAGGGTGATCGTCGAACGCGCATTGCCGAAAGTCTGCCAGCCGCTGGCGGAACGGGCCAAGGCGTATTTCGAGAAAGCCGACGAGATCATGAAGCGCAATTCGCGGCGCAAGGTGCGTGCGCCCCGGATCATGTCGAAATATTACCGCGCCATCCTCGAGCTGTTGCTGGAGCGGGGCTTTGCCGCGCCGCGCGCGCCGGTCCGCGTCACCAAGATGGCCAAGATCGGCATCCTTCTCCGTTACGCGATCATCTGATGCAAAAAACCGCTCACATCATCGGCGCCGGCATTTCCGGCCTCTCCGCCGCCGTCCGCCTGGCGAACGCCAATTACAGGGTGTGCGTCCACGAGGCCACGCAAACGACCGGCGGCCGTTGCCGTTCCTATTTCGACGCCGCCACCAACTTGATGATCGACAATGGCAATCACCTGCTGTTGTCGGGCAACAGCCATGCGCTGGCCTATGCGCGCTCGATCGGCACCGAGGCGGGACTGGTCGGACCGAAGCGCGCGCAGTTTCCTTTCTGCGACGTCTCGACCGGCCAGCGCTGGCAGCTCGATCTCGGTGATGGCCGGCTGCCGCTGTGGGTGTTCGACGAGGCGCGACGGGTGCCCGACACGTCCTTGCGCGATTATCTCGCGCTGATGCCTCTGATCTGGGCAGGGGCGGACAAACTGGTCGGCAAGTCGATCCCCTGCGAGGGCACGCTGTACCAGCGGCTGGTGCAGCCATTGCTGTTGGCCGCGCTCAACGTCGATCCGCCGGAGGGTTCGGCGGGGCTCGCCGGCGCGATCGTCCGTGAAACGCTGCTCGCCGGCGGCCAGGCCTGCCGGCCGCTGATCGCCCGCGAGGGCTTAAGTTCGGTGCTGATCGAACCTGCGATCAAGCTGCTGCAGGACAAGGGCGCCAGCGTTCAGCTCGGGCATGAGCTGCGCGAATTCGCGATGAACGGCAGCCATGTCGGCGCACTGAAGTTCGGCGACGACGCGATTGCGCTGGCGCCTGACGATGTCGTGGTGCTCGCCGTTCCGCCGCGTCCCGCCGCGTCGTTGCTGCCGGGTCTCAAGACGCCGACGAAATTTCGCGCCATCGTCAATGCGCATTTCCGCTTCGATCCGCCAAGGGATGCGCCGCCGATCCTTGGCGTCGTCGGTGGATTGGTGGAATGGCTGTTTGCATTCCCGCAGCGCCTGTCGGTCACCATCAGCAATGGCGACCGTTTGGTCGATATGCCCCGTGAAGAACTCGCGCAGGCGATCTGGCGCGACGTCTGCAAGGCAGGTGGCGTGCAGGGCGAACTGCCCCCCTGGCAGATCGTGCGCGAACGCCGTGCTACATTCGAGGCGACGCCGGAGCAGAACGCGCTGCGGCCGGGCCCGGTCACCGCTTACAAAAACCTGTTTCTCGCCGGCGACTGGACTGATACGGGGTTGCCGGCAACCATCGAGGGATCGGTGCGGTCGGGTGACCGCGCGGCCGATCTGGTTCTGGCCAGAGCATGATGGCCTGACTGGATGAGCGCGTGACCGGATTTACGGTGCGCGATCGCGAACAGAGGGATGTCTGACGAAATGTCTTCCGTCGATCACAGCGTTGTTGCCGATCCCGTCGCGGCAGCCGACCCCATCGCGGCAGTCGATCCCGTCGCCCTGGAGAAATCGATCTCCTCGGCGACGCAGGCGCTGCTCGGCTATCGGCAATCCGACGGGCACTGGATATTCGAGCTGGAAGCCGACAGCACGATCCCGTCGGAATATGTGCTGCTGCGCCACTATCTCGCCGAGCCCGTCGATAGCGAACTCGAAGCCAAGATCGCCAACTATATCAGGCGCACGCAAGGCAATCATGGCGGCTGGCCGCTGGTGCAGGACGGTGCGTTCGACATGAGCGCCAGCGTGAAGTCCTACTTCGCGCTGAAGATGATCGGCGATTCCGTCGATGCGCCGCATATGGTGCGGGCGCGCGAGGCGATCCGTTCGCGCGGCGGGGCCGCCAAAGTCAACGTGTTCACTCGCTTCCTGCTGGCTTTCTACGGCGTGGTGACATGGCGCGCGGTACCGGTGCTGCCGATCGAGATCATGCTGCTGCCGATGTGGTCGCCGTTCCATATCAACAAGATCTCCTACTGGGCGCGCACCACGATCGTGCCGCTGATGGTGATGGCGGCGCTGAAGCCGCTGGCGAAGAATCCGAAAGGTGTCGGGATCGACGAATTGTTCCTGCAGGATCCGAAGTCGGTCGGCATGACGGCGAAGGCGCCGCATCAAAGCACGGGCTGGTTCCTGCTGTTTCGCAGCCTCGACGCCGTCCTGCGGGTCGTCGAACCGATGTTTCCGAAGAAGTTTCGTGCCCGCGCGATCGATGCGGCACTTGCCTTTATCGACGAGCGGTTGAACGGCGAAGACGGCATGGGCGCGATCTATCCGCCGATGGCCAACATCGTCATGATGTACGAGGCGCTCGGCAAGGGACCGGATTTTCCGCCGCGCGCGATCACCCGCAAAGGCATCGACAAGCTCCTGGTGATCGGCGAGCACGAGGCCTATTGCCAGCCGTGCGTGTCGCCGGTGTGGGACACGGCGCTCACCTGCCACGCACTGGCTGAGGCCGGCGGCGAAGAAACGCTCGCAAAAATGAAGCAGGGTCTCGACTGGCTGAAGCCGCTGCAGGTGCTCGACCTCAAGGGCGATTGGGCGGTGAAGGCGCCCGATGTGCGGCCGGGTGGCTGGGCGTTCCAGTACAACAATGCGCATTATCCCGATCTCGACGACACCGCTGTTGTCGTCATGGCCATGGACCGCACGCGTCGGCAGTCCGGAAGCAACGAGTATGATACCGCGATCGCGCGCGGCCGCGAGTGGATCGAGGGCATGCAGAGCCGCGATGGCGGCTGGGCTGCCTTCGACGTCAACAATCTCGAATATTATCTCAACAACATCCCGTTCTCCGACCACGGCGCGCTGCTCGATCCGCCGACCGAGGATGTCACCGCGCGCTGCGTCTCGATGCTGGCGCAACTCGGCGAAACCGCCGCAACCAGCAAGGCTGTTGCCGACGGCATCGACTATCTGCGCCGCACCCAACTTGCCGAAGGCTCGTGGTACGGTCGCTGGGGGCTGAATTACATCTACGGCACCTGGTCGGTGCTCTGTGCGCTAAATGTCGCAGGTGTCGACCATCAGGACCCAATGATTCGCAAGGCGGTCGATTGGCTGCTATCGATTCAGAATCAGGACGGCGGCTGGGGCGAAGATGCGGTCAGCTACCGGCTGGACTACAGGGGATTCGAGGCCGCACCATCGACCTCCTCGCAAACGGCATGGGCCTTGCTTGGATTGATGGCAGTGGGTGAAGTCGGGAACCCGGCAGTTGCGCGCGGTGTGGAGTACCTAAAAACCACACAGACCGAAAAAGGGCTGTGGGATGAGCCGCGCTACACGGCTACGGGGTTTCCGCGGGTGTTTTATTTGCGTTATCATGGCTACTCGAAGTTCTTTCCGCTCTGGGCGATGGCGCGGTATCGGAATTTGAGAAGCACCAACAGCAGGGTGGTAGGGGTCGGGATGTGACTTGGGGGGCGGGGGCCGCCGCGATCGTGGACAATTCGAGTGATCTCAATTCGGGTGATCTCAATCAAATTGATCCGCGGCCGGTTTTGATCGTTACAGGCTTGGTACAAGAGGCCCGCATTGCGGCCGGTCCAGGCATGATCGTGATCTGCAGCAGTAGCGATCCGCAGCAATTGCGCGCGCTGCTCGCAACACTGGATTCATCGACATTCAGGGGCGTCATCTCTTTCGGCGTCGCCGGCGGGCTCGATCCGTCGCTGAAGTCGGGCGATGTCGTGGTCGCGACCGAGGTTCTGGCCGGCGATACACGTTTTCTGGCCGGTCTGGCGCTCAACGAGGAAGTGATTGCCAGCGCCGCGCTGCGGCGGCGGCGCGTGATTCGCGGCGGTCTGGCCGGAGTGGAGCAGGTCATTGCGGCGACCGCCTGCAAGGCCGCGCTGCATTCGGAGACGGGGGCTGCGGCGGTCGACATGGAAAGCCATATCGCGGCGGCCTATGCGGCCAAGGCAGGCATTCCGTTCGCGGCACTGCGCGTCATCTCCGATCCTGCCAGCCGCGCGCTGCCGGCTTTGGCCAAGAGTGCGATCAAGCCGAACGGCGATATCGACCTGCGCAAGATACTGCGCGGCGTCGCGCGCAATCCGAGAACGCTGCGCGCGCTGGTGTCCACGGGCATCGATTTCAATCGTGCGCTGCGTTCGCTGCGCGGCTGCCGCGGCTTCATCTCCGGCGGCGAGGGGCTGGCCGCGGCCAACGCCTGACGACCGCTGAAATAGTCTGCTGCAACGAAAAATGCCGTCGCAACACGACGGCATTTTGTTTTGTGCTCTTTTGATTCTCAGCACTCACGCAACGCGGACAAGCCGCGTTGCACTCTCGGCAGGCTTCAAGCGGCCGTGGAGGCCTTCTGCTGCTTGGCGGCGGCGGCAGCCGCCTCGTCCTTGCGGATCTCCGACAGGCGCTTCTGCACTTCCGATGAGAAGATGTACTGCGCCGGACGCTGTTTATCGAGGTTGATCTCCGGCGCCATCGGACCTGATGTCCGGACGCCGCGCAGCGCCACCCACATCGCCTTCAACGGATTGACCAGCGCGGCATTGGCGGCGGTCGGCTCATAGCCGCAATGCGCCATGCAGTCGGCGCACTTCTCGTACTTGCCGGTGCCGTAGGTCTCCCAGTCGGTGGTCTCCATCAATTCCTTGAAGGTCTTGGTGTAGCCCTCGCCTAGCAGGTAGCAGGGCTTCTGCCAGCCGAAAATGTTGCGCGCCGGCATGCCCCACGGGGTGCATTCGTAGCTCTGGTTGCCGGCCAGGAAGTCGAGGAACAGGCCGGAATGCATGAAGTTCCACTTCTTGCCCTTGCCGAGGGCGAAGACGTCGCGGAACAGCTTCTTGGTCTTGGTGCGGTTGAGGAAGTGCTCCTGGTCCGGCGCACGCTCATAGGCGTAGCCCGGCGACATCGAGACACCGACACCGAGTTCGGTGGTGAAGTCGAGGAACTTGGCGATCTCTTCCGCCGCGTGCCCGTCGAAGATCGTGGCGTTGACGTTGACGGTGAAGCCGCGCGCCTTCGCAGCCTTGATCGCCGAAACCGCGCGGTCGAACACGCCCTTCTGCGACACCGCCTTGTCGTGGTGATCCTTCAGGCCGTCCAGATGCACCGAGAAGAACAAATAGGGCGAGGGCTCGAACAGATCGAGCTTCTTTTCCAGCAGCAGCGCGTTGGTGCAGAGCGAGACGAACTTCTTGCGCGCCACGAGGCCGCGCACGATTTCGCCGATCTCCTTGTGGATCAGCGGTTCGCCGCCGGGGATCGCCACCATCGGTGCGCCGCATTCATCGGCCGCGTCCCAGCACTCCTGCGCCGACATGCGGCGATTGAGGATCGCATCGGGATAGTCGATCTTGCCGCAGCCGACGCAGGCGAGGTTGCAGCGGAACAACGGTTCGAGCATCAGCACCAGCGGATAGCGCTTCCGGCCAAGCAGCTTCTGCTTGATCAGATAGCCGCCGATACGCAACTCCTTGAAGAATGGTATTGCCATTACAGGATTTCTTTCTGGACCTTAGTCGTCATAACTCGTGAATGGATCAGCCCGCAGTCAGTTCGGCTGGAAGCCGGAACTCGATATTTTCTTCCCTCCCAGGAAGCACCGACACCGTGACGGGTCCGATACGCCTCAAAGCCTCGATCACGTCGTCGACCAAAACTTCGGGCGCCGAGGCGCCCGCCGTAATGCCGACGGCTTTCGCATCCTTCAGCCAATCAGGGTTCAACTCGCTGCCATCGGCAATGAGATAACTCGCGACCCCGACCTCGGTGCCGATTTCGCGAAGCCTGTTTGAGTTGGAACTATTGGCGGCCCCCACCACCAAAATGACGTCCACCAGCTTGCTCAGGTCCCTTACCGCAGATTGGCGGTTCTGTGTCGCATAGCAGATATCCCGGATGTCGGGGCCTTGAATATCTGTAAAACGGGCCTGGAGGGCCGCAATTATGTCTTTTGTGTCGTCAACGCTGAGGGTGGTCTGGGTAATATAGGCCACCGGGGTGTCGACCGGGAGCGTCAGGGAGGCCACGTCGTCGACGTTCTGGACCAAAAGGACCGTCCCGGGAACCTGACCCATGGTTCCCTCGACCTCGGGGTGGCCGGCATGGCCGATCAGAATCAGGGCCCGGCCCTTCGACATATACCGTTTGCCCTGATTGTGGACTTTGGTGACGAGGGGGCAGGTGGCATTGAGGACGGGCAGGCCGCGGGCGGCAGCCTCCTCCTCGACGCTGCGGGCCACGCCATGGGCGCTGAACACGGTAACCGCGAGCGGGGGAACTTCCGACAGGTCCTCGACGAAGATCGCGCCCTTGTTCTTCAGGCTTTCGACCACGTATTTGTTATGCACGATCTCGTGACGGACATAGACCGGCGGACCGTATTTCTGCAGCGCGCGCTCGACGATCTCGATGGCACGCACGACGCCCGCGCAAAATCCGCGGGGCTGCGCAAGATATACTTCCATGGGACGCTCATTACCCAAGTTGCACCAAATTCATTCAAACGACTTCGTCCAGCCAGTCCTGCCGGGCCCGGCCGAACAAACTGCAATAACCGCACCACCGTTCCGGGGGTAATCCACCCAAGCACATGGAAGCACAGGGCTTTGTGTCAAAAAATTAGCATCTAGAAAAGCCGGAAGGCAAAAGGCCGTGTTCGGCTTGGGGTCGACCGAAGTATCATAATACCTGAATTAAGTGCCATACCTCACCGTTTCGTCACTTTCTTGCCCGCACTGGGCGTCTATATGGGGTTTCTCAATGCCATTTCGGCCCGTTTTGCCTTCTCTGAGCGGGCCTCTCTGACAGTAACCACAACAATCGATCGCCCGATGTAGATCGCCCCCGGGAACTCCGCTAGACAGCGGACGTTTTCGGCAAGCTCCCTATTAAGACTTAGAAAGAAATGATGTGCTGACCAGCCTGGTTGTCTCAATTGTTAGAACGTGCACGCGGTTTGCCACCCTCATCGTCGTCGTCTCGCTGCTCCTCGCGATTGGCGCGGGCTTCTATGCGGCTCGCAACTTCTCCATCAACACCGACATCAACACGCTGATTTCGCCCGACCTGGACTGGCGCAAGCGCGACAACCAGTTTGAGAAGGCGTTCGATCGCGAAAAGCTGATTTTGGCCGTCGTCGAGGCCCCGACCCCCGAACTCACCAGTGCCGCCGCCAAGGCGCTGGCCGACAAGCTTGCGGGCGATGCCAAGAATTTCGAATCGGTTCAGCCGCTCGGTTCCGGCGAGTTCTTCGAGAAGAACGGGCTGTTGTTCCTGCCCGTGGAGGAGGTCGGCAAGGTCGCCGGCCAGCTCGAAGCCGCCGCCCCGCTGATCGAAATCATGGCCGGTGATCCGTCGATCCGCGGTTTGACCGGCGCGCTGGAAACCGGCCTTGCCGGCATCAAGCGCGGCCAGGTCAAGCTCGACAACACGGAACGGCCCTTCAACCTGATCTCGCAGACCGTCGAGAACATCCTGAGCAAGGGAACGGCGACGTTCTCGTGGCGCGAACTCGTCAGCGACAAGCCGCTCGGCGATTCCGACAAGCGCGCCTTCATCGAGTTCAAGCCGAAGCTCGATTACAACGCGCTCGAGCCCGGCAAGGACGCCACGGACGCGATCCGGCAGGCGGCCAAGGAGCTGAATTTCGCGGGCGAGTATGGCGCGCGCGTGCGCCTGACCGGACCGGTTCCGATCGCCAATGAGGAATACGCCACCGTCCAGGATGGCGCGATCGTCAACGGCATCGGCACCGTCGTGATCGTGCTCGTGATCCTCTGGATGGCGCTGCATTCAGGCAAGATCATCTTCGCCGTGTTCGTGAACCTGTTCGTCGGCCTTGCCATCACCACCGCGGTCGGCCTGATGATGGTGGGTTCGCTCAATCTGCTGTCGGTCGCGTTCGCCGTGCTGTTCGTCGGCCTCGGCGTGGATTTCGGCATCCAGTTCAGCGTCCGCTACCGTTCGGAGCGCTTCAAGAACGATGATCTGGTGCTCGCGCTGGAGAGCGCGGCCCGCCGCTCGGCCGTCCCGCTGTCGCTCGCGGCGATGGCGACCGCCGCCGGTTTCCTGTGCTTCCTGCCGACCGACTACAAGGGCATTTCCGAACTCGGCAAGATCGCCGGCGCCGGCATGCTGGTGGCGTTCCTCACCAGCATCACGACGTTGCCGGCGCTGCTGACGCTGCTCAATCCTCCCGGTGAAAGCGAGCCGGTCGGCTATGCCTTCCTGGCGCCGGTCGACGACTTTCTCGAGCGGCATCGCGTCGTCATCATCGTCGGCACGATTTTGGTCTCGCTGGCCGGTCTGCCGCTGCTCTATTTCATGAAGTTCGACTTCAACCCGATCAATCTGCGCAACTCGCAGGTGGAGTCGATCGCGACCTTCCTCGACCTGCGCAAGGATCCGAACACCGGCGCCAACGCCATCAACGTGATGACGAATTCCGACGCCGACGCCAAGAAGATCGAGGCGAAGCTGGAGAAGGTACCGGAAGTGCTTCGCGTGATGTCGCTCGACAGTTTCGTGCCGGAGGATCAGCCGGCCAAACTGAAGCTGATCGCGCAGGCCGCCAAGGTGGTGGGCCCCGCGCTCAATCCGGATTCCGTCGATGCGGCGCCGACCGATGCCGAGAACGTCGAGGCGCTCAAGAGCTCGGTCGACAACCTGCGCAAGACCGCCGGCGACGGCAAAGGCCCGGGCGCGGTCGCGGCACGGCGGCTGGCCGATGCGCTGGCGAAGCTGGCCGAATCAACGCAAGCGGTCCGCGACAAGGCGCAGAGTGTTTTCGTCATCCCGCTCAAGATAACCTTCGACCAACTCAAGAACACGATGCAGGCCCAGCCGGTCACGTTGAAGACGTTGCCGCCCGAACTCGTGAGCAGCTGGAAGACCAAGGACGGCCTGATGCGCGTCGAGGCGCTGCCGAAGGGTGATCCGAACGACAATGAAGTCCTGCGCAAGTTTGCCGATGCGGTTCTCGCCGCCGAGCCGACTGCGATCGGCGGACCGGTCTCGATTCTCAAATCCGGCGATACCGTCGTCAAGGCATTCATCCACGCCGGCATCTGGGCGCTGATCGTGATCAGCGTGCTGCTCTGGCTGGCGCTGCGGCGGGTCACCGACGTGCTGCTGACGCTGGTGCCGCTGCTGGTGGCCGGCGCGGTGACGATGGAGATCTGCGTGCTGATCGGGCTGCCGCTCAATTTCGCCAACATCGTCGCGTGGCCGCTGATGCTCGGCATCGGCGTCGCCTTCAAGATCTACTACGTGACGGCATGGCGCTCGGGCAGAACCAACCTGCTGCAGACCAGCCTGACGCGCGCGATCTTCTTCAGCGCGCTGACGACCGCCACGGCTTTCGGAAGCCTGTGGCTATCCAGTCATCCCGGCACCGCCAGCATGGGTAAATTGCTGGCGCTGTCGCTCATCACCACGCTGGCGGCGGTGCTGCTGTTTCAGCCTGCGCTAATGGGCAAACCGCGCGATATCGGGGAGTAGGCAGATATCGCCGACGGTATCGGCGGCCGCCTGCTTCTGGCCGGCAACGGACTTTTGACCCGGCGCCGGGTTCACGGCACCGGTGGTCTTCGGCGCGGCGGTTGCCGCCGGCGAGCCGGGCGCGGGCGTCAGACCCGGCGCCGTCGCCGAGGCGCCAGCCTTCGGTGCGCCTGCCGGATTTTTCGGCGCGCCGCCTTTGGCCATGCTGTTGCTGGGGCTTGAGGGAATCGGCGGCCCGACGCGGGTCCAGGTCTCGCCGCCGCACAGGAAGCCGAGCACGCAGCCCTGAATCTCGAGCTGGTCGGTTCCAATCGGCTTGATGGTCGAGCTGTAAGATTGTCCGTCCTTGGCGTTGTAGACTTGGCCTTCCCACGCATCGACGCCGGGTTTCTTCTTCATGTTGATCAGGATCGGCATGCCGAGTGTCGGTCGGCTCTGCTTTGAGGCATCCGGATTATTCGCATCGCGGCCACCCGGCGTCTTCTCCCAGGCGACGGCACCCCACATGTTGCCGTTACATTGTGCTACGCGAATGTTGGCGACGCCGTCGGCCACTTTCCAATCGCCTGTGGGGTCGGCGGCCAGTGCGGAAGTAACACCTGTGGCAAAAAAGAATCCGGAAAAAACTATTCTGCGCGCGACAGTTCTTGGGCAGTGCAACATGGTTCGAACCTATGCTTATGTAGATTGTCCGAGAGGGGTCAAAACGCCGCATTGGGCGTTTTCAGTTGACGAAATGGCCATCAACCGACGTATGTAGCGAATGCTAAGTTCAAATCTAGACGTTTCCGAGATGTTTGTGGAGCGCCAGGCGCAGCGCAGTTCCATGCATTCGCGCCATTTGAACGAGCAGCTCGTCCGCGTGCTCAAGACCATTGGCTATGATGTCGGCTTTCAGAAGGGTCAAGGTCAATACCTGTTCGATCGTGACGGGGCCCGCTATCTCGATCTACTGAGCGGATTTGGCGTTTTTGCGATTGGCCGCAACCATCCGGCGTTGCGCCATGCGCTGAAAAGCGTGCTCGACGCCGATTTTCCGAATCTGGTGCAGCTCGACGTCTCGACGCTGGCCGGGGTGCTGGCCGAACGTCTGTTCGAACATGTTCCATATCTGGACAAGGTGTTTTTCGCCAATTCCGGCGCCGAAACCGTCGAGGCGGCGATCAAATTCGCCCGTGGCGCCACCGGGCGGCCCGGCATTGTCTCCTGTTCCCATTCCTTTCACGGATTGTCTTACGGCGCCTTGTCGCTGATGGATGATTCGAATTTCCGCAGCGGCTTCGAACCGCTGTTGCCGGGATGCACCCAAGTTCCGTTCAATGATCTCGCCGCCCTCGAACAGGCGCTGTCGTCGCGTCAGGTCGCCGCCTTCATCGTCGAGCCGATTCAGGGCAAGGGTGTCAACCTGCCCACCGACGAGTTTCTGCCGGGCGCGCTTGCGCTGTGCCGCAAGTACGGCACGCTGTTCATTGCCGATGAAATCCAGACCGGGATCGGTCGCACCGGCAAGTTTTTGGCGGTCGAACACTGGAACGTCGAACCCGACATGGTGCTGCTGGCGAAGGCGCTGTCCGGCGGTCATGTGCCGGTCGGCGCGCTGCTGACGCGCAAGAGCATCTTCGACAAGATCTTCAATCAAATGGACCGCGCGGTCGTGCACGGCTCGACCTTTGCAAAGAACGATCTGGCGATGGCGGCCGGTATCGCCACGCTCGAAGTGATGAAGGCGGAAAAGCTGGTCGAGCAGGCCGCCAAGCGTGGCGCCGAACTTCGGCTCGCGCTGACGCGCATGGTGCCCGGCTACGAATTGCTAAAGGAAGTGCGCGGCAAGGGACTGATGATCGGTATCGAATTCGGTCCGCCGAAATCGCTGCGGCTGAAAGCTTCCTGGAACGTGCTCGAGACCGCCAACAAGGGCCTGTTCTGCCAGCTCATCACGGTGCCGTTGTTCAAGGATCACAAGATCCTGACCCAGGTCTCCGGCCATGGCAGCCACACCATCAAGCTGCTGCCACCTCTTGTCATAACTGAAGAAGACTGCAGCTGGATCGAAAAGGCGTTCGACAACGTGATCGCCGCCAGCCACAAGGTGCCCGGCGCGATCTGGTCGCTCGGCAAGACTCTGGTCGACAACGCCGTGCGGAAGTCGGCGTAGCACCAACGCGCAACACACAATTGTCATCGAGCAAGCGGAAGATTGCTTCTCAATTCCGCGCGGCGCGCATGCGTTTATGCCGCAGTTTCGGCCGATCCGCGCCATAGTATTCTCATCGCGGCAAATCACCAGGAGACGACCGATGCGCATTACCGGCGGCTGTCATTGCGGCGCGATCCGCTATCAGGTGGAAGGCGATCTGATCGTGCATGCGTTGTGCCATTGCGCGGATTGCCGGCGGCACGCCGGCGCGCCGATGGTCGGCTGGGCAATGTACGCCGAAGACGCGGTCAAGGTGACGCAGGGTGAACCCAAGGTCTACGCGTCTTCCGAACACGGCAGGCGGCATTTTTGCGCCAATTGCGGCACCGGGCTGTTCTACGTCAATGCGAACCTGCTGCCCGGGATCATCGACGTGCAAAGCGGCACCTATGACGATCCGGATGCCGTTCCTGTCATGGCGCACATCCAGGTCGCCGAGCGTATCGGCTGGATGGAGAAGGCGCACGAACTGCCATCGTTCGAACGATATCCTCCGCAGGCCTAGAGGCGGACAAGCGACAGGTTGAGGTCGCCCGCTACCCGTCTTGTCCTTCGAAGGCCGACAATGCCCGGAGCACGAGTTCGGGCGCTTCCTGCGCCACGCTGTGACCGGCGCCGTCGAACGTCCATTGGCTTGCGGCGGGAAGCAGCGCGAACGCGCGTGACGCCATCTCCCGGTAGATGGACCAGGACTGCTCGGTGACGGCCACGCGCACCGGGCATTCGATCTCGGACAGCCACGCGAACGGATTGCCGCGCGCATCGCCCGCGTAAACCTGCTCCATCGCTTCCATGATCGGAAGCAGCACGGCCGATTCAATTTCAGGCGTGCAAAGCAGCCGGACCCGGCCATCGTCTTGCTGCGCGAAGCCGTGCTGGATGTAGGCCCGCAGCGAATTCTCCGTCCATTTTGCAAAGGCCGGCGCGGCACGGTAACGCGCGAGCGCGGCGTCCGCGCTTTCGAACTCGGCCTGTCGGCGCCGCGCGCCGTGCACGGCGCTTTTGCCGAAATCGCTCAAGCCATCCGGTCGAGCCGCCCGCGGATCCATCACCGTCGGCTCCATCGCGAACAGCCGTGCAAAGCGCGCAGGCATCAGTTTCGCCGCCAAGAGCAGATCGGTCGCGCCGGCGCTGTGTCCGATGCCGTAGATATCGGTGAGGTCGAGCGCCTCGACGACGCGGCACACATCCTCGGCAAAATCCTGGAAGTGATAGCGGTTGGCCGCAGGCTTGTGGCTGTCGCCATGGCCGCGGCGGTCGAGCGCATAGACGGTGTAGTCCTGCGCGAGCTCGCGGGCAACGTCGTCCCAGACCTCGGCGACGAAGCCGGTGCCGTGCAATAGAAGCGCAGGCGGCTTACCCCGATCCTCCGCACCCCATCGCGCCAGCGCGATGCGCGACTCAATATCGCCGACCGAAATCCGAACCGGGCTCGTCAAGCGCGCGCATCCTGCAAAATCATCGTCGCCCCCTTTTCCGCGATCATCGCCGTCGGCGTATTCGTATTGCCTGACGTGATCGTCGGCATCACCGAGGCGTCGGCGACGCGCAAGGCGGCGATGCCGTGAAAGCGCAGGCGTTCGTCGACGACGGAACTGGCATCGGAAGCCGAGCCCATCTTCGCGGTGCCGACGGGATGGAAGATCGTGGTGCCGATATCGCCGGCGGCCTTTGCCAGCGACGCATCGTCGTCGCCCACTGAAGGACCGGGCAGATATTCCTGCGGCTTGAACCGCGCCAGCGCCTGCTGCTTCATCAGCCGCCGCGTGGTGCGGATGGCGTCGGCGGCGACCTGCCGGTCTTCATCGGTCGACAGATAGTTCGGCGCGATCGCGGGCGCCTTGTCGGCTTCTGCGGTGCGGATGCGCACGGTGCCGCGCGAGGTCGGCCGCAGATTGCAGGCGCTGACTGTGATGGCGGGGAAGCGGTGCAGCGGATCGCCGAATTTATCGAGCGACAGCGGCTGCACGTGGAACTGGATGTTGGCGCGCTCGCGATGCGGATCGGAGCGCGTGAAGATGCCGAGCTGCGACGGCGCCATGGTCAACGGACCGCGGCGGCGGAACGCGTAGTCGAGCCCCATCAGGCCGCGCCGGAACAGATTGTAATAGGTCTCGTTCAGGGTACGGACGCCCTCGACCTTGTAGATCGCGCGCTGCTGCAGATGGTCCTGCAGGTTGCGGCCGACGCCCTGACGATCGAGCGTGACGTCGATGCCAAGCGGCGACAGCCAGTCGGTGGGGCCAATGCCGGAACGGTGCAACACCTGCGTCGATCCGATGGCGCCGGCGCAGAGAATGACTTCGCCCTTGGTGCGGGCTTCGACGAGCTCGTTGCCCCGATAGAAGCGCACGCCGACGGCGCGGCCGTTCTCGAGAATCAGCCGGTCGACCAGCACGTTCTTTTCCAGCCGCAGATTCTGGCGGTTCAAGACGGGTTTCAGAAAGCCTCGCGCGGAAGACCAGCGGCGGCCGCGCTTCTGGTTGACGTGGAAATAGCTGATGCCTTCATTGTCACCGGTGTTGAAATCGGGGATGCGGCGGATGCCCATCTGTTCGGCGGCGTCGCCGACCGCATCCAGCACGGCCCAGGACAGCCGCGGCGCTTCGATGCGCCAGCCGCCGCCCGCGCCATGATGTTCGCTCTTGCCGAGGAAATGATCTTCGAGCGCCAGGAAGTGCGGCAGCACGTCGTCATAGCCCCAGCCGGTGAGGCCGAGCTGGCGCCAGTGATCGTAATCGGCGGCCTGGCCCCGCATCGAGATCATGGCGTTGATCGCCGACGAGCCGCCGATCACCTTGCCGCGGGGATAGGCCAGCGCGCGGCCGTTGAGGCCAGGCTCCGGCTCGGTCTTGAACATCCAGTCGGAGCGGGGATTGCCGATCGCAAAGAGGTAGCCGACCGGAATGTGAAACCAGATCCAGTTGTCGTTGCCGCCGGCCTCCAGGATCAGCACGCGATTGCCGGGATCGGCCGACAGCCGGTTGGCCATGATGCAGCCGGCCGTGCCCGCGCCGACGACGATGTAGTCGAAATCACCTTCAAGCCTGCCCGGCATCTTCTTTGGTTTCCGCCCATCCACGTTTTCTGAGACTTATTAGTCAGACGTGGATGGCCGGGACAAGCCCGCCATGACGACTTTGGCAGGCTTCCGGGTGGATGGAGCCTCTGCGGCCGGGCCTGTTGGGTGGTTCGCCTCTTGCATGCTACAGAGCCACAAGCGTTCAACCAGAAAACGATCAGTTCCATGCCCATTGTCAACCGCGTCGCCGATCTGCAACCCGATATCCAGGCCTGGCGTCGCGATATCCATCAACACCCGGAGCTGTTGTACGAGGTGCACCGCACGGCGGCGCTGGTGGCGGATCGGTTGCGGGAATTCGGTTGCGACGAGGTGGTCACCGGTCTTGGCCGCACCGGCGTGGTCGGCGTCATCAAGGGCAACAGACCCGCCGGCAAGGGTGAGGTGAAGGTGATCGGGCTGCGCGCCGACATGGATGCGCTGCCGATCGAGGAAGCGACCAACCTGCCTTATGCTTCGAAGAATCCGGGCCTGATGCACGCCTGCGGCCATGACGGCCACACCGCCATGCTGCTCGGGGCGGCGCGCTATCTCGCCGAGACACGCAATTTCGCCGGCGATGCTGTCGTGATCTTCCAGCCGGCGGAAGAGGGCGGCGCGGGGGCCGTCGCGATGATCGAGGACGGGCTGATGGACCGTTTCGGCATCGAGCAGGTCTACGGCATGCACAACGGGCCGGGCATTCCGGTCGGCAGCTTCGCCATTCGCCCCGGTCCGATCATGGCCGGAGGTGACGCCGTTGCCATCCGGATCGAGGGCCACGGCGGGCACGCCGCGCGTCCGCACAAATGCATCGATTCCGTGCTGGTCGGCGCGCAACTGATCAATGCGCTGCAGTCGATCGTGTCGCGCAGCGTCGATCCCCTGGAATCGGCCGTGATTTCGATTTGCGAATTCCACGCCGGCCATGCCCGCAACGTGATTCCGCAAACCGCTGAACTGGCAGGCACCGTCCGGACCCTGAACGCTGAGGTGCGGAAACTGGTGGAAAAGCGCGTGCGCGAGGTCGTCGCAGGGGTGGCGCAGATCACGGGCGCGAAGATCGACCTGACCTACAACCGCGGCTACCCGGTGACGGTCAACCATATCCCGCAGACCGACGTCGCCGTCCGGGCCGCCAAGGAAATCGCTGGCGACGCCAATGTGAACGAGATGCCGCCGCTGATGGCCGGCGAGGATTTCGCCTTCATGCTGGAACAGCGGCCAGGTGCGCTGATCTTTTGCGGCAACGGCGACAGCGCGGGGCTGCATCACCCCGAATACAATTTCAACGACGAGGCCCTCGTATTCGGCACGTCATACTGGATCAAGCTGGTCGAGAACACTCTGGCGGCGTGAGGCCCGCTCCCTCTGGTGCTCCTGTTTCCGAGCTGCACCGCAACAATGGCGGCCATGCCTGAAGACTGCCGGCACGAACAGCGTTGTGGTCGGCAAGCCCGGCCCCGACCGGACCCCCTTGGCAAGCGCTCCGGATGGATAGGGCCTCTGCGGCAGAGGGGTGGGTGGAGCACGTCTTGCATGCTAGACAGGCAAGCGTTCAACCCGGAAGCAGAGAATTTGCAATGCCCATTGTCAATCGTGTCGCCGACCTTCAACCCGATATTCAGGCCTGGCGCCGCGATATCCATCAACACCCCGAATTGCTGTATGACGTGCACCGCACTGCGGCATTCGTGGCGGACCGGTTGCGCGAATTCGGCTGCGACGAGGTCACGACCGGCCTCGGCCGTACCGGTGTGGTCGGCGTCATCAAGGGCAAGAAGCCAGCCGGCAAGGGCGACATCAAGGTGATCGGGCTGCGCGCCGACATGGACGCGCTGCCGATCGAGGAGGCGACCAACCTGCCTTATGCCTCCAGGAATCCCGGCAAGATGCATGCCTGCGGCCATGACGGCCACACCGCGATGCTGTTAGGGGCCGCCCGCTATCTCGCCGAGACCCGCAATTTCGCCGGCGATGCGGTCGTGATCTTCCAGCCCGCCGAAGAGGGTGGCGCGGGCGCCGACGCGATGATCAAGGACGGCCTGATGGACCGTTTCGGCATCGAGCAGGTCTTCGGCATGCACAATGGTCCGGGCATTCCGGTCGGCAGCTTCGCCATTCGCACCGGCCCGATCATGGCGGCGACCGATGAACTCGACATCAAAATCACCGGGCTTGGCGGCCACGCGGCACGCCCACACATCTGCATCGATTCCGTGCTGGTAGGCGCACAGGTGGTCACCGCGCTGCAGTCGATCGTGTCGCGCAGCATCGATCCGCTGGAGTCGGCGGTGATTTCGGTCTGCGAGTTCCAGGCTGGCCACGCCCGCAACGTGATTCCGCAAACCGCCGAATTACGCGGCACGATCAGGACGTTGACTCCGGAAGTTCGTGCATTGGTCGAGAAGCGCGTGCACGAGGTGGTCGCTGGCGTGGCGCAGATCACCGGCGCCAAGATCGACCTCACCTACAAGCGTGGTTATCCCGTGACGGTGAACCATGCTTCGCAAACCGAGTTCGCCACGCGGATCGCGAGGGAGATCGCGGGCGAGGCCAATGTGCATGAGACCCCGCCGCTGATGGGCGCGGAGGACTTTTCCTACATGCTGGAAGCGCGGCCGGGCGCGTTCATCTTCTGCGGCAATGGCGATACCGCGGGCCTGCATCACCCCGAATACAATTTCAACGACGAGGCGATCGTCCACGGCACGTCGTACTGGATCAAGCTGGTGGAGAACGCGATGCCGGCGTGACGGCCAACGGCTTGATGATGTTTCGCAAGAACTTGAGAGAACGCCTGCATGTCCATGCAGGCGTTTTGTTTTTTGGCGAAATGATTGAGGGGAGACGAAGGAGATACTGGTTCGCGTGAAACATGACGCGGTATGAAATCGCGAGCTTCGGTTCAGCTTGAACCGATCATGCCCGAATTTCCTTACGCGTTGGTTTAGCGGCTGGAGTGGATTGGTCCGGCGCCGGATTGCCCGCCAGCCCCTTCGGGAAATTGGGCTTTCTAGGGACCGACGGTTCTGCACTTGATCGTTTGAGTTTCGGCGCTGCTGGAATTCGCAGGCCGAAACCCCCGGCCATGCTGTGGCAGCCCGTAGGGCTGGAAAACCAATCCTCCGGAGCGCATAATTGAAGGATACTTCAAAAGGCTCCCGGTATGACGAACTACCCCAGAGGGATGTTTCTCTACGATGAGAAGCTCGTCATGGTGCGCTACGAAAGGAGCTCCATGATCCTGCCCAAGGATCAATATGAGGAGCGGTCTTACTTGCCCAAGATCGTCGATCTGCCGAGTCGGAACGATTGGCTAAAGCAATTTGGCCCAGATGGTGAATACACTGACTCCCAAGCGGAGTAATAGGCGCCATTCTTCAAACTGACCTGGATTTTGCAGCACGCAAAAAAAGCCCGCGCCGGAGGCGCGGGCTTTTCTATTGCGTTGCAGCGGAAAAACAGGCCGCTGACGTCTCTCGTGTCGTCAGAAAATATACGAGAACAGCACGTAGAGGCTGGCCGACAGCATGATCGCGGCCGGCAGCGTCAGCACCCAGGCCATCAGTAGGTTGCGGATGGTGGCTAGCTGCAGGCCGGAACCGTTAGCCGCCATTGTTCCGGCGACACCCGACGACAGCACGTGGGTGGTCGAGACCGGCAGGCCGAAGATGTCGGCGGCGCCGATGGTGCCGGCGGCAACGAGTTCGGCGGAGGCGCCCTGCGCGTAGGTCAGGTGGGTCTTGCCGATCTTTTCGCCGACGGTGATGACGATGCGCTTCCAGCCGATCATGGTGCCGAGGCCGAGCGCGATCGCGACCGCGATCTTGACCCAGGTCGGGATGAACTTGGTGGCGCTGTCGAGCGAGGCCTTGTAGGCGTTGAGGGTGGCGACCTCTTCCTTCTTGAGGTCGTTTTCCTTGTCCTTCATCAAAAAGCGGATCGCTTCCGAGGTCAGGTACATGTCGTTACGGGTGTTGCCGACGGCTTCAGCCGGCACCTTGTTGAGCGAGCCGTATTTCTGCACCTGGTCGCCGACATCCTTCACCAGCGCGGCCAGCGACGGGTAAGTGCCTTCGCTGATCTTGCGTGCGGCGACATATTGCGTCACCGCCGGGCGGGGATCGCCGATGATGCTGTGGCCGGCGCCCTTGGCGGCGATCACCTTCGAGGCCGCCTCGGAGGTCTTCTGGAACTGGACGATCTGCGATTCCGGCAGCGCGCGGTTCAGCGCGTAGGCGGTCGGCACGGTGCCGATCAGGATCAGCATGATCAGGCCCATGCCCTTCTGGCCGTCGTTCGAGCCATGCGCGAAGCTGACGCCGGTACAGGTGGCGATCAGGATGCTGCGGATCCACAGCGGCGGCGGCTTGTTGCCTTCGGGTGCCGAATAGAGCGCGGGGTTGCGCACGATGAACTTCAGGACCAGGAGCAGGATGGCGGCCATGCAGAAACCGAACAGCGGCGACAGCAGCAGCGCGTAACCGATTTCGGTGGCCTTGGTCCAGTCGACGCCCGAGGTGCCGTCGCGGCCGCGCATGACAGCGTTGGCGATGCCGACGCCGATGATCGAACCGATCAGGGTATGCGAAGAGGAAGCCGGCAGGCACAGCCACCAGGTGCCGAGGTTCCACACGATCGCGGCGATCAAGAGCGCGAACACCATCGCAAAGCCGGCGCTGCTTCCGACCTGCAGGATCAGTTCGACGGGCAGCAGCGAGACGATACCGAACGCGACCGCGCCCGAGGACAGCAGCACGCCGAGGAAGTTGAAGAAGCCCGACCACATCACGGCAAATTCGGCCGGCAGCGAGTGGGTGTAGATCACGGTCGCGACCGCATTGGCGGTATCGTGGAAGCCGTTGACGAACTCGAAACCGAGCGCGATCAAGAGCGCGATCAGCAGCAGGATGTAGGGCAGGTAGGTCGTCACCTTGGCGCCGGTGGCTTCGACGTCGACATAGATGCTGTAGACCACGAACAAGAACCCGGCAGCGAGAATGCCGAAAAACAGGATCATCGTGAGCGGATTGAAACCCTTGTCGAGATTGGGCCTCGAAGCCGGCTGGATCGGTGCCCCGATCGATGAATTGAGCGTCATATCGGTCATGGCAAACCCCCTGAAATACTAACGGCGGTTAATCTTTGACCGATGGAGTTGAAGCTTAGATGACAGGATGTCGCAGTGCGGATGGCTTGGCGCGATGCAGCGTTGCGCTGATGCGCGTGTCACAGGCGCGTTGCCCATTCCCTTCTCAGTATGGACATCAGGCGCATCGACCGGAACGTTCCGTCGGGGTCCCGGTGCAAATCGCGAACCACGCCTTCCTCGCTAAACCCGGTTTTGAGGTACGTCCGGTAGGCCCGTTCATTCTCAACGAATACAACGAGTTCGACGCGATGCGCTGCCACATCCTCGAAACAGATTTGCAGGACCGATCGCAGCAGGCCCGATCCGAGGCCGCGCCCGGGAGTTCCAACCGCGATGCGCCTGAGCCGCACGCATTGGTTGGCGCTTCCGATGCCCTGTAAAATGGCAAATCCGGCAATGTCCGTTTCATCGTGCGCCGCCAGATATCGGGACGACGGGTTTTCGATTTCAGCGGCGTGCTGTTCGGCGTCCCATCGGCCGACCAGGCGCACATAGCCTTCCACGCGTTCGATGCGCATGATGGCGGGGATGTCGGATTTACGCGCGGCTTGAATCTGCCGGCAGTTTGGCGTTGCCGCGCCTGCCGGGCAATGCTCAAGGCGAGAAGCTGCGAGCAGGGTCGATCGCCGCAAGAGATGATGGCCAAGATGATGGCAAAGACAGGTCGCGCGCTGCACGGCACCGGGGCTAGAGGAAACCGCACAGCGCGCCGACCCCATGGGAACGTCATGGCGTGAACAGGACGCCCCAACCCCTCCCCAAGAGAATGAGATAGTATCATCGATCAATTGAAGGTTGTACATTTATTTGTCAGTTTTCGAGGGGGCGGTAACGGGATTTTGCGGTTCCCCTATAGCCAGTTCCGATTGAATCGGAACTGGCTATAGATTCTTGGTTTGACGCGTTTTCTTGACGCGAGCCGAAATCCACTTCGCTGGAAAACGCTTTGGGATGCGGGAAAATTCAGGCAGCGTGCGCCGATTTTCGCAGCAAGGCTGCCGCGATTTTGAGATCGGCCACGAAGCGCTGATATTCCCGCGCCTTGGCGTCGGCGTCCGGCAGCCGCAGCAAATAGGACGGGTGCACGGTGACAAGCGCCGTCGTGCCGTCTTCGAGATCAATCAGGCGTCCGCGGCTTTTGTTGATCGGCGTGATTTTGCCGAACACGCTCTGCGCCGCGGTAGCGCCCATCGCCACCACCAAGGCCGGTTTGATGGCGGCGCGTTCGCGTTCGTACCATTGCCGGCAAGCCTTGATCTCGGGTGTGTTCGGTTTCTGGTGCAGGCGGATTTTTCCGCGCGGCACAAACTTGAAATGCTTCACGGCATTGGTGACGTAGACCTTTGAACGGTCGATGCCGGCCTCATCCAGCGCCCGGTCCAGCATCTGGCCGGCCGGGCCGACGAACGGCTTGCCCGCGAGATCTTCCTTGTCGCCGGGCTGTTCGCCGACCAGCATGACCTGGGCGGCTTGTGGGCCTTCGCCGAACACGGTTTGTGTGGCGTCCTTCCAGAGCGGGCAGGCGCGGCAATCGGCGGCTTCTTCCCGCAGGGTTTCGATGTCGTCGGCAGCCTGTTTGCGTTTCATCGGCGGTTCCTGCCGCTTCTGCGATTTATGCGGTTCGGTCGCAGCATGCGCGATCATGGCGCTGGCGGTACGTTCGGCATTTGCGATTAGAGGCTTAATCAACGAGGCCTCCGGCAGGTTCCGCCAATATCGCTTCGGCATTTCGGCCTGCATGGCCTTCACCTTCAGCCGGGCGGGATTGAAGATGCTGGCGTAGTAACGCCGCCAGGTTTCCTCGAGCCGATCTTCGGTCGGCGCCTCGGCCTTGGCTACCCCCGGCGTGATCGAGACGGCATGGCCGTCCCAATGCGCGCAGACGTCAGGCGTCAGGATCGACCACGGCATGTCGGCAAAGCGGCGGGCGAAGAACGGCGCTGCCAGTTCGACGATATGATGCTCCGGCTCGAACCAGGCGACGAAATGCGATTTCTGTTCGCGGCCGATTTCGCGGAAGCGGACGAAGGCGTGCATCTTGTGCTCGTCGCGATGTACGGCCTTCGCCATCGCGCTAACGCGTGCTACATCCAGATCGGTCGCGACGACAAGCAGGTCGTGGTTGCCGCGCAGCCGCCACAGCAGGCGATAGAGGATGGCAAAGCGTTCGCTGTTGCGATGAAGGATCGCGGCTTTCGCCAGCTCGACGAATTTGGCCGGGACGTTGAAAGTCGCATTTGGCGGGTCGGGGAGTGGGGTGGTCGATTCAAACAATCCAGGCGCGTCGCCTTGCACACGCCATGTCACGTCGGCCGGGCTTACGTCATTCAGCACCAGTGTTCGCGCTGCTTTGCGCCAGCCGTCAAAATCGGTTTCGTGCTCGAGGGTGATGGTGTGCATAAATGCCGCCTGTCTCCTTCGTCATGCCCGGGCTTGTCCCCGGGCATCCACGTCTTCCCTTGGTGCGGAGGAAAAGACGTGGATGGCCGGGACAAGCCCGGCCATGACGGTGTGTTTAGAATCCAAACCCCAATTGCGTCGCCTTCGGCCTGAAGCGCTCCGCCAGCTTCGCTCCGTCGAGCAGATGAGGCTGCGGGCGGTGATCACTGAGAACGATGAATGGCAGCGCCTTGTTCTTCGGGATGTGCAGCCGGGCGAGATCGGCCGCACGGATGGAAGTGACGCGGCGCGTGGCGATGATGCGGTCGACGGCCTTGCGGCCGAAGCCGGGCACCCGCAGCAGGTCCTCGCGGCTGGCGCGGTTTACATCGAGCGGAAAGCGCTCGCGGTGCCGCAATGCCCAGGCAAGTTTCGGATCGATATCGAGCGGCAGCATGCCGGCGCTTTCATCAACGATCTCGCCGACGTCGAAACCATAGAACCGCATCAACCAGTCGGCCTGATAAAGCCGGTGCTCCCTGACCAGCGGCGGAGCCGCCAGCGGCAACGCGCGGCTGGCATCCGGGATCGGGCTGAAGGCGGAATAATAGACGCGCTTGAGTTTGTAGGAGCCATAGAGATTGGCGCTGGTATGGAGAATGGTTTTGTCGTCGGCCGCATCCGCGCCGATGATCATCTGCGTGCTCTGCCCGGCCGGCGCGAAGCGCGGCGGCTTTGCCTTTGTTATGGTCTTGTCGTTGCTGCTGTTATTTTCTTGCGCCTCATCGAGCTTGAGCCGCAGCCGGCCCATGGTGCGGCGGATCGCGCGCACGTCCTTTTCCGGCGCGAGTTTGGCAAGGCTGGCTTCCTCGGGCACTTCGATGTTGATGCTGAGCCGGTCGGCATATTTGCCGGCCTCGGTGATCAGCGCATCATCGGCTTCCGGAATGGTTTTCAGATGGATGTAGCCGCGGAAGAGATGCTCCTCGCGCAGTTTTCGCGCGACGGACACCACTTGCTCCATGGTGTAGTCGGCACTGCGGATGATGCCGGAGGAGAGAAACAGGCCCTCGATGTAATTGCGTCGATAGAAGTCGATCGTCAGCTTCACGACTTCATCGACGGTGAAGCGCGCGCGCGGCACGTTCGAAGAGGTGCGGTTGACGCAATAAAGGCAATCGTAGTTGCAGGCATTGGTGAGCAGGACTTTGAGCAGCGAGATGCAGCGTCCGTCCGGCGCATAGGAATGGCAGATGCCCATGCCAGGCGCGGTCGAGCCGAGGCCCTTGCCGTCGCTGGAATCCCGCTTCTCGGTGCCGCTGGAGGCGCAGGAGGCGTCGTATTTGGCGGCATCAGCCAGGATTTCCAGCTTGCGTTGCACGTCCATTATTGAATCCCTTTGATTCCACTCATGAATCGCCTGGGTAGTATTCCCGATTGACTCCTTGGGCCCTGTTAGCTTTATATTAGAACATATCATGAACAAATGAGCCAGCAGCGGGTTCATTTCAAAACCAGCGATGGCCACGATTTCTTTAAGGGAACGGCGCATGACCGGCGCACGCCTAAACACGCTTGCGCGTTTGCGCGGCCGCATCGAACGCATCGAGGCGGGCGCGGATACGCACGCGCTTCATAAAGTGGCACTCGGCCATGCCGAGGCCGATGCGACGCTGTGCGGCGGCCTTGCCCGCGCCGCGGTGCATGAAGTCTTTGCCGAAGGACATCAGGGTGCGGCGGCGACGGGATTTATCGCGGGCCTTGCGGGACGGCTGACATCGCGCCGGCCGCTGGTCTGGGTGCGGCCGGATTTTTCGGAAATTGAATCCGGCGCGCTGTCGATGAGCGGGCTCGCCGAACTCGGCCTTGATCCGCGGCTGCTGGTCACCGTGCGCGCCGCCGATGCCGACGCGGCGCTACGGACCGCCGCCGACGCGCTGGCCTGCGATGCGCTCGGCGCCGTGGTGCTGGAAGTCTGGGGCGAGCCGCGCCAGCTCGATCTCGTCGCCAGCCGCAAACTGACATTGGCCGCGCAAGCCTCCGGCGTCACCGCATTGCTGTTGCGGCTGGCTGCTGTGCCGCAGCCCTCGACCGCGGAGACAAGGTGGATCGTGCGCGCGGCGCATTCGCCGCCCTCAGCTCCCTGGCATGCGTGGGGCGCGCCGGTGTTCGACGCCGAGCTCGTTCGTAACCGTCATGGCCCGGTCGGGCGTTGGATCATGGAATGGAAATGTGATGAGTGCCTTTTCAGCGAACCGGCGGCGAATCCTCAGCCTGTGGCTGCCACGCCTGCCCATCGACCGCATCAAGCGGCAGTTCAAAGCGTTTTCAGACGCAGCGCGTGAGCACGACTCTTGCAACACGACTGGTGCGCTCCCTCCCCCCTTGCGGGGGAGGGCAGGGGAGAGGGGTAAGCCACAAGCACCGCCGTCGCCGCCACCCCTCTCCCTAACCCTCCCCCGCAAGGGGGGAGGGAACACGACTGAGCCACCGGATAGTTTCGGTGCTCCTCACGTCGTCGTCGCCAAGCAAAACAACGCGCTGCAGATCTATGCGCTCGATGATCTTGCGGCGCGTTCCGGCCTCGAGATCGGCCTGCCGCTTGCCAATGCCCGCGCGATCTGTCCGGAATTGACGGTGTTCGATGCCGATCCGGTTGCGGACGCCAGGACGCTGGGCGATATCGCCGACTGGTGCGATCGCTTCACGCCGCTGGTGGCGCTCGATCCCCCGCACGGGCTCTATCTCGACATCACCGGCTGCGCCCATCTGTTCGGCGGCGAGCGCGCGCTGCTGCAGACCCTGTGCGGCGCGCTGACCCGCAGGGGTTTTGTCGTCAGCGCTGCTATTGCCGGCACCTCGATCTGCGCGCGAACGATGACGCGCCATGCGTCAGAGAAAATCATTGCCGATGGCGAGGAGGCTGACGCCGTCGGCCCGCTGCCGGTCTCGGCGCTCGGCGCCGATGCCGCCATCACCAGCGGCCTGCGCCGCGCCGGGCTGAAAACCATCGGCGATGTCGCCGCGCGCGGGCGCCACGAGATCACGGCGCGATTTGGCGCCGGCTTCACGACTTTGCTCGAACACGCGCTGGGGCAGGGCGATGCGCCGATCAGCCCGCGAAAACCCTTGCCGGATTACATCGTCGAAAAACGCTTTCCCGAGCCTGTTGCCACCGACACCGTGATCGCGATGAACTTGTCGGCGCTCGCGGGCATGCTGGTGTCAGCGATGGACAAGCAGGGCAAGGGCGCGCGGCGGCTGGAAGCGAGTTTCTTCCGCACCGACGGCGCAGTGCGCAACATTACGGTCGATACCGGACGTCCGGTGACGAAGCCTGTGGTGATCGACCGGCTGTTTCGCGAGCGGCTCGACGCCTTGAACGATCCGCTCGATCCCGGTTTCGGCTTTGACCTGATACGCCTCTCCGCCAGCCGCACCGAAATCGTGGTGCAGCAGCAGCGCGATCTCGACGCCAATGTCCACGACAATGACGAACTCGCCGCCCTGATCGACCGCATCGCCGCGCGGATCGGAGGAAAGCGCGTCGTCGTGCACCTGCCGCAGGACACCCATATCCCTGAAAGAGCGGTGCTGGCGGTATCGGCGCAGCACCATCTGGCCGCGGCGACACAGGCCGCCTGGCCCGAGCGGATCGTGACCGAGCCGCCGCTGCGGCCGCTGCGGCTGTTCGAGAGGCCCGAGCCCATCAACGTGCCGTTTGCGTCGGTGCCCGACGGGCCGCCGCATCAATTCACCTGGCGCCGCGTCACCCATGCGGTGGTGCGGGTGGAAGGCCCCGAACGCATCGCGATGGAATGGTGGAAGCAGAATGGCGAGGCGCTGACGCGGGATTATTTCCGGATCGAGGACGCGGAGGGATTGCGGTTCTGGATTTTTCGCGATGGGCTCTATGAAGGCGAACTCAGAAGCGACGAGGAGGGTGAACCCGTATCTCCCAAATGGTTCGTGCACGGGCTGTTCGCATGAACAGGCCTGCCTATGCCGAGATCGGCATCACCACGAACTTTTCGTTCCTGCGCGGCGGGTCCGATCCGCGCGCCTATGTGCATGAGGCGAGCCGGCTTGGTATTCCCGTGATCGGCATCGCCGATCACAACACGCTGGCCGGTGTGGTGCGCGCCTGGAAGGAGCTCGACAACCCGGAAGTGCTGCACAAGCCAAAGCTTCTGATCGGTTCGCGCATCGTCTTCGTGGACGGCACGCCGGATATTCTAGTCTATCCGCGCGACCGTGCCGCCTATGGCCGGCTGTGCCAGTTGCTTACCCGCGGCAAACGCGGCGGCGATACTGAGCGGATCGCCAAGGGCGAGTGTCATCTGAAACTGGATGACCTCCTGGAATTTTCCGAGGGCCAGCTCCTGGTGCTGACGTTGCCGCATCGCTTCGACTCGGCCGGCGCCTTGAAAATCCTGGACCGCCTGAAGGGTAGCCGCGCCGATGGCGTGTGGCTGGCCGCAAGCCTCCTGTACCGAGGCGACGACCGCCGCCGGCTGGCGCGGCTGCATCTGATCTCGCTGACATCAAAGGTACCGCTGCTGGCGACCAACGAGGTGCTGTATCACGATGCTGCGCGCCGCCCGCTGCAGGACGTGCTGACCTGCATCCGCGAGAAGACCACCATCGAGGCCGTCGGCAAGCGGCTCGAGGCCAATGCCGAACGTTATCTCAAGCCGCCGCAGGAAATGGCGCGGCTGTTTCGCGATCTGCCGGACGCGATCGCCGAGACCATGCGCTTTGCCGGCCGTATCAATTTCTCGCTTGACCAGCTCAAGTACCAATATCCGGACGAGCCGGTACCGCCCGGGAAAACCGCGCAACAGCATCTGGAAGATCTGACATGGCAGGGTGTTATCAGTTATTTCGGCGGCGATATCGATGGCACGCTTCGCGCCACCTTGCGCAAGGAGCTGGCGCTGATCGCCGAGCTCAACTACGCGCATTATTTTCTCACCGTGCACGACATCGTCCATTATGCGCGCAGCCAGAACATCCTGTGCCAGGGCAGGGGATCGGCGGCGAATTCGGCGGTCTGCTATGTGCTCGGCATTACCTCGGTCGATCCGACCAAGGTCGATTTGTTGTTCGAGCGGTTCATTTCCAAGGAACGGCTGGAGCCGCCCGACATCGACGTCGACTTCGAACATTCGCGGCGCGAAGAGGTGATGCAATATGTCTACCGGCGCTACGGCCGCCACCGCGCCGCGATCATTGCCACCGTCATCCATTACCGGCCGCGCAGCGCGATCCGCGATGTCGGCAAGGCGCTGGGGCTGACGGAGGACGTCACCGCCGCGCTGGCCGATACGGTGTGGGGCAGCTGGGGCAAGGGCCTCAACGAGATGCAGGTCCGGCAGGCCGGGCTCGACCCTGCGAATACGATGATCGAGCTTGCGGTGGCGCTGGCGACCGAACTGATCGAATTCCCAAGGCATCTGTCGCAGCATGTCGGCGGCTATGTGCTGACGCAGGATCGGCTCGATACCTATGTGCCGATCGGCAACGCCGCGATGGACGACCGCACCTTCATCGAATGGGACAAGGACGACGTCGACGCCCTGCACATGATGAAGGTCGACGTGCTGGCGCTGGGCATGCTGACCTGCATCCGCAAATGCTTTGATCTGATCGCCGATCACAAGGGTGAGCGATACGAGCTGGCCGATATCAAATCGGAGGACGACGACGCAGTTTATCAAATGCTGCAGCGGGGTGAATCGCTCGGCGTGTTCCAGGTCGAGAGCCGCGCCCAGATGAACATGCTGCCGCGTTTAAAACCGCGGACCTTCTACGACCTCGTCATCGAGGTCGCGATCGTGCGGCCCGGCCCGATCCAGGGCGACATGGTGCATCCCTATCTCAAGCGCCGAAAAATGCGGCCTGAGGATATCGAATATCCCTATCCAAAGGGCGGCAACAAGGATGAGTTGCGCAACGTGCTGCACAAGACGCTTGGCGTTCCCTTGTTCCAGGAACAGGCGATGCGTATCGCGATCGAGGCGGCGGAATTTACCTCCGAGGAAGCCAACGGATTGCGCCGCGCCATGGCAACGTTCCGCAATCTCGGAACCATCGGCAAATTCGAAGCCAAGATGGTCGGCAACATGATCCGCCGCGGCTACGATCCCGAGTTCGCCAATAATTGCTTCAACCAGATCAAGGGTTTTGGCTCTTACGGTTTTCCGGAAAGCCATGCCGCGAGTTTTGCGCAGCTTGTCTATGTCTCGTCATGGCTCAAGCATTACCATCCCGATGCGTTCTGCTGCGGGCTCTTGAACTCGCAGCCGATGGGTTTTTATGCGCCTGCGCAGATCGTCGGCGACGCCCGCAAGAACGGCGGCGAGGTGCGCGGGATCGACGTGTCCCACAGCTTTGCGCAGAACACGCTGGAAGAGGGCGAAGGAAAATATTGCGCCGTGCGGCTCGGGTTCCGCCAGATCGATGGTTTCAAATGGGCCGATCCCGATGAGGAAGGGTTGAGGGCTTCTCAGCTGTCATTCCGGGATGCGCCGTTAGGCGCAGGCCCGGAATCCATCGGGCAGCATTCGCGGAGCAAGATGGATTCCGGGCTCGCGCTACGCGCGCCCCCGAATGACGGTGGGACCGAAGACTGGGCCGACCGCATCATCGCCGCCCGCACGCGGCGCGCCTTCACCTCGCTGGAGGAATTCGCCCGCGACACCGCACTTCCAAAACGCGCGCTGATCCTGCTGGCGGATGCCGACGCGTTCCGCTCGCTCGGGCTCGACCGCCGCGCCGCGCTGTGGGCGGTACGCCGGCTGCCCGACGATGTGCCGCTGCCGCTGTTCGAGGCCGCAGTGGCGCGCGAGCAGCCGGACGAAAACGCCAAACCGCTGCCTGACATGCCGCTGCCGGAGCAGGTGGTTGCCGACTATCAGACCATCCGGCTGTCGCTGAAGGGCCATCCGATGGAATTCTTGCGCGCAAAGTTTTCAAAGGAGCGCATCGTGCCTTGCGAACATATCGCGCATCGCAACGACCGGCGTCATGCCCGCTGCGCCGGCGTGGTGCTGGTGCGGCAGCGTCCGGGCAGCGCCAAGGGCGTCGTCTTCATGACGCTGGAGGATGAAACCGGGATCGCCAACATCGTGGTGTGGCCGGCGGTGATGGAAAAGTACCGCAAGGAAGTGATGGGCGCGCGCCTGATCCTGGTCGAGGGCTACATCCAGAGCAGTCCGGAACACGTGACGCATCTGGTCGCGCAGCGGCTGTTCGACCGCTCGCACGATCTGATTGGTCTGGCCAACGATGCCCTCAGCCGCAAGCATCCGGTGCCGGCGGGCCCTGCGCTGATCGAACCGCTCAACGACGACCGCCGCGACCACCCCGATACACCGGCGCAAAAGATCCGCCATCCGCGCAACGTCCGCATCCTGCCGCCGTCGCGGGATTTTCATTGAGGTGCGGAGCCATGACACGCTTAAAACGGCACGCCTTAAAACGGCATGCCGCAAAAATGAAATGGCCGCTGGATGTGAATCCAGCGGCCGCCCGGGAAGAACAAAATTGATTGTTTAAGAATCCTCTAGCCCCCGGTGACCTTTAATTTAGCCGACGCGATGCGATGCTTCGAGTCAAAATTGGCCGGCCTGCTGCGAAAGCGCTGGTAACGTTACCTGCCGGTCTCACCCAAATGGGGGTGGCGTTGGAGGGTTCCTTGTCGGAACCTGCAGCGCAGAATCGTTGTCATGAACTCGTCTTGCACGCCGGTTTCGAAGCGCGTGGCTGAAGTGGCATAGGCTGACCAATGGGGACGAAGGTGGACGTTGGCCGGCTGCAGTCGATCAGCAACCGGCTCGGCGATGCAGTGATCGATCCTGCGATGTGGCCGGCCTTGATGCAGGACATCTGCAGCGCCAGCAACTCAGCGGCGGCATGCCTGCTTCAAAGCGACGTCAGGACGCCCGACGTGCCGATGACGGAGTCCGGGCGGGAGTTTTTCAAATCCTATTTCGACAATCGCTTCCACGAAAACGACATTCGCGCGTCGCGCGGCGTGCCGTTGTTGCTCGCGGGCCGTCAGATCGTCAGCGACCAGGACATCTTCAGCTCTGAACCGGAAATGCTTCGCGATCCCCTGTATGCGCATGCGAACAATTTCGGGCTGCGCTGGTTTGCGGTTATCGGATTTTTTGCAGGCTCCGCGTTGTGGGGTTTTTCCATCCAACGCACGATCGGTGAGGGCGCTTTTGACGAATCCGAAAAGGCGGCGCTTGCCGGCCTGTCCCAACGATTGACGGAGACCGCCACGCTTTCCACTGCGGTCGGAAGGGGCGTGCTGTCCGGCATCACCAATGCACTGGCCTTCATCAAGCGCGCCGCGATCGCGCTCGACCGGTTCGGATCGGTCGTCGACATCAATCCGCCGGCGGAAGCCGCGCTTGGTGGCGATATCAGGATCATCGGGCAGCGCCTCGTTCTCGGCGACAGGCGGGCGCAGGCGGCGTTCAATAATTTCCTCGACCGGCTGCGAACGGCATCCGACGTCGATGCGCTCGGCGTCGCGCCCATCGTGGTCCGCCGCGCCGGCAAGCCGCCGATCGTCGTCCGTGTGCTGCCGGTCGATGGCGCGGCGCGCAGTCCGTTTCTCGGGGCCCGCGCCATTCTCATCCTCTCCGGCTTCGACGAAGGCGAGGCCGAACAGTTGACGATGCTGCGCCAAGCCTTCCGCCTGACGCCATCGGAAGCGCGCATCACCCTGTGTCTGGCCGGCGGCAAGTCGCTGGAAGAAGTCGCGCAGGAAATGGGAGTAGCGCATGAAACCGCGCGCTCACATCTGAAGGCAATCTTCCGCAAGACCGATACCCACCGGCAAGGCGAGCTGATTGCGCTGGTCAGCCGCCTGCGATAAGGCGTTGACCAGACGCCGCCCGCGGGCAGCGATCCGCTGTTCCCGGCGCTGCGGCAGGCGAAGTCGCTGGTGATGGTGGTGGGGCCTTCGCGCCAGCAGGTCCCGCTTCGCGAACTCGGCGACAAGGCGGACAAGTTCGAGGGCCTGTGCCGGAAGCGCGGGTGCCGCCAGGCGAGGCGGCCTCATTCGTAACCTAGTGATAGGTGCCGAGCGTCGGCCGGGTCCAGATGTCCTGCATGATCCATCCGCCAACGGCGCGCTCCGCAAGCATCTTCGCTAGCCTGGAGTCCATCGCGCCGCCCACCACGATCTCGAGCTGCGCGTCGTCGATCAGGGCCGACTGGTCGTTGCGATCTGAATTCCTGGACCTCGTCATTGTCGTCTCCCGTTTTCGCTGCAGCGAGACCATTCCCGCCGTCCCTGATGACAGGGATACGACGGGTGCCGGGCTGCCACCGTGACGCGTGTCACACAGCAAACGGGCTGTCATGGCGGCGCTAACTGACCGCTGCAAACAGCCCTTCCGGTTCCTCCAGTTCGACCAGCTTCTTCTTGTCGATCAGCCAGAAACGATTGCCCACCGTCCGCACGAAGTTGCGGTCATGTGACACCAGCAGGCAGCTTGCCTGATGAACCATCAGTTCAGCCTCCAGTGCTTCCTGCCCCTCGATGTCAAGATGATTGGTGGGTTCATCGAGCAGATAGAAGTTTGGCTGGGCAAGCCGCAGCAACAGCATGCCCAGCCGCGCCTTCTGTCCGCCGGAAAGCTGGCCGATCGGGCGGCCCTGCATCTCGATCGAGAGGCCGGCACCTGCGAGCAAGGTGCGCGCACGCTGATCGCCGACATCGAAGCGGCGGATGATCGTGTGTGCCGGAGTGTCGGCATCAGCAAGACCGGCAAGCGCCTGATCGCAATAGCCGAGAACCAGCGACTGCGTGGCCTTGATGCCGGCGTGCACCGCGTCTCGATTTTCGATTGCCGCGCGCAGCATGGCGACGAACCGGGTCTTGCCTGCCCCGTTCAACCCGAGCAGCACGATCCGGTCTCCCTTGCAGATGAACTGCTTGCCGGTCCGAAACAGCAGCCTGCCATCCGGCGTCTCGACCGTGGCGTCGTCCAGCGTCACCATCACCTTGGCGTGGGTGCCGCGATTGGCGAGCCTGATGGTGCCTGCGGATCGTTCGAGATGCCCGGGCTTTGCGGCATCTTCCAGTTTCCCGGCCCGCTGCTTCAACTGCCTGGTTTTCGACAACAGCAGGTCGCTGCCGGAATTGATGCCGATGTTGCTCAGCTTCGCAGCTTGCTGGCGCAGCTGTTGGGCGGTCTTGAGGTCATGCTGATAGCGCCGCTCGTCGGAAGCGTCCACTTCACGGAGTGCGGCGCGTGCCCGCGTATAGGGCAATGAAAACAGCTGCGACTGCTCCGGCCGCAGGAACAGCGTCCGGTTCGTGGTCGCATCGAGGAAGGCGCGGTCGTGGCTGGATATGACGACGGGCATCTCGCGCGGCAGCGCGATCAGCCAGTTCTCAAGCTGGCTGATCCTGGTGAGGTCGAGATGATTGGTCGGCTCGTCGAGCAGCAGCACGTCGGCCTCCGTCATCAGCACGCGCGCGAGCATGGCAAGCCGCTGCCAGCCGCCGCTCAACTGCTTCAGCGGCCGCTGCCGCAGCGCCTCGGGCACGTCGAGCGATTCCAGGGCAACGTCGACCCGCCAGCGTTCGCTGAGCCGTTGTTCGGCGGAGAGCGCCTCGAGCACGGCGGCATAGAGGGGCGTCTCCATCAGGGCTTCCGGCACGTACTGCTCGACACAGCCGACCGTCAGCCCGCGCGATCGGGTGATCTCGCCCTCGCTCGCTTCCATGGTGCCTGCCATACAGCGCAGCAGGGTGGATTTTCCGCGACCGTTCGCGGCGACAAGCCCGATCCGGTCGCCGGGATTGACGACGAGGTTCAGCCGGGAAAACAGCGGCGCGCTCAGCGTCACGCCGAGATTGCGGATGGTAATAAGCGTCATGATCGTTCTCTGGTCTGCCGGCGATCGCGATATCCGGGGCACGCAGCCATCGTCGGATGTCGGTGTCAAAGCGCGGCGATGAATGAGAATGCGGCGCGAGCGTCAGGAACGCGCAACGCCGCATGGCCACGAAGGGCAGACCAGGAAGAAGTTCAGAAGTCTCTGGTCAGCCCTGCAAACGCATTTGCAGGGCGTTGACCGGGCCACGCTGGCGATAGTGCCGGAAGAACGTCATCATCGCGCGGCCCTCCTTTCAGGGTTGAGTGACGTCAAAATAACGCGCTCCGCACAGGAGAGCAAGCTAAAGTAGAGCAAGCCAAAGTCTCGCCGAGTCAGTTGTCGAGTCAATCCCGGCAACTGGCGATCGGTAACGTATCAGAAATTCACCCGGTTCGAGATCGCGCCATCGACGAGGAGGTTCGACCCCGTCGTGAATGACGACGCCGGGCTCGCCAGGAACACGGCGGCATTGGCGATTTCCTGCGGCGTCGCCATGCGGCCGGTCGGGTTGCGCGTCAGCGCGTCCTGATAGCGCTTCGGCATGTTCTGCTCGATCATGTTCCAGACGCCGCCCTTGAAATAGACCGTGCCGGGCGACACCACGTTGACGCGGATTTTCTTCGACGCGTATTGCCGCGCCAGGCCCTTGGCCATGTGCACCAGCGCCGCCTTGATCGGACCGTAGGAGCTGGCGTTGTCGGCCTGTGCCGCCGAGACTGACGAAATGATCACAAAGGCGGCGTCGCCGCTCTTCTCGCCGCTCGCTTCGAGGAACGGCCGCGCGGCTTCGAACGCATTGACGGCGCCCAGCACGTCGAGCCGGAAATTCTGCTCCCAGGATGCGACATCGCCGCCCTGCGCCATGGCGCCGGCGTTGGAGAACAGCATGTCGATGCCGCCGAGTTCGGAAGCTGCGCCGCCGATCCATGATTTCAGCGCCGCCGCGTCGGTGATATCGACGGAAGCGCCGGTGGCCTTGACGCCCCGCGCTTTCAGTTCGGTAACGGCGCTTGCGACCTGATCGGCGTTACGCGCGCAAACCGCGACATTGCCGCCTTCGCCCGCCAACGTATCGGCGATCGCCCGCCCAATGCCGCGCGTGCCGCCGAGGATGACCGCGTTTCTTCCCTTCAAGCCCAGATCCATTTTGTTTTTCCTTTGTTGTCTCGCGATAGTGTAGCAGAACCGCAGGGCAGGCAAAGCGATCCTCACGCAAGGCGCAATGTCTCACAGCGTCCAGGTCTTCCCGGGGTCGTCGAAGCTTGATTTGGATGTCGTTCTCTCCTCGTCATTGCGAGCGCAGCGAAGCAATCCATGGCGCGCCCAGCCGAGGAATGGATTGCTTCGCTGCGCTCGCAATGACGGTTAAGTGCGGCAAAACGACCCGACGGGCAAATCACTTCCGGTTTCCAGAATCCATGTCAAGCCCAAAATAAAAGATATTTCTGTTTACCAGAAGGCAAATCAGGTGCATATGTTTGCCCATCCCGTCCTACTCAGAGGGCGTCGGCCGTCGTCACGGACGTTGGGCGGGTTGCGGTGGACGCTGGTTTACGCCTCGACGATGGCGTGGATAAGCGTACGGCAAAACCGTGTGGTCCTGGCACCCGTTGCAGGTGTCAAGCTGTCGGGTAGGCGAGAGCTGAACGGCAGCGACGGAGTCAACCAAGAACTCGTCTCCGGGGAGAGCACGGCATAAGCCGTAAAGCCATTGCGCAGGGAAGGCCGGGT
>NZ_JAFCMD010000015.1:0-191384 GCF_018130105.1 Bradyrhizobium sp. AUGA SZCCT0160
AGGACGGGATGGCGATAGATGCGCACTGATTTGGGTCGGACGGCAACAAGAATATTTTTGATTTACAGAAATTTTATGCTTGACATGATTTCCGTAAAACAGAAGTGATTTGCCCGTCGTGCCGTTTTGCCGCAGCTGTTCGCTACTGTAATCGTCGTCCCGGCTCAAGGCCGGGACGACGTAACTCGGACAGTGTGCCTCACTGCGGCGTCACCTTGCGCGTGACGAGATCGATGATGAATTTGCCGCGCTTCTCGTAGCCTTCAGGCACATAGGCCTCGCCGCGCGACAGCGTGCCAAAGACTTCCTTCGGTTTGGGAAAGCCCTTGCGGCAGGCCTTCCTGATCGTTGCCGCGTCGGCATGGCGAACCATCACGGTCACCGTCTGCGGCCGCGGCCCGGCCTTGATGTCCGAGACTTCGAAATATTTCGAACGCTCCTTGCAGGTGACGACGTTGGCGCCATAGGCGCGAATGGAATCCACCGCGGTGATCAGAAAATCCGGCGAAATGCTGACGTTCCTGCTGTAGTCCTGGGTGAACACGAACTCGGCGACGCCAGTTTCCAGATTGCCCTGGCCGATATGGCCGGTGATGCACATCAGCCGATCCTGCTGCGCGCTCCTCGCCAGGGTGATGCAGTCATTGACCTGCGAACCCGGCTGAAACCTCCTGAAGATGGTCTTGCCGCCGATCTGCTCGAACACGACGGCGCCGCCATTATCGGTCGCGTGCGGCTCGCATCCGCTCTCGTAATTGACCACCAGCAAGGGATTGCTCGCGGTGATGAACCGGCCGCGATGGCGATCGCCGGTCAGCTTGACGTCGCACGCGCGGTCTCCCGCATCCGGATAATTCTTCGCCCGCTTGCAGGTCGATCCCTCGATATCGGCGGCGTCGCAAAACGTCGACAGCAGCGCGCGGTCGGCATCGTCGGCGCGAGCCGGGCTGGCGAGCAGGCAGGCGCCGGCAATGGCCAGCGCGACGATGGCAGCAAACGATTTCGGCATCGGGCGGATCACGGTTTCAGTCGGCGGGAACAATTAGTTCATGTTGGCTTGGTCGGCGCAAGGCTGGGACGCGTTCACGCCGGGAACGAGTACGGCCTGTCCCGCGTTTCTCCTGCAATGCAATGGAGAATCTGATGACCAAACCGCTTGAGAAAACCATCAAGCCCGTTCCCGAGGAGAACCAGAGCCCCAAGGGGCCCGGCAGCGCGCCGAAGGTGCCGATCGACACCACCAAGGGCCATCGCGACGACGAGAAGAACAACATCCGCGAGCAGGGCGACCACGGGAATATGACGCAGAACACGAGTAATCGACGGTCGGGGTGACTGTCATTCCGGGGCGCGAAGCGAACCCCAGATGCGCAATTGCGCATCGGGGAATCTCGAGATTCCGGGTTCGTCGCTTTCGCGACGCCCCGGAATGACGGCTGAATGCGTGACGCGCATCACGTCACGCCTCTGCGCGACAACCTAGTCTGGCGGCTTCAACGTCCCCAACAGGACCACAGGAGCCGCCGCCATGAACGCCATCACTGCGCCGAAATCCCCCAGCCTCAACCGACTCGAAGGCATGACGCTGACCGCTTTGCTGCAGGCCATGCCGACCTATGCGGCTGCGGCGATGCTGCTGAAACTTGCCGGCAGTGCCCAGATCGTCAGTCCTCCCCGTGGCGCCGTGATCTTCGTCGTGATAGCCTCGTTCTTCCACGCACTGATCGTGCCCTGGCTCGCCCCGAAATACCCAAAACTGTTCAAGGCCAGTTACGAGCCGCTGTTCTTCGATGCCAGCCTGTCTTTCTCGGAGAAGGTCCTGCGCTGGCGCACCCAGCCGATGGCTTCGCTGCAACTGCTCACGAGCACGGTGATGCTGTCGCTGCTGGCGGTGGCGATGTTGAGCGCAGGGTGAACTGTCTCACCGTCATTCCGGGGCGATGCGGAGCATCGAACCCGGAATCCATGACCACGATCGGGAGTATGGATTCCGGACAGCCGCTTCGCGGCTTCCGGAATGACGACTTTAATGGCTGATCGCTACCTCTTCTTCCACCCGCCCCGATGCCCCGGCGCGCCCCCACTGGAACGCGGCGCTGGCCCGAACTCCGGCCCCGACTGGCGCGAGTCGGTGGGCTGGAAGATTTTGGTGCTGCCGCCGATGTCGGGCTTGCGCGGTTTGATGCCGCTGGGGCGGTAGGGCAGGGATTCCGGGCCGTGCATTTCGTCGAGATGGGGTTTGTGGACTTTGGAGGCGGAGGGACCGCCCGTGGGGTGCCCCTCACCCCGACCCTCTAAGAGCGAGCTTCGCTCGTCTCGACCCCGCGAAGGGCGGGGAGAGGGGGAAGAGGCACCGCTGCCGCCGCGCATTCCGAAGCCGCGCTTCTTCGAGGCGCTGGCCGGCAAATTCGCGGAGTCGCCGTATTTCTTCATGCCCGCGTACGCACCGGCTTTTGCCGCGACGCCGCGCTGCTTGATGGTGGGATCGTCGACAACAGCCAACTCCGTGGCGCGGAGGCGTTTGACTTCGTCGCGGAGGCGGGCGGCTTCCTCGAAGTTCAGGTCGGCGGCAGCTTCGCGCATTCTTGTTTCGAGATCGTTCAGCACGGTCTCGAAATTGTGGCCGATTGAGATGACGTCGTCGGCCATGCCGCCGTCACCGATTTCCACCAGCACATGGTCGCGCTCGTAGACGCTGTTCATGATGTCGCCGATGGACTTCTTGATGCTTTCGGGCGTGATGCCGTTGGCGGTGTTGTATTCGACCTGCTTTTCGCGGCGGCGGTCAGTTTCGGCGATGGCGCGCTCCATCGAGCCGGTCATCTGGTCGGCGTAGAGGATCACCTTGCCGTCGACGTTGCGCGCGGCGCGGCCGATGGTCTGGATCAGCGAGGTCTCGCTGCGCAAAAAGCCTTCCTTGTCGGCGTCGAGGATCGCGACCAGCGCGCATTCGGGAATGTCGAGGCCCTCGCGCAGCAGGTTGATGCCGACCAGCGCGTCGAATGCGCCGAGGCGCAAGTCGCGGATGATCTCGATGCGTTCGATGGTGTCGATATCAGAGTGCATGTAGCGCACGCGAATGCCCTGCTCGTGCAGATATTCGGTGAGGTCTTCCGCCATGCGCTTTGTCAGCACCGTGATCAGGCTGCGATAACCGGCCTGCGCGGTGGCGCGGACTTCGCCGACGAGATCGTCTACCTGCGTGCGCGCCGGGCGGATGTTGACCGGCGGATCGATCAGGCCGGTGGGTCGGATCACCTGTTCGACGAACACGCCGCCGCTTTCGTTCAGCTCCCAGCCTGATGGCGTCGCCGACACCGCGACCGATTGCGGGCGCATCATGTCCCACTCCTCGAAGCGCAGCGGGCGGTTGTCCATGCAGGAGGGCAGCCGGAAACCGTATTCGGCCAGCGTCGCCTTGCGCCGAAAATCGCCTTTGAACATGGCGCCGATCTGGGGAACAGTGACGTGGCTTTCGTCGGCGAAGACAAGCGCGTTGTCGGGAACGTATTCGAACAGCGTCGGCGGCGGCTCGCCGGGGCGGCGGCCGGTGAGGTAGCGCGAGTAGTTCTCGATGCCGGCGCAGCTTCCGGTGGCTTCCATCATTTCGAGATCGAACGTCGTCCGCTGCTCCAGCCGCTGCGCTTCCAGCAGCCGGCCCTGGTTGTTGAGCTGGTCGAGCCGCAGCTTCAGTTCAGACTTGATCGACTTGATCGCCTGCACCAGTGTCGGCCGCGGCGTCACATAGTGCGAATTGGCGTAGATCTTGATGAATTCGAGGTCGTCCTGCTTGTGGCCGGTGAGCGGATCGAACTCTTCGATATTTTCGACGGTGTCGCCGAACAGGTTCACGCGCCAGGCGCGGTCTTCATAGTGCGCCGGGAAAATGTCGATGACGTCGCCGCGCACGCGAAAGGTGCCGCGGGTGAAATCGGCCTGGGTGCGCTTGTATTGCAAGGCGACGAGGTCGGCGATCAATTGGCGCTGGTCGATGCGCTCGTTCTTCTTCAGCGCAAACGTCATCGCGGTATAGGTCTCGACCGAGCCGATACCGTAGATGCACGATACCGACGCGACGATGATGACGTCGTCGCGCTCCAGCAGCGCGCGCGTCGCCGAGTGGCGCATGCGGTCGATCTGCTCGTTGATCGAGGAGTCCTTTTCGATGTAGGTGTCGGTGCGCGGCACATAGGCTTCGGGCTGGTAGTAGTCGTAGTAGGAGACGAAGTATTCCACGGCGTTGTCGGGGAAGAAGCTCTTGAACTCGCCATAGAGCTGCGCCGCCAGCGTCTTGTTCGGCGCCAGGATGATGGCGGGGCGCTGCGTCGCCTCGATCACCTTGGCCATGGTGTAGGTCTTGCCGGAACCGGTGACGCCGAGCAGCACCTGGGTGCGGTCGTTGCGCTGGATGCCCTCGACCAATTCCTTGATCGCGGTCGGCTGGTCGCCCTTCGGCTCGTATTCGGACTTGATCTCGAAGCGCACGCCGCCTTCGGATTTCTCCGGGCGGGGCGGGCGGTGCGGCGTCCAGACCTTCACGCCGCCGCCTTCGCCCTTGAATTCGGGGCGGCCCTCGCGGATCAGATCTTCCAGCGCATCGGCGGTGGCCTGGACGCCGAGCGCCTCCATCTTGTTGCGCGGCGGCCGCGCCAGCGCGGCGGCGTCTTCCTCTTCGGTGGTGAAGCCGAATTGTTTTGCCAGTTCCGGATCGAGCGTCGGGATGGTCGCGGAGGTGCCGTAGTTGGCTTGCGGGGCTTCGTCGAGGCCTTCCGGATTGCTTCGGGCGCCCGGCGGCTGCGGATTCGGGCGCAGCGGTTGCGGATAGGGATCGGCGGAACTCGGCGGAAAATTCTTCGGCGTCGACGATCGCGCGCGATGCACGGCGGCTTCGCCGCCGGAACGGCGGTCCTTAGAATTATCCGGCGGCGGCTGCAGGCCGGTGCCCGAGCCCATGCCGGCATCGCCGCGGTTGATCGCGGGATTGAGCAGTTCCGCCAAAGCGGGCCCGATCGGCTGAACTTCCGGCCGGTGCGCTTTGGATTTCGGGGTTTTGCCTGATTTTCTTGGGGAGTCGGGTTTCTTCGCCATGGGGCGAATATGGGGCCAATCGGCGCGCGAAAAAAGGGCAAAGCCGGTGTTGTTTGGACGGCCGATTCAGGCCGTTCCAATGTCAGCAGATGTCAGCGTCAGGCGAAGACGTCACTGGAATCCGCACCCGTTGCGGCAGGCGAATCGGCCTTGACGATGTCGAGATGGATGCCGCCGCACTTCGTGCAGCGCATGGTCCAGTATTCGGCGCCGGCCTTGCCGGGGATGATGCGCAGCACGGCGAGGGAGGCGCTGCATTGCGGGCAGTTCGACATCACCTTGAACGATGGCTTCGCCGGTTCGGGTTCGACCTGCGACATCACAGCCGCCTGCTTCAGACCGACGCCGCCGTCGTGTAGCGCTGCCGGTTGTGGTCGATATGGGCTTTCGCATCCGCGATCGCCGCTTCCGGATCGGACCATGCAAAGCCGACTTCGACCGTCGGAAACGACAAGCCATCGATGACGACCGGCGCGAGATCGGCTCGTTGTATCCTGGCGTGCCATTGCCCTCTCCCCGCTTCGAACGACTGAATTTCAAAGCCGCCGTAAATCATGGCGTGTCTCCCGGAATGTCCCACCGAGAGCAGATCATGCTTTCCGAAAAACCGGTGTGAACCGGTTCACATCTCGCCGTGATTTTCCGGATGGAACGGCGGAACTTCAGCGGCGGGCGGCAATGTGATCGGCGAGCACGGCGGCATCGTCGCCGACTCCCGACAGGAAGGCAGAATACAGTTTCGACAGATACGGCAGGCCGAGGAAATAGAGCCCCGGCACCTCTGACACGCCACCCCGATGGACCGGTTCCCCGCTGTGATCCCGGACCGGTAGGTCGATCCAGCTGAAATCGACGCTGTAACCGGTGGCCCAGACCACCGCATGGATGTCTTCCTTACCGAGGTCGAGGCGGCGGACCGGTTCGGTGACGCTTGGCGGATCGGCCAGCACATTACGGACGGCGGGGTCAGCGGGCAGATGGAGGCCGTGCTGTTCGACATGCGCGTCCAGCATGTCGAGGAAGCCTGCGTAATAGGCATCGCCGGTCGCAAGGCTTTCGGCGAGGCCCGGGGCAATCTCGAGTACGCCATCGCGCGCCGCCAAGACCCTTCCCAGCAGCGTGATGCCGTCGGCGGCGAATCTACGGAAGTCGATGGTGTAGCCGCCATACGCGCCCGTGATCGACGGATTGACCCGGATCGGCCCGCGCTGCTCCGCCGTCATGTCGAACAGGCGAAGGGCGCCGAACCACCAGGTCAAATCCTGTCCGCGGTAGCGCCGCGGCATCCTTGTGTGCTGGCCGATCGAAAGAAAGACGCGGCGGCCGGCGCGATGCAGTTCGTCGGCGATCTGCGCGCCCGACGCGCCTCCGCCAACCACCAGCACGGCGCCCGGTGGCAGCTGGCCGGGATTTCGGTAAGCGCTGGCATGGACCTGAAACGCCGGATGATCGCGCAGCAGATCCGGCACCAGCGGCTGCTGATAGGGCCCGGTCGCGATCACGACGTTGCTGGCCTCGATGGTGCCATCCGTGCATTCGGCGATAAAGCCGGCGTTGCCGCGTTTCAAACGGGTCACCTCGACGCCGCAGCGGATCGGCGGCGCGATGAATTCGGCAAAGGCGTCGATGAATGTGACGATCTCGCCTGATGTGGCGAACGCATCGGGATCGCTGTGCGGAAAGGCAAAATCCGGCAGTTGCACCGACCAGTTCGGAAACTGGAATTTCAGCCCGTCCCAGCGTTCGCTGCGCCAGCGCTCGGCGATCCGCGCCCGCTCCAGCACGAGGTGCATAATGCCGCGCTGTTTCAGCCGGTAGCTCATCACGAGCCCGGCCTGGCCGCCGCCGATCACAAGCGTATCGATGCGTTCAATTGGCATGGCGTGGGCCCTTGCGGCGGGCGGCTGGCTCGGCCGCTGCGCGGATGATCCAGCGCCGGAACGCGACAAAGTCGCGCTGGCCGGTGCTGTATTCGCGATAGACCAGATACCAACGCATGCCCTTGGGCACGCTCAGCGCAAACGGCGCCACCAGCCGGCCGGCGGCGAGGTCGTCGTCGATATAGGGGCGGATGCCCATCGCGATGCCGAGGCCGTCGACCGCGGCCTGCAGCGCCTGGCCATAGAATTGAAATTGCGGGCCGCGCGCGCTGACGCGGGCGACGCCGGCCGCCTTCAGCCATGACGGCCAATCATCGGCCGAATGCGCAACGCGCAGCAGCGTCGGCCCCTTCAGATCGCCGGGCCGCTTGAGCGAGCTGGCAAGGCGGGGCGCGCAGACCGGCAACAGGTCGGCCGCGAACAGCGGCTCGGCGATCAGCCCCGGCCATTCGCCGTCGCCGAGCTGGATGCCGCAGCTCCAGTCCTCGCCGAACGGGGCGGCCGCGCCGCCGGTGGTGATGCGCACGTCGATGTTGGGTTCCTGCTTGTGAAAATCCGCCAGCCGCGGGATCAGCCAGCGCATTGCAAAGGTCGGCCCGACGCCGATCGTCAGCACGCGGACGGTGGAAGGCGCCGTGACCTGCGCGGTCAGGCTCGCCAGCGCGTCGAAGATCGGCGTCAGCCCGCTCTGATAGGCGCGCCCGGCCGCCGTCGTCACCAGGCGGTTGGCCTTGCGCTCGAACAGCGCCACCCCGAGCCGGTCTTCCAGAAGATGCACCATCCGGCTGACCGCCGCCGCCGATACGTTGAGCTCGCTACCTGCCGCCGCAAAGCTGCCGCTCCGCGCCGCAGCCTCGAACGCCTTGATGCCGTTGAGGAAGAGCAGCCGCCGCATTCGAACCCTCAGGAAAACTGATGCCAGGGCAAGATAACTCAGTTTGCACGTCGCGTCCAAGCGCGGCAGAAGTACCTTCGGAGATTCAAGATGACGCCGCTTTTGATCGCAGCTCTGGGTTTGCTGATGGTCGCGACAGCTTTCCTGTCGGGCCTGTTCGGCATGGCCGGTGGCATGATCCTGATCGGCGTGCTGCTGGCCCTGATGCCGCTGCCGACGGCGATGGTGCTGCATGCGATCACGCAAATGGCGTCCAATGGCTGGCGCGCCTTCCTGTGGCGCGCGCATATCCGTTGGCGGCCGGTGTTCGTGTATCTGATCGGCTGCGCGCTTGCGCTCGGGCTCTGGTCGCTCTCGCGCTACGTGCCGGACAAGCCGATCGCGCTGCTCTTGCTCGGGGTCACGCCGTTCATGGCGCGGCTGATGCCGGCGAATTTGAAGCCGAACCCCGACAGCATCTGGCAGGGCAGTTTCTACGGCTTCGTCTGCATGGGCCTGATGCTGATGACCGGCGTATCGGGTCCGCTGATGGATACGTTCTTCCTCGGCGGCAAGTTCGACCGCCGCGAGATCGTCGCGACCAAGGCGACCTGCCAGGTCGCGAGCCATCTCGTCAAGCTGGTCTATTTCGGCGGCATCATCGACCAGGCCGCGTCGCTCGATCCGGTGCTGGCGGCGGTTGCCATTGCAGCCTCGATGCTCGGCACCACGCTGGCCCGGCGCATTCTGGAAGCGATGAGCGACGCGCAGTTCCGCACCTGGGCGGGACGATTGATCACCACGGTGGCCAGCTATTACATCCTCTATGGCGGCTGGCTCCTGGTCACGCGCTCCAGCGCGATGGCATTTTGATAGCGACGGCATTTCGAACGACGGAGGGCCCGATGACGGAGACGACCGACGCACTGGTGCTCGATCTCGTCGAATGGGTAGGGCGCGAGCCGCGGCTTTATGCCGACGTGATCGAGACCTGGCGCACCTCATGCCCGCGGCTGACGATCTGGGAAGATGCGGTCGATCGCGGCTATGTCGCACGCCAGCACTTGGCCGGCCTCGGCGTGCGCGTCGCGATTACCGAAGGCGGCAAGAATTTCCTGCGGGAGCACGGCCGGGCGAATTGATCGTTTCGCGCGCGTGCGGGAAGTCATCACATTCGCTCGCGCGGGACCAATTCCATTGACTTCACGGCGTGACCCGACCACATTCATGCATCCGCATCCTTTTTGCGATGCGTGCAATCTCCTTAACGCGGGACCGTGCCAATGATCGACCTTCATTACTGGACCACGCCGAACGGCCACAAGATCACGATGTTCCTCGAAGAGACCGGGCTGAAGTACAAGATCTTCCCGGTGCAGATCGGCAAGGGCGAACAGTTCAAGCCGGAGTTTCTGGCGATCGCGCCGAACAACCGGATTCCGGCGATGATCGATCATGAGCCGAAGGGCGGCGGCAAACCGATCTCGGTGTTCGAGTCCGGCGCGATGCTGCTCTATCTCGCCGAGAAGACCGGAAAGTTCCTGCCATCAGATCTCTATGGCCGCTATGATGCGATCCAGTGGACGTTCTGGCAGATGGGCGGGCTCGGGCCGATGGCCGGCCAGAACCATCATTTCCGCAACTACGCCCAGGAAAAAATCAAATACGCGATCGACCGCTATGTGAACGAGACCAACCGGCTCTATGGCGTGCTCAACAAGCGCCTCGCCGACCGCGAATTCATCGCCGGTGATTACTCGATCGCCGACATGGCGAGCTATCCCTGGATCGTGCCCTACAAGAACCAGGAACAAAACATCGACGACTTCCCGCATCTGAAGCGCTGGCTAGAAACCATCCGCGCGCGGCCCGCGACCGAGCGCGCCTACGCGCTGGCCAAAGAGGTCAATCCGAATTTCGGCCAGCCGGTCAACCGCACCGAGGAAGAGCGCCGGGTGTTGTTCGGGCAGACCGCTGCAGTGGTGCGGTAGGCTTGCGCGCCACTCCATCCACGTCATTGCGAGCGCAGCGAAGCAATCCATATCTCCACTCGGGGATAGATGGATTGCTTCGTCGCTTGCGCTCCTCGCAATGACGGTTAGTCTGGCAGCTGTGTTTCAAACCGGCGCGCAAGCATGACTCTCAAACTCTTCGAACTCGTCGGCACCGATCCCGCCCGCCCGTTCAGTCCGTACTGCTGGCGGACGCGGATGGCGCTGGCGCATAAGGGGCTTTGCGCGGAAACCATCCCGTGGTGTTTTACGGAAAAGGACGCGATCGCGCCGCACGGATCCGAAAGGGTGCCGGTGCTGCTCGACGGCGAAACGTCCGTCGTCGATTCCTGGACGATTGCGAACTATCTCGAAGACAAATATCCGGACCGGCCGTCGCTGTTCGGCGGCGAGGGCGGCCGCGCGATGGCGCGCATGCTGAACTGGTGGGGCGATGTCACCGTGATCGGCGGCATGTCTCCGATGATCGTCGCTGACATCCCCTTGAACCTGAAGCCGGTGGACGCCGCCTATTTCCGCAAGTCACGGGAAGTGCGCTTCGGCAAGCCGCTGGAAGAGGTGGTGGCGGGCCGCGACAAGGCGGTCGAAGGCTTTCGCAAATCGCTCGACCCGTTGCGGCTGACCTTGAAGACGCAATCCTATCTCGGCGGCGGGCAACCGAACTATGCGGACTACATCGTGTTCGGCGGGTTCCAGTGGGCGCGCGTGGTCAGCCCGTTCAAGCTGCTGGGGGAAGACGATCCGGTCTATGCCTGGCGCGAGCGGCTGCTCGACGCTTTCGACGGCATGGCGCGCAAATCGCCGGGATTTGCGGTGTAGGTACGCCGTCGAATCAATTGGTCACCGCCCGCGATAGCTCGGCGGCCGCCGCCCGATCCAGGCGGCCAGGCCTTCGCGGAGGTCGCTTGTCGGCACCATGGCGGCGAACTGCTCGCTCTCGACTTGCAGCCCTTCGCCGGTGGTCATGTTCAAGCCGCGGGTAACTGATGCGATGATGCTGCCGACCGCAAGAGGCGAGTGACGCATGATCCGCTCAGCCAGTTGGCGCGCCGCCGGCAGCAATTCATCATGCGGCACGACTGAATTGACAAGCCCGATCTCCAGTGCCCGCGCGGGCGAAAAGGCATCGCCGGTCAACAGCAGCTCCAGCGCGCGCTTGCGCCCGGCCAGCCGCGGCAGGCGCTGGGTTCCGCCGAAGGTCGGTGGCATGCCGAGATTGATTTCCGGTTTTGCAAGTTGCGCCCGGTCGCTGGCGATGGCCAGATGCACCGCCTCGGTGATCTCGCATCCGCCGCCGAATGCCAGGCCATTGACCGCGGCGATCACGGGTTTTCGGAATGCTTCGAGGCGCGCGGTCATCGCCTGTCCGCGCCGGACGAAGTCGCGTATTGCCGCGTTCGGGCCCTGCCGAACGCTGCCCGAAAACTCCTTGATGTCGGCGCCTGCCGAGAACGCCCGCTCGCCGGCACCTGTGAGGATCACGGCGCCAATGCCGGCGTCGGTCTCGATCGTGTCGAGCGCGGCCATCAGGCGATCGATCAGATCGTAATTCAGCGCGTTGAGCTGGGCGGGCCGGTTGAGCGTGATCAGCGCAATCCCGTTTTTGATATCGAGCAGCACGGCGTCGGACATGATGTCTCCGCAAATATCGGTGTCGGTGGCACCTTAGGCGCGGCATCAGATTGTGTATATTCACTGGTCAGTATACATTTAAGACATGGCGAAATCGGAAACTCCCACCCGCGAGCGGATCGTCGCGGCGGCAAATGCGCTGTTCTATGCTGACGGTATTCGCGGCGTGAGCGTCGATGCGGTGGCGGCGAAGGCCGGCGTCACCAAGCGGACGCTGTACTATCATTTCAAGAGCAAGGATGACCTCGTGGCCGCCTATCTGGCCGGCCGCGATCAGCCCAATCTGACCCTGTTCAAGCAATGGTTCGCGGAGGCCGACGGTGGATTGCCGGCCAAGGTCGAGCGGATTTTCCACAATCTCGCCCGCTCGGCCCGGCATCCCAAATGGAAGGGGTGCGGCTTCCTGCGCACCTCGGCGGAGCTGGCCAACATGCCCGGCCATCCCGCGATGAAGATCGGCGCCGCCCACAAGAAGAAATTCGAGCACTGGCTGCGCGCCACGTTCGAGGCCGCCGGAATCGCCGAAGCATCACAGCTCGCCCGGCAGATATTGCTGTTGCTGGACGGATCGTTCGCCGTCGTCCTGCTGCATCGTGATGCCAGCTACATGGAGACCGCAGGTCAAGCCGCGCATGCGCTGACCAAGGCGGCGCTCCGGGGGCGGGGGAAGCCGCGAGCGCGGTAGGGGCCCCGCACCCTCACCGAGTCTCCCGGCGAAGGCAGATGCGCAATTGCGCATCGGGGGATCCATACCGCGTGATCTCTCGATAATGCAGAGTGGCCGACGCCTTTCGCAAAACAAGCGTTGGTGGCTATGGGTCCCGGCCCTCGCCGGGACGACGCAAGAATTTCGAACGCAACACGCCTCGTGTTCGCAACATCTCCACCACCTTGCCGAGATCGTCCACCACCGCTGCGCATCGCGCGCGCGACTCGTCGGTCGGCGGCACCATGTCCGGCACCATGATGGTGATCGTGCCCGCGGCATAAGCTGCGGCCACGCCGTGGTTGGAATCCTCGACGGCGACGCAGAATTCCGGGCGCACGCCAAGCGTTGACGCCGCCAGCAGATACAGATCAGGGCTCGGCTTGCCGCGCGTGACGTCGTCGCGGGTCAGGACATGCTCGAAACGGTCGCGGATTCCGGCCAGCGTCAAATGCGCGTCCGCCGTGCGACGCGACGACGAGGTCACGATTGCCATCGGACATTCGCTGCCCTGCAGCGCATCGAGCAGTTCGATGGCGCCGCGCTTCAGCGGCAGGCCGGCGCCAAGAATTTCGTCGCGCCGTGCGATGAAGGCGTCGTTGATCGCGGGCAGCGGAAAGTCCTCACCATAGCGCGCATGGAGCATGGCCTCGCAATCCGGACCGGGCAGGCCGACCATCGCATGGCACAGCGTCTCGACATCGTCGGTATAACCGAACGCGCCGAGCGCTGAGATCAGGCTGTCGAAGTAAACCCGCTCGGTGTCGAGCAGCGTTCCATCCATGTCGAGCAGAACGGCCCGGACGTCCCACCTCTCGGTCACGTTGCGGCCGCGCTGGAGGCACGCGCCGCCGCGCTGCGCAGGCAAGCCGGACACAGGCAATCGCTACCGTCCAGCGGCATCGGCATCCGGAAAGCTTCCTCGCTGCACCAGCACGGCCCGGACAGGCTGCAGGAAAACTCGGTGCCGCAGCCGGCGCAGGCGAGGCGCCGCGAGGGAGGATTGTCGGATCGATTTGTCATGAAACGAGGCGTTTTCTAACCGGGTTTTAATTCGGGGTTCATCCCGAAAGGCGTTATGCTTGCCGGCAAATCATATACCGGGGACGTGCTGAGGGAAATCCGATGGCCCGCGATTCGCAAGCCGCATTGGTGGCGCTTAATCGCTTCGGATTCGGCGCGCGCGGCGGCGCATCGGGCGATTTCGTCAACGCGGCCTCCGATCCCAGAGGTTTCGTGAAGGCGGAAATGAGCCGGCCCAACGGCGTGCTGCTTGAGGTGCCGGGTTTGCAGTCGACCGCGGCGCTCGGCAAGGCGGTGTTCGACTATCAGTTCGAGATCCAGCAGGGCCGCGACGCGGCTGCCAAATCCGCGCCGGCCGCCGCGACCGAGGGACCGCAACCGCCTGTCGAGGCGAAAGGGCAACGGCGAAACCTGTCGCTGAACAGCATCGCCATGGACATGGCGCCGAAGGAGCCGCCGGCAAAGCCGCAGGAAAACGTCAATGCGTCGATGACGCCTCCCGAGACGATGCAGCCTGCCGCGCCGAGACCGCCGCCGCAACCGCTCAACATCATCCAGAAGACGTTTCGCGCCGAAGCGCTGGCGCGGCTGCAGCGGGCCGTCATCGCCGATTGCGGGTTCGCCGAGCGGCTGGTCGTGTTCTGGTCCAATCATTTTTGTATCTCCGCCAACAAGGGCGGGGTGGCGCGGATGTGGGCGGGCTCGTTCGAGCGCGAAGCGATCCGGCCCTTCGTGCTCGGGCGCTTCGCGGACATGCTGAAGGCGGTCGAGCAGCATCCGGCGATGCTGTTCTTTCTCGACAACCAGCAATCGCTGGGGCCGGATTCGCGCGCCGGGAAAAACCGCAACCGCGGCCTGAACGAAAATCTCGCGCGCGAAATCCTGGAGCTGCATACGCTCGGCGTCGGCGGCGGCTATTCCCAGGACGATGTGACGTCGCTGGCGCGCATCATCACGGGGTGGACCTATGCCGGACGGCAGGGCCAGCTCGGCGCCCCCGGCACCTTCGTCTTCAACTCCAATGCGCACCAACCCGGCGCGCATGCCGTGATGGGTAAGAGCTACGAGTCCAGCGGCGTGGCGCAGGGCGAGGCGGTGTTGGCGGATCTCGCGCGGCATCCCTCGACCGCAAAATTCATCGCCACCAAATTCGTCCGTCATTTCGTCGCCGACGATCCGCCGCCGGCGCTGGTGGCGCGGCTGGCCGATGTATTCGGCAAGACCGACGGCGATCTCAAGGCGCTGGCGACGGCGCTGGTTGATTCCGACGAAGCCTGGAAGGCGCCGCTGACCAAAGTGCGCTCGCCGTATGAATTCCTGGTCGCGTCCGGCCGGTTGCTGGCGCAAATCCCCGGCGATGCCGGCCGCTATCTCAACGGCCTCAACGTGCTGGGTCAGCCATTATGGGCGCCCGCCGGCCCGAATGGGTTTCCCGATAGCAACGCAGCATGGGCGGCCCCTGAAGGCATGAAGCTGCGGCTCGATATATCGGCGCAGATCGCCTCGCGCCTCGCCGACACCATCGATCCGCGCGACCTGCTTGAACTCGTCGCTGCGGACGCAGCGTCGATCGAAACAAGGCGCACGGTCGAGCGCGCGGAATCGCGGCAGCAGGCGCTGGCGCTGCTATTGATGTCGCCGGAATTCCAGAGGAGATGACGCCAATGGAAACGACATTAGCGAAAACGGATTGCTGCGAAAGCCCGACATCTCCTTCGCGCCGTGCGGTGTTGCTCGGCGGCGCTTCCTTTGCGGCCTGGGCTTATTTGCCGAAATTCGCGCGTGCCGCCGATGGGCGCGATCCGCGTCTGGTCGTCGTCATCCTGCGCGGCGCACTGGACGGCCTTGCGACAGTAGCCCCGATCGGCGACCCTGATTATGCCGGCCTGCACGGCTCGATCGCGCTGACGCCCGGCGGACCCAACGCCGCGCTGATGCTGGATTCGTTCTTCGCGCTGCATCCGGCGATGCCTGAATTCGCGCGGATGTACCGCCAGAAGCAGGCCGCGGTGATCCATGCGGTCGCGACCTCCTATCGCGAGCGCTCGCATTTCGACGGCCAGGATGTGCTCGAAAGCGGCTTTGCCGGACCGGGCCGGGTGCAATCCGGCTGGCTCAACCGCGCGCTGGAAAACTTGCCGAAAGGCGAACGCGTGACGAGCGCGCTCGGCGTCGGCCCGACCACGCCGCTGGTGCTGCGCGGCGCGGCGCCGACCGTCGGCTGGACCCCGGTGGCGTTGCCGCAGGCCGCCGAGGACACCGCAATGCGCCTGATCGAACTCTATCGCCACCGCGATCCGGCGCTGGCGGCGGCGTTGACACAGGGCCTTGCGCTCGACAAGGCGGCGCAAGGCGACGACATGAAACCAAAGCCGGGCACCAATGGTGTTGCCGCGATGCGGCTGGTGGCGCGCGGCGCGGCCAAGCTGATGGCGGCCGATGGCGGTCCGCGGATCGGCGCGCTCGCCTTCGACGGCTGGGACACCCACGCCAATGAAGGCGGCCCGGTCGGCCGCCTGGCGCAGCTGTTGTCGGGCCTCGACGGCGCGCTCGCCGAGTTCGAAAGCGGGCTCGGCGCACGCTGGCGCGACACGGTCGTGGTCGTCGTCACTGAATTTGGCCGCACCGCGCGCATCAACGGCACCGCAGGCACCGACCATGGCACCGGCACCGTGGCGCTGCTCGCCGGCGGCGCGGTGAAGGGCGGCCGGGTGATCGCGGATTGGCCGGGGCTGAAGGTAGCCAATCTCTATCAGGCCCGCGACCTCGCCCCGACCACGGACCTGCGCGCGGTCATGAAGGGTGTGCTGCAGGACCAGTTCGGGCTGGCCGAGCGCGTGCTGGCGGAGACGGTGTTTCCGGACAGCGCGTCAGTGAAGCCGATGAAGGGGTTGATGGCGTGATTGGGTAACGTCATTCCGGGGCGCATCGAAGATGCGAACCCGGAATCTCGAGATTCCGGGTCTGGTCCTGCGGACCATCCCGGAATGACGATCCTACTTCGAGCACTCCTTCAAGACTTCGCTCACCTTCTCCAGAAAAACCTTGGCGAACGCAGACGGTTCGCGATGGCTTTCGGCTTCGAATCGAATGTCGATACCGTCTCCAAGGAGAGATGCTCCGTCTTCGTAGATCCAAAAAGAAAGCTGCCGCGAAATCAATTTCGCTTCGACGACAGGCTCGTTTGACCCTTTCGTGATTGAAATCGACACATCGCCAACCCCTGCGGGCGATATCAGGTCGATCAGCTCCTTTAGAAGGTCGCTTTGAAATCTGTTCATCTTCGTAAGTTCACTGCAGCCTACCCCTTCGTAATCGCATCGATCTCCGCGAGCTCCTGAGCGCTCAACTGCCAGCTGATCGCTTTCACGTTCTGCTCGACCTGTTCGACGCGGGTGGCGCCGGCGATGACGCTGGAGACTTGCGGGTGCGAGGCGAGCCAGGAGAAGGCGAGCTCGAGCATGGTGTGGCCGCTCTTGTCGGCGAAGGCCTGCAGCTTCTCGACGATGTCTTCATTGCGCGGCGTGACGTAACGCTCCTTCAGCGCCGGGGCTTTTGCAAAGCGCGTGTCGTCGGGCGCGGCGGCGCCGCGTTTGTATTTGCCGGTGAGCAGGCCGCTTGCCAGCGGGAAAAACGGCAGCAGGCCGAGCTTGTATTCCTTGGCTGCGGGCAGCAGATCCTGTTCGATGCCGCGCACCACGAGGCTGTATTCGTCCTGGCAGGAGACGAAGCGATTGACGTTCATCTGCCGTGCGATGAGTTCGGCCTCGGCGATGCGCCAGGCCGGAAAATTCGAATTGCCGATGTAGCGGACCTTGCCCTGGCGCACGAGATCGTCGAGCGCGCGCAGCGTCTCCTCGATCGGCGTCAAGGGATCGTAATCGTGCTGCTGGTAGAGATCGATGTAGTCGGTCTTCAGCCGCGTCAGGCTGGCCTCGACCGCGGACATGATGTAGCGGCGCGAAGCGCCCTGCTTGGTGCCGTCCGTGCTCATCGGCTTGGAATATTTCGTCGCCAGCACGATGTCCTTGCGGCGGTCGCCGAGCACGGTGCCGAGCACGGTCTCGGAGCCGCCCATCCCGGCATAGATGTCGGCGGTGTCGAACAGGGTGATGCCGAGGTCGATCGCCTTGTGGATCACCTTGCGCGAGGTTTCGAGGTCGGTGCGCTGGCCGAAATTGTTGCAGCCGAGGCCGACGGCGGAAACGCGCAGGCCGGAGCCGCCGAGATTGCGAATTTGCATGGGAGATCCTGTGGGTGGGCGAGGAGGCCGCATTGTGGCCCGCGCACCCCAGAGCCCGCAAGATGCGGATTGACCGCGCACGGCATGCCTGAGCAGCGGTGCCGGCGTAGCTCGGCGTAAAGGGTCTGAAAGTGCTGCGAAAAAGATGCGGCCCCGGTCAGACGCGGCGACTGACGGGGGCCGCTTGGGGGCGCGTGATCTGAGACGGGGGGCCTGATCAAACGCAGGCGCAACCTAACCGGGCTTTGTTACGCCCCGGTGACATCTGGATTTATCCACAGGCCAGTCAGAACACCTTGCGATAGACGACAATCCCGGTCTTCTCCGCCACCTTGTCGTAAAGCTGCATCGCGGTGTGATTTGTGTTGTAGGTGAACCAGTACACACGGGGCGATCCGGCGAGCCTGGCCTGTTCGTAGACGTCGTTGATCAGCGCGCGGCCGACTCCCTTGCCGCGCGCGGCTTCGCTGGTGAACAGATCCTGCATGTAGAACGTCGGCTCGATCGCGGTGGTTGAGCGGTGAAGCAGGTAATGCGCCAGCCCGAGCAGTTCGCCGTCGCGTTCGGCGACCAAAGCGTGCACCGGCTCGTAGGCATCGAAGAAGCGCGCCCAGGTCATCGCGGTGATGGCGGGATCGAGCGCGGTCGGTCCCGTCCGCTCGTAGAACGCGTTGTAGCCGTCCCACAAAGGCAGCCATTTTGCGTAATCCTGTCGTGTGACAAAACGAATCGTTACGTCGCCGGGCATGTTTGATTCCGTATTCGGCAAGGGAGCTTCGGGAAGGGAGCGGCGTCGTCGACGCGCTGGCTGATGGCGCCAGCCTACAGGCGCCACCGCAACGGATCAATCGGGGAGGGGCGTTGCCGCGTCGCGGCTGCTATTCGGCGGCGCGCAGGTGCCGCGCCAGGCTGCGTTCGCCGCCGCCGCGCAGCGAGCGGTAATAATCGGCATTGCCGATGTCGTCGGTATGGCGGACGAGATCGGTGACCGGCGTATAGCTCAGCATGCGCCCGCCATCGGGCAGCGCCGTGCAGGAAAAGCGCAGCACCTGTCCGTCAGCCATCTTGATGTTGATCGGCGTGGAATCGCCGGCCCGCATCATCTCGGTGCGCTGCGCGATGAAGAGGCTCAATTCGTCTTCCGGCAGCTCGTAGGCGCCGGTGTCGCGGCCGTGATACATCAGCGCGATGAACGGCGGCTTGGCGTCGGCCTGCTCGTCGGACAGCGAAAAATAGTCGCGAAAGGCGCGGTTGATGAATTCGGCGCGGGTGTCGGAATCGAGCAGCACGATGCCGATATCGACCTGGTCGAGGGCTGCCGACAGCCGCATCGCGGTGGCATGGTGCTTCTGCTCCCAGGCGAAGGCGTCGATCCATTTTTGCCGCAGCATCCCGGTGATCACGGCGGTTCCGACCGCGGTCGCCGCCAGCAGCAGCATGCGCATCAGGTCGGAGGCGTCATAGCCCGGCACGGCGCGATGGTTGAGGAAGAACAGCGCCGAGGACACCACGGCAATCGCGGCGCTGGTCAGGCCGGAGGCGAGCCCGCTGACGGAACTGGCCAATGCCACGATGCAGACGAACAGCGGTGCGGGGTTCGGGACCGCAATGACATAACGGTCGACCAGGAAGGCGGCGAGCGCCGTCGCTGTCGTCAGAGCCGGACCGGAGATGGCGCGCCAGTCGAACTGCATGCCGGTTCTCGCTGCCTCCCAAGGCGTTGACCAAGGCGTTGACCAAGGCGTTGATCGAGCGGCCGTTTGAGGCCGTTCCCGTTGCGTCGAGAATAAGGCACGCAGTGTGACGGATGTTTCGTTTTGCGGCGAACTATCTTTTTCTGTCGTTAAGACGGACTTGAGCGCGCACGCAGAGCTTTCGCGATTTTGAATTCAAATGCTAATCAAAACCGATGGAACGGGTTCTGCCCGGGTCGCTAGCGCACCAAATTCACAAGAGGACATCATGCCGACCGTCTCCCCGCAGATCCTGCCGATATTGATGCTGTTCGCCTCCAACGTCTTCATGACCTTTGCCTGGTACGGCCATCTCAAATTCAAGCAAAGCCCGCTGGTGCTGATCATTCTGGCGAGTTGGGGGATCGCGTTCTTCGAATACTGGCTGGCGGTGCCGGCCAACCGCTGGGGCAGCGCGGTCTATTCGGCGGCCCAGCTCAAGACCATGCAGGAAGTAATCACGCTGGTGGTGTTCGCAGGCTTCTCGACGCTGTACCTGAAGGAGCCGCTGGCCTGGAATCACGCTTTGGGTTTTCTCTTGATTGCCGGCGGGGCGTTTTTGATTTTTCACAAATGGTAGCAAAGCGTTTTCAAAGCGAAGTGGGCACCGGTTCGCGTCAAGAAAACGCGTCAAAACAAAAAAAGCAATCCTAGCCGCCGGTGATGCTTCGATAAATGATCGAGCAGGCTCTTGCCGGAATCATAGATGATGTTGGCAATGCGCCAATCGTCGTCCGGGCCGATGACGTGAACCAGGATCCGGTGCGGCTGGCCGCGATGCTCGATCTCGACGCGGATGGTGGCCGGCCCCATCTCGTCGCCGGAATGGTGCTCGACCTTGCCGACCTTGATCTCGGCGCCCGGCAGCACGCCCCAGCCGAAGAAGGCGTTGAGCAGCGGGCCGATCGTCTGGTTCTTCGGATATTGCCGCGGCGCCTGCATCAACCGGCGCATGCCGGGCGAGAACAGCGCGTAGAAGTCGTCGTTGCCGAGCGGCGTTCTGGCGGCGTGCAGGCGCGCCTGCTTGTAATAGGTGGTTTCGACGAATTCCCTGACGCTGAGGCCGCCGCATTCGGCGCGGCCTGGCCGCGTGGCGGCGAGCAGTGTCAGGGCTCCTGACAGGGCGAAAACAAACTGGCGCCGGTTCATGCGTTGCGTTTCCGAAAACGGGGAGCCCTGAAGCTTGGTCGCAGCTTTCCGTTCACGCGTTCATTTCATTCACTTTGCAGAAGGCGTCACCCGCAGGATCCGTCCGTTGGAGCTGTCGGTCAGCAGCCACAGGGCGCCGTCCGGGCCTTGCCTGACGTCGCGAATCCGCTCGTGCAGATTTTGCAGCAGGCGCTCTTCGCCCGCGACGCCGTTGCCGTTCAGCGACAGCCGCACCAGCATGCTGCCGGACAGCGCGCCGACGAACAGGCTGCCGGACCATTTTGGAAACAGCTTGCCGGTATAGAACAGCATGCCGGACGGGGAGATCGACGGCACCCAGTATTTGACCGGCTGCTCCATGCCGTCCTTGGCGGTGCTTTCATGGATCTTGCCGCCGCTGTATTCGAGGCCGAAGCCGATCACCGGCCAGCCGTAATTCCTGGCCGCCCTGATGATGTTGAGCTCGTCGCCGCCGCGCGGGCCGTGCTCGACTTCCCAGACGTCGCCCGACGCCGGGTTGATCGCCAGGCCCTGTCCGTTGCGGTGGCCGTAACTCCAGATTTCCGGCTTGGCGCCGGCGCGGCCGATGAACGGGTTGCCGGCGGCGGCCGATCCATCCGGTGCGATCCGGATCACCTTGCCGAGATGATTGCCGAGCTCCTGGGCCTGCTCGCGATGTGAACCATGGTCACCCAGCGTCACGAACAAATTGCCGTCGTCGGCCTGCACGATGCGGCAGCCATAATGAATTCCTGACGACAGCGGCCCTTCCTGGCGGAAGATGATTTTGGTTTCGTCGAGGCGGCCGCCGCTGTCATTGAGTTTGGCGCGCGCGATCGCGGTGCGGCCGCCGCCGCTGGTCCGCTCCGCAAAGCAGAAATAGATCGTCTTGTTTTGCGCATAGGATTTATCGATCGCGACGTCGAGCAGGCCGCCCTGGCTGGACGCCCACACGTCGGGCACGCCCTTGAGCGGCGGCGACAGCTGGCCTTCCGCGGACACGATTCGGATTCGGCCGGGCCGTTCGGTCACCAGCATCCTGCCGTCGGGCAAGAACGCCAGCGACCACGGATTGGCCAGACCCCTTGCGAAGGTGCGCACTTCGAGTCCGCCGGCGGATGACGGAAACTCCGTCTCTTCGCCGCGGGTGCCGGTGGCGATCACCAAGGTCGCGGTCAGCAGGATCGCTGCCGTCAGCGCCACGGTTACAAGTCCGACAGGTGTCTTCATCTTCGTCCGCCCGCGATGCCAATCATCGCGCGTTGCGCTCGGAAAAGGTCCAATCAGGAAATGCCGGAGTCACGCCGGAATCGGCATGGCCATGGTCACCTTGATCGAGAGCACTGTCAGCGCGACGACAAGGCACAGCGACAGCGTACCGATCGCCAGAGAGGCGGCAATGGCGTTGGTCAGTCGGGCGGAAGCGACTGGCGCTGGGCGGGTTTCGAAGCCGGCCGTGCCGGGCGACCGTGTCATGGGTCTAAATCCTTCAGGACGCGGGCGAATCACCCGCGGCATCCGGGAATTTCACAATCGTGGCCGGCAATATTGGGGCATGCGAGTGCCAAAAATGGCGAAATCACGGCAAAGGTTAACGTTATTCCCGCTGTCCTTAACCTTTGGACGCCTATTCAAGCGAACGTGAATCGCGACCCGGGCCTTAAGCTCCGGCGGCGATGCTGGCGGGATCATCGACCTCGGCATCCGGCCGCCAGTCCATGGTCACGAAACCGGGGGTCTGTTCGACCCGCCGCAGCCAGGCGCGGATCGCGGGGAAGGTCGCGAGGTCATAGTCGCAGCGGTCGGCGACATGGGTGTAGCCGTACAGCGCGATGTCGGCGACCGTGAGCTGGTCGGAGGCGAAATAGGCCCGGGTCTTGAGATGGTTTTCCATCACCTGAAGCGCGGCGTAGCCACGCTCCATCCAGTCCTCCAATGCGTGGGTCTGCAGGTCGCGGCCGCCCTTGACCAGCGACAGCCAGAAATAGGCCGCGCCGAGATTGGGTTCGAGCGCATGCTGTTCGAAGAACATCCACTGCAGCGCCTCGGCGCGTTCGACCCGCGACTCCGGCGCCAGCGAGGTGCCGCCGGCGACGTACCAGAGGATGGCGTTGGACTCGGCGAGGTAGCGTCCCTCGGCGACTTCCAGCAGCGGCACCTGTCCGCTCGGATTCATCGCCAGAAAATCAGGCGTCCGGCTTTCGCCGCGCAGGATGTCGACTTCGATCGCGCAATACGGCGCCTTGAGCAGCGACAGCGCAAGGCGGACCTTGTAGCTGTTGCCGGAGCGCTGCATCGAATAGAGCTTGTACATCGTATGAATTTCAATCGATCAGTTGCACGTCTTTCGCGCGCGGATCGCCGCAACGCGGGTAAACAATGATGCCGTTAGGGTTGCGTCGCAAGACCCGCATTATGGAAAAAGTCGAAAACCTCTACCGCACTGCACGCGCGCAGAACGTCATGCCTCGACGCAGGGATCACGTGGTCGGGATTTGTGATCAAAACGCTTCAAGCTTTCGCGATGTCGTCGATACGTGCAGGCCCGGATTTTGAAATCTCTGCGAGATGGATCGACGTCTATTCTGAATTGACCTCGGAGCAATCCATCGCGGCACCTGATCGCGTCGGAGAGCCAGATCCCGGCGCGGCGTGCGGGCCGGGGATGATCCCCGTCAACACCATCGCGGCCGCGCCGGTTTCCGTCGCGGGTTTCCTTGGCCATATATGAGTCATTTCGGCGCAGAATTTTCCCAAATATTGCGCCGGTCGCGCCTGCGGCCCCGTAAAATTTGAGCCTTTCGGGCCAAGCTTCTTGCGATGCGGCGCTGAGCGCTCTAGGGTGCGCCGATCCCAACATTTGGAATCACGGATCATTCCCGAAACGGGCACACGTGTGCCCACACATGCCATTCCCAGGAGATGATGATGCCTTTTCTGTCCGCTGCGCTCGACCGTGTGAAGCCGTCCGCGACGATCGCGGTCACGGATAAAGCACGCGCGCTGAAAGCGGCCGGCCGCAACGTCATCGGCCTTGGCGCCGGCGAGCCCGATTTCGACACGCCCGCCAACATCAAGCTGGCGGCGATCCACGCCATCGAGGCCGGCAAGACCAAGTACACCGCGGTCGACGGCATTCCCGAGCTGAAGGAGGCGATCATCGCCAAGTTCCAGCGCGAGAACGGCCTGACCTACAAGCCGAACCAGATCATCATCGGCACCGGCGGCAAGCAGGTGCTCTACAACGCGCTGATGGCGACCATCAATCCGGGCGACGAGGTCATCATCCCGGCGCCCTATTGGGTGAGCTATCCGGAAATGGTGGCGCTGGCCGGCGGCGTGCCGGTGTCCGTGGTGTGCACGGCGGAGCAGGGCTTCAAGCTGCAGCCCGACGCGCTGGAAAAGGCGATCACGCCGAAGACCAAATGGATCATCCTGTGCTCGCCGTCGAACCCGACCGGCGCGGCCTACTCGCGCAGCGAGTTGCAGGCGATCACCGACGTGCTGGTGAAGCACCCAAGCGTCTGGGTGATGACCGACGACATGTACGAGCATTTGGTCTATGACGACTTCGTGTTCACCACGCCGGCGCAGATCGAGCCGAAACTGTACGACCGCACGCTGACGGTGAACGGCGTGTCGAAGGCCTATTGCATGACCGGCTGGCGCATCGGCTATGCCGGCGGCCCGGCCGAACTGATCAAGGCGATGGCGACGATCCAGTCGCAGTCGACCTCGAACCCGTCGTCGATCTCGCAGTGGGCGTCAGTCGAGGCGCTCAACGGTCCGCAGGACTTCATCCCCGCGAACAACAAGGTGTTCAAGGAACGCCGTGACCTTGCGGTGTCGATGCTGAACCAGGCCAAGGGCATCGAATGCCCGCGGCCCGAGGGCGCGTTCTACGTCTATCCGTCCTGCGCCGGCACCATCGGCAAGACCGCGCCGTCGGGCAAGGTGATCGCGAATGACGAGGACTTCGTCACGGAACTGCTTGAGAGCGAAGGCGTTGCCGTTGTGCAGGGTTCCGCGTTCGGGCTTGGCCCGGCGTTCCGGATTTCCTACGCCACCAAGACTTCCGATCTCGAAGACGCCTGCAAACGCATCCAGCGCTTTTGCGGCAATCTGAGATAACGCGTTTTGAAGCAAGCCTGTTCCGCACATGATGCGGGACAGGTTCCGGTTTGTTTCCAAAAATTTCTGTAAAGAAACGCGCAAAGAAAACGCGTCAGAAAAAAGGCGTGTCAAATCACATCACGCGTAGACCGCATGATGTTTTGAAGTCTTCTTTTTGCAAAGCGCCATGTTTTGGACACGGCGCTTCCTTCCTGTCCCCCCGCACATTCAGTTCATCAAGTGGGGACGACTCATGCTCTTCGGAAAACGTTTTACGACCTTCGGCATCGCGATCGCGGCGCTCGTTGCGCCGATCGCGAGCGCGGATGCAGCACCGGCGGTTCGCGCCGGCGTCCTGCAATGCCAGGGCGGCCAGAATGTCGGCTATGTCGTCGGCTCCGTGACCAGCCTCGAATGCGTGTTCAAGAGTGAAGGCCGTCGGCCGGAGCCTTACATTGCCACCGTGCGCCGCTACGGCCTCGATCTCGGCATCACCGCACAGACCCAATTGGCCTGGGCGGTGAACGCGCCGAATAGCCGCGTCAGCCGCGGCGATCTCGCCGGCAGTTACGGCGGCGTCGGCGCCAACGCGTCGGTCGGTATCGGCGGGGGTGGCAACTTCCTGGTCGGCGGTCCGGCCAATTCCTACGCGCTGCAGCCGCTCAGCGTGCAGGGGCAGACCGGGTTGAACGTCGCCGCCGGGATTGCCGACATCCAGCTGGAGCCGTTCCGCGGCTATGGCCCTCCGCGCCGTCACCACCGCCGGCATCATCGCCGCGGTTGAAGATAGTTCTTGTGAAAGAGGCCCGCGAGAGCGGGCCTTTTTTATTTAGGGCACGTCAATTGTTGTTATGCCATAGAATGGCTCGCGCGCCCTTGGTCCGTGCTTTTCTCGATCCTCTGCCTGCATTACATCGTTTCAGTTGGAGATTTCTTCATGCGTCGCTCCCTTCTCCTTGCCGCTGCCGCCATCGCCGTGTGGGCCACCTCGATTCCCGGCGCCAATGCGCAGCAGGTGGCGCGGGTGCAGGTCGGCATTCTCGAATGCCGCGGCGGCGCCAGCATCGGCTTCATCGTCGGATCCGTCACCAATCTCGGCTGCGTGCTGCGTGCCGACGGGATGCCGGAAGACCGTTACGTCGCCACCATCCGTAAAGTCGGCCTCGATCTCGGCATCACCCAGGAATCCGCGCTGGCGTGGGGCGTGTTTGCGCCGTCGGCGCAGTTCGGGCCGGGCGGCCTCTCCGGCAATTATGTCGGCGCGCAGGGCAGTGCCACGCTGGGCGTCGGCGTCGGCGGCAACGTGCTGGTTGGCGGCTCGGCGAACTCGATCGCGCTGCAGCCGCTCAGCCTGCAGGGCCAGGTCGGCGTCAGCATCGCTGCCGGATTGGAAAGCCTGGAACTTCGGCCGGGACGATAATTCGGTCAGCCGACGTAAAAAGGGCCCGTGCGCTGCGGGCCCTTTTTCTTCAGTCAGTATTTGGCGACGACGCCGTAATTGCCGAGCCTGTAATTGACGCCGAGCTTGACGGCATGAATATCCAGGTTCGTTTCGACGGGGATCCCGGCGGAATTTGACAGGGTGCTCGTGTTGCTGATCGTCGTGGTGCTGTCAAACCTCATGAAATTGTACTCCGCTTTCCAAGACCAGTTGCCGAGGAAGGCGTTCTCGATGCCGGCGCCCACGGTCCAGCCGGCCCGGGTCGCATGGGCGTCGTTACGTATGCCGCGCACCGGAGCTGTCAGCCCGTAAGTCTCGCGCATCAGCGCCCCGCCGCCCTTGCCGTAAGCCATCCAGCGCTCCCAGGCGTAACCCACGCGCCCCACGAGCGTGGCGGTCCAGTCGACCTCGACATTGTAGGTGAAGGAGCCGGACTGGTTTGATTCGACGGAGGTTGTTGCACCAAGGTTTGCGCCTGAAACGTCTGCCTCTAACCCGACGACCCAATTGCCCGCCTGTCGATTGAAGCCGACCTGCCCGCCACCCACGAAGCCGTTGGATTTTTGCGCGAACGGCGGCATGACGATATTTTCGATCCCTGCGAAAGAAGTGGCATGGAAGTTCCGCTCGGCGCTTGCCCAGCCGGTGTGCCCGCCAACGTACAGCCCTGTCCAATCATACGCGGTTATTGCCGGAGCCTTGTGAGGCAGCGATGGCCGAACACCTGCAGCGGGGCCGCCAAACCTGTAGTTTATTCCCGCCTTGGCCGCCACCGGCAAAGCCGCTTGGATGCTGCGAAAAGCCGGGATTGATAACCACTGTGACCACCCCGTTGCCGATAAACGTTCGCTCGAACGAGCGGTCGGCGCCGGCCCAACCGGCGTGGGCACCGACGTAAAGGCCGGTCCAGTCATAAACGGTGGCGACCGGCATTGCCTTATAGGCCGGGCGCGGTCCGAGATCTGCCGCGAATGCAGCAGAGAGACTGCCCAATGAAATGGCTGCGGCTGCAAACGTCGTCCGCGATAGATGATACATGGTCGCCCCCGAACAATTCTGCGGATGAGTCTTGATCCCTGAATCGTCCGATCCGGATTCATCAGGTCGTATTTCATCAAGTCCTGTTTCATCCTTACCAAGGCACGCCAAATTGGCTTGTCCCGGCTGGCCCTCGATTTGCACCGCGTGGCATCGCCTCGCGATTGCTGGCGAGCGTTGCAATCGCGCCACGGGTTGCGAAACTGGCTGGCACAATTGGTTTAACTGGCACTGTCTGGATCGTGCCGATGCAGCTATTTTGTCTTGATCGGGATCTGCTTGAAGCGAAGCGAGTTTTCAGGGCATCGCAGGCGATGGACGTTGACGAGTTGGGCATAAAGGCCGTTGGCGGGCGCGCGGCACGATTGCACGACGTTCTTGCGGCCATCAAATCGGGCTTTCACGATCCGGAATTCTCGTCGCAGAGCGTTGCGCAGCGTTTGGGCCTGTCGCGTCGTTACGTGAACGATCTGCTGGCCGAAAGCGGATCTGGCTTCGCCGAGCGCGTGCTTGAGATGCGGCTGCACGAGGCCAGGGTGATGCTGATGGATGCAGCCCACGATATATTGAAGGTGAGTGAAATTGCATGGACCTGCGGGTTCAACGAGGTGCCTTACTTCAATCGCCGCTTTCGCCGCCGTTTCGGCACAACGCCGACCGAACTGCGCGAAGCGTCGCGACGAACAAAATAAGGTGACGAGCCACCGTTCCGCGAATTTCGATCGCGCCCCCGCCGTTGAGCTTACGCTACCCAAGCCGGCACGGCATCGTTGGGTTGGAAAGCCTGGAACTCGCGCCAGGAGCGTTAACTTTTCTCGCTCGCCCGCTGCCGCGGGGGCGGTTGAGCCGGCCGCCGCCGCGCCGGTCACGATGCACCGCAGCAACTTTTTCTGACTTGCCAAATCGCACGCGCGGGCGGAGCATCTGATCCGCCGACCCAATCATGGGCCGAGCTCCAAACAAGGAGGCGGCAATGGGACAAGACGTCAGAAGTCCCCGAGGTCCACGGTGCATTGCGCTGGTGGGCCCTTTCCAGAGCGGTAAAACTACACTTCTTGAAGCCATATTGGCGCGTACAGGCGCCATCCACCGCGCCGGCAGCGTCGATGCCGGAACTTCGGTCGGCGATTCCAGCCCCGAGGCGCGGCACCACAAGATGGGCGTGGCCTTAAGTGCAGCCACTACCAGTTTCATGGGCGACAGCTATACCTTTATCGATTGTCCCGGCTCGATCGAGTTCGCGCAAGACATGCGCGCCGCGCTGCCGGCGGTCGATGCCGCGATCGTGGTCTGCGAAGCCGATGAGAAGAAGCTGCCGCAACTGCAGATCATCCTGCGCGAGCTCGAGGAAATGGGCATTCCGCGCTTTTTGTTTCTGAACAAGATCGACAAGGCCAACAAGCGCATCCGCGAAACGCTGGCGACGCTGCAGCCGGCCTCGCGCGTGCCATTGGTCCTGCGCCAGATTCCGATCTGGAACGGTGAATTGATCGAAGGGTTTGTCGATCTCGCGCTGGAACGCGCCTTTGTCTACCGCGAACACAAGCCCTCGGAAGTGATCGCGCTGGACGGCGGCAATCTCGACCGCGAGAAGGAAGCGCGCTTCTCGATGCTGGAAAAGCTTGCCGATCACGACGACGTGCTGATGGAGCAACTGCTGGAAGACATCCAGCCGCCGCGTGACGCGGTGTTCGACGATCTCGCGCGCGAACTGCGCGAAGGCCTGATCTGCCCGGTATTGCTGGGTGCCGCGACACGCGAAAACGGCGTGCTGCGGCTGATGAAGGCGTTGCGGCATGAAGCGCCCGGCGTGGCCGAGACCGCCAAGCGCCTCAGCGCGTCTTCGCCCAAGGATGCGCTGGGCTATGTGTTCAAGACCCTGCATCAGCCGCATGGCGGCAAGCTGTCGCTGGTGCGGCTGCTCGCCGGGCACCTCGATGACGGTGCGACGCTGCAATCCTCGTCCGGCGAGGCGGGCAGGGTCTCCGGCATCCTCGCGGTCAGTGGCGGGCACGACAGCAAACGGCCGGCGGCGGAAGCCGGCGAAACCGTGGCGCTGGGCAAGCTCGACGCCATCAAGACCGGCGACACGCTCTCCAGCGGCAAGACCGCGCCGCCCTCGCTCGTGCGGGTCGAGCCGACGCCGCCGGTGCTGGCGATGTCGCTGGCGGCGAACGATCGCAAGGACGACGTCAAGCTCGGCCAGGCGCTGCTACGGCTGAACGAGGAGGATCCGTCGCTGACGATGATCCACAACACGCAGACCCACGACATCGTGCTGTGGGGGCAGGGTGAGATGCATCTGCGCGTCGCGCTTGAGCGGCTCAAGGATCGCTTCGGCGTCAACGTCAAATCTCAGGCGCCGGCGATCGGCTATCAGGAGACGATCCGCAAATCGATCACGCAACGCGGGCGCCACAAGAAGCAGTCCGGCGGCCATGGCCAGTTCGGCGACGTCGTGCTGGAAATCAAGCCGATGCCGCGCGGCTCGGGTTTTGAATTCCACGAAAAGGTCGTCGGCGGTGCGGTGCCGCGCAACTATATCGGCGCGGTGGAAGAAGGCGTGGTCGACAGCCTCGCGCGCGGGCCGCTCGGCTTTCCCGTGATCGACCTCCACGTCACCCTGACCGACGGCTCCTATCACAGCGTCGATTCCTCCGATCTTGCCTTCCGCACCGCGGCGCGGATCGGCATGGGCGAGGCGCTGCCGCAGTGCCAGCCGGTGCTGCTGGAGCCGATCCACATGGTGGAGATCGTTTGCCCGACCGAGGCGACGGCGAAAATCAACGCCATCCTGTCGGCGCGGCGCGGCCAGATCCTCGGCTTCGACACCCGCGAGGGCTGGGCCGGCTGGGATTGCGTCCGCGCCACCATGCCGGAAGCGGAGATCGGCGACCTGATCGTGGAGCTGCGATCAGCCACCGCCGGCGCAGGCGGCTTTACGCGGCAGTTCGACCGCATGGCCGAAGTGACCGGCCGCGCCGCCGACCAGATCATCGCCGCGAACCGGGTCGCAGCGTGATGGTTTGATGCTCTGCTCCCTCGCCCCGCACTTGCGGGGAGAGGGTCGGGGTGAGGGGCTCTTCTATCCGCAGGCTCAGAATTCGCGACGGGTATGGTGCCATGCCCCTCACCCGGATTGCCTCGCAATCCGACCTCTCCCCGCATAAGAGCTGGGAGAGGTTAGTCGCACCAGTTGCTGCACTGTCCGCAAGCGACATCCCGGCACCCCGCCCCGGCATTGACTCGGCCGCCGGCATGGCCGAATTGACTGCGATGACCCGTGCAATCAGACCTCCCGCCGCATGCCTGATCGGATGGCCGGCCGCGCATTCGCGCTCGCCGTTGATCCATCATTACTGGCTGCGGACGCTGGGCATCGAAGGCGGCTACGTCATCGAGGCCGTGCCGCCCGACGAGTTTCAGGACTTTGTCTTTCGGCTTTCGCTGCGCGGCTTTGTCGGCGCCAACGTCACCATTCCGCACAAGGAGCGCGCGCTGGCGCTGTCGAAGCCGGATGACCGCGCCCGCGCGGTCGGCGCCGCCAACACCTTGTGGTTCGAGAACGGCGAGCTGTGTTCGACCAACACCGATGTCGAGGGATTTATCAATAATCTCGACGCCTGCGCGCCCGGATGGGAGCGTGCCGAGGAGGCGCTGGTGCTGGGCGCCGGTGGTGCGGCGCGCGCCGTGCTGTTCGGGCTGATCGAACGCGGCGTCAAGCGCGTGCATCTGGCGAATCGGACCGGGGAGCGCTCGCAGGCGCTGGCGGATCAATTCGGCGCGAGCGTGTTGCCGGTGGCGTGGGATGCATTGAGTGAGTTGCTGCCGCGCGCCGGGCTGCTGGTGAACACGACGTCGCTCGGCATGCACGGCCAGCCGGCGCTCGAACTCGATATCGCCCGGCTGCCGTCGAACGCCGTGGTTACCGATCTCGTTTACGTGCCGCTGGATACGCCATTGCTTGTCGCCGCGCGCCGGCGCGGGCTGCAGACCGCCGACGGGCTCGGCATGCTGCTGCACCAGGCGGTGCGCGGATTCGAATTGTGGTTCGGAAAGCGCCCCGAGGTGACATCAGAACTTCGTGCGATCGTCGAGGCCGATCTCAACAAAGTTTGAGTTGGAATATCGGGGGCAATGGCTATGTGGAGCTCCACCGGAGATCTCCCATGCCCCAGCATCGTTATCTGCTCATCCGCCCGCTGTTCGCCGCCGCGATGGTGGCCGCGTCCACCATCTATGCCATCGCCCAGCAGCCGCCCACGCCGACGCGGGTTCGCGGCACCATCGAAGCTGTCGAGGGCGACATACTTGCGGTCAAGTCGCGCAGCGGCGAAGATGTCAAGCTGCACATGACCGGCGATATCAGGGTGGTCGAGATTACCAAGATCTCGCTGTCCGACGTCAAGGTCGGCTCCTTCATCGGTGCCACCACGGTGCCAGGACCGGACGGCAGCCAGAATGCGGTCGAGGTGCACGTGTTTCCCGAGGCGATGCGCGGCACCGGCGAGGGCTCGCGGCCGTATGATTTGCGCCCCAACAGCACCATGACCAATGCGACGGTGGATCAGTCCGTAGCCGGCAATGACGGTCACACGCTGTTGATCAAGTACAAGGGCGGCGAGAAGAAGGTTGTGGTCTCGCCGGAGACGCCGGTGGTGACCTATGTCCCCGCCGACAAGTCCGATCTCAAGGCTGGCGCCAAGGTGATCGCGTTCATGAAGAAGCTGCCGGACGGCTCGTTCGAAACCAACCGCGTCAGCGTCGGCCGCGACGGGCTGACCCCGCCGATGTGACTTTCTTCCCTCTCCCCTTGTGGGATCGAGACGAGCGAAGTCGATGTGAGGGGTGGGCGAACTCTCAACGAGTCGTCCCGGCGAACGCCGGGACCCATAACCATCGTTGTCTGTTGTTACACCGAGCAGTAGCTCCAGCTGTGCCTTACAGGTCCGCCTGTGGTTATGGGTCCCGGATCGCGCTTCGCTTGTCCGGGACGACAGCGGGGCTAAATCGCCAGCACGTGATCGTCGATTTCGGCGATGGTGTTGACGCCGCACAGGCCCATCGTCACCAGCATTTCGTTGCGGATCAGATCGAGCGCCTTGGCGACACCCTGTTGTCCGCCGGCGCCGAGGCCGTGGACGAAGGCGCGGCCGATCATGCAGGATTTGGCCCCGAGCGCGAGCGCGCGCATCACGTCCTGGCCCGACCTGATGCCGCCGTCGAACATGATCTCCATCTTGTCGCCGACCTCATCGACGATCTCCGGCAGCACCTCGATCGACGATGGCGCGCCGTCGAGTTGGCGGCCGCCATGGTTGGAGACCACCATCGCATGCGCGCCGGTCTTGACGGCCTCCTCGGCGTCCTCGACGTCGAGAATGCCCTTGAGGATCAGCTTGCCCGGCCAGATCGAACGGATCCAATCGACATCCTTCCAGCTCAGCGTGGTGTCGAACTGCGCGTTGGTCCATTGCGAGAGCTGGGTGATATCGTCGGTGCCTTTGACGTGGCCGGCGATGTTGCCGAAGGTGCGGCGCTTGCCGCGCATCACGCCGGCGACCCAGGCCGGCTTGGTCGCGAAGTCGATCAGTTTCGACAACGACCATTCCGGCGGAATCGTCATGCCGTTCTTGATGTCCTGGTGGCGCTGTCCCATCACCTGCAGGTCGACGGTCAGCACCAGCGCGCTGCATTTCGCCGCGATCGCGCGCTCGATCAGGGATTTGATGAAGCCGCGGTCCTTCATCACGTAAAGCTGGAACCAGAACGGCTTGTTGACATTGGCGGCGACGTCCTCGATCGAACAGATCGACATCGTGCTCAGCGTGAACGGAATGCCGGCGGCCTGTGCGGCGCGGCAGGCGGCGATTTCGCCGTCGCCGTGCTGCATGCCGAGCAATCCGACCGGGGCGAGGCTTAGCGGCAGCGCGGCCGGCTCGCCCAGGATCGTCGTCGACGTATCGCGCCTCGACACATCGACCAGGATACGCTGGCGGAACTTGATCGCTTCGAGATCGGCGCGGTTGGCGCGCAGCGTGTCCTCGGAATAGGAGCCGCGATCCGCATAGTCGAAAAACGCCTTCGGCACCCGGCGCTTGTGCAGCTGGCGCAGATCTTCGATGCAGGTAATGTGCTTCATGAACGTTCCCGGCCCCTTCTTGAATTTCTTTTCTGTGTCGTCATCTAGCATGGTTGATACGTCAGCCAAATCAGGCCTGCGGAACCCTGCGGTGAGGACATTCCATGACCGGATCCGATCGTCATCCCAAGCCTGTTCGCACGCCCCGCGAGAGCGCCGAGAAGCGCCGGCTGGACGAGGCCCTGGAGGAGGGGCTGGAGGAGACCTTTCCGGGTTCGGACGCCGTGAATGTGACCCAACCGCCGCAGTCGAAGGGCGACCATCGCATCAAGCGACGCGATTAAGGGGTACCCAGGCAGCGTATGGATTGAAAAATATCATGTTTTCAATGGGTTGCGCGCCGATCGCGACTTCCGGCGCCGGTAATGATTCATCATATTTTTTGAAGCCATTTTAGCGCTTTGGAGACTATAAGGCCGGTGCACGCTATGGTGCGCGTTCGCTGCTTCTTGCCGGATGGCTTTAAGAGAGGCGCGGAATGGCTGGGGGTTATATGAGCCGCAAATATTTCGGTACCGACGGAATTCGGGGCCGTGCCAATGGTCTGATCACGCCGGAGCTCGCGCTCAAGGTGGGGCAGGCGGCCGGCCTGGTGTTTCAGCGCGGCGATCACCGCCATCGCGTCGTCATCGGCAAGGACACGCGGCTGTCCGGCTACATGATCGAATACGCCATGGTCGCGGGCTTTACTTCTGTCGGCATGGACGTGCTGCTGCTCGGCCCGATGCCGACGCCGGCGGTCGCGATGCTGACCAAGTCGATGCGCGCCGATCTCGGCGTGATGATATCTGCCTCGCATAATCTGTTCGAGGACAACGGCATCAAGCTGTTCGGCCCGCAGGGTTTCAAATTGTCCGACGACGTCGAGAAGCAGATCGAGCAATTGCTCGACGAGCCGATCGACCGGCGTCTGGCGCAGAGCGCCAGCCTCGGGCGCGCTCGCCGCATCGACGGCGTCCATGACCGCTACATCGAATTCGCCAAGCGCACGCTGCCGCGCGAACTCTCGCTCGACGGCCTGCGCGTCGTGATCGACTGCGCCAACGGCGCGGCCTATAAGGTGGTGCCGGAAGCGCTGTGGGAGCTCGGCGCCGACGTCGTTGCCATGGGCGTCGAGCCTGACGGTTTCAACATCAACAAGGAATGCGGCTCGACCTCGCCGGAGGCATTGAGTCGGAAAGTGCGGGAAATGCGCGCCGATATCGGCATCGCGCTCGACGGCGACGCCGATCGCGTGATCCTGGTCGACGAGCGCGGCCATGTGGTCGACGGCGACCAGCTGCTCGCCGTGATCGCGCAGAGCTGGAAGGAAGATGGCCGCCTCGCCAAGCCCGGCATCGTCGCCACCGTGATGTCCAATCTCGGGCTGGAGCGTTTCCTCGAAGGCATTGGGCTGGAGATGGTGCGCACGCCGGTTGGCGACCGCTATGTGCTCGAGCAGATGCTCAAGCAGGGCTACAATCTCGGCGGCGAGCCGTCGGGCCACATCATCCTGTCCGACTATGCGACCACCGGCGATGGTTTCGTCGCGGCGCTGCAGGTGCTGGCCGTGGTGCAAAAGCTGCGCCGCCCGGTGTCGGAAGTCTGCCACAAGTTCGATCCGCTGCCGCAGATCCTGAAGAACGTACGCTATCGCAGCGGCAAGCCGCTTGACGATGCCGAGGTCAAATCCGCGATCGTCGACGGCGAAAAACGCCTCAACGGCTGCGGCCGCCTGCTGGTCCGCTCGTCCGGCACCGAGCCCGTGATCCGCGTGATGGGCGAGGGCGACGATCGCATCCTGGTCGAGGAAGTGGTCGATCACATCGTCACCGCCCTCGGCCACGCCGCCGCGGCTTGAAATCTATCGCACGAGGCGACTCTTCCTTCTCCCCTTGTGGGAGAAGGTGGCACGCGAAGCGTGCCGGATGAGGGGTCTGTCTCCTCAAGCGCAAACTGCTCCTGTGGAAACAGACCCCTCATCCGGCGCTTCGCGCCACCTTCTCCCACAAGGGGAGAAGGGAAGAAGTGCCTGCCAGCGCACCCCAGCGCATCGCAGCCATTAGCTATTGATGCTGGTCGCAGCACCGCGCGCGGAGTAGGAACGGGCATTATTCACCAGTCGGTATTTCGGGAATCTCGCCCTTGAACAAGCCGGTCACCGTCTCCGAGGAAGCCCTCATTGCGCCCGTGGTGGTGCCCGACGTGTCGCCGGCGCTCGCCGCGAAGGCGGCCGCCGCGGGGCCGGCCTATGTCGTGCTGGCCGGGATCAGCTTCTCGCACTTTCTCAACGACACCATGCAGTCCCTGATCGCGTCGGTCTATCCGATCCTGAAGGACAATTACGCGCTGGACTATGCGCAGATCGGTCTGATCACGCTGGCGTTCCAGTTCACCGCGTCGCTGCTGCAGCCGCTGGTCGGGCACTACACCGACAAGAAGGCGCAGCCGTTCTCGCTCGCGGTCGGCATGGGGTTCACGTTCTTCGGCCTGCTGCTGCTCAGCGTCGCGCATCAATACGCGGTCATCCTCATAGCAGCGTCGCTGGTCGGATTGGGATCGGCCGTATTCCATCCGGAATCGGCGCGGATCGCGCGGCTTGCCTCGGGCGGGCGCTATGGCTTTGCGCAATCGGTGTTTCAACTCGGCGGCAGTTTCGGCACCTCGATGGGGCCGGTGCTGGCGGCGTTGATCGTGGTGCCGTTCGGCCAGCCCAGCATCGCCTGGTTTTCCTCGATCGCGTTTCTGGCGATCGTGATCCTGTGGCGGATTGGCGTCTGGTACCGGCCGCAGATCACGACGAAGAAGTCCGCCGTAATCGAGCGGCATCCGGATGCGCCGGACGCGCGCCGCGTCAAGATCGCACTCGTGGTTCTGGTGGCGCTGCTGTTTTCAAAACAGCTCTACGTGTCGAGCCTGTCGAGCTATTACATCTTCTATCTGATCGACAAGTTTGGCGTCTCGACCCAGGCAGCCCAGCTCTATCTCTTCATCTTTCTCGCCGCCAATGCCGCAGGCGCGTTCTTCGGCGGGCCGCTCGGCGACCGCTATGGCCGCAAATACGTCCTCTGGTTCTCGATCCTCGGCGCGCTGCCGTTCACATTGGCGCTGCCCTATGCCGGCCTGTTTGGCAGTGCGGTGCTGACTGTCATCATCGGGTTGATCCTGTCCTCGGCGACGTCGTCGATCATCGTGTTCGCGCAGGAGCTGATGCCGCATCGCTTCGGAATGATCTCCGGCGTGTTCTTCGGCGTCGCCTTCGGCATCGGCGGGCTCGGGGCGGCGGTGCTCGGCAAGCTTGCCGATCACACCGGCATCGCCTTTGTCTATCATCTCTGCGCCTTCCTGCCGGCGCTCGGGTTGCTCGCCGTGTTCCTGCCGAAGATGCCGAAGCTCGCGCGTTAACGAAGCGTTTGCGAACGACGCGGGCAAGCAAGCGGGTAGGTCAGCATCCGTGTCGTTATCAGCAACACATCGTTAGGATGTATGGCGGTTTCGCCATTTTCTGTGCCGAAAATGCATCAGGTTGCATGCTGCATAAACGCCCGCGCAAAAATTGTTCGGAGATTATCAACCTTAAAAATTAGGGTTAAGCGCCGCTTAAGCATTTGCTGGCATCGTCCGCCCGTGAGTTTTTGATGTGAGGCCTCCGCAGTCGCCTCACCGGACAAAAGGACGAAGCCAATGCGTAGCGTTAAGTCTCTTCTTGCCGCCGGAGCGGCATCCCTGTTGTCGTCGGTGGCCTTCGCCGCGGACATGGCCATCGCGCCCCCGCCCCAGTATGCGCCGCCCCCGGTGGTCGAAGACTTCGGTGGCTGGTATCTGCGCGGCGATATCGGGTTCAGCAATCAGCGGGTCGAGCGTCTCAACAACGTCCTGGATTCGGATGCCATCGCATCGCGCCAGAACAACAGCTTCGGCACCGCCGGCATCTTCGGGCTCGGCGTCGGTTACAAGGTCAACAACTGGTTCCGCGCCGACGTCACTGGTGAGTATCGCGGCAATTCGCAGTTCTTCGGAACCGATCACCTCACCTACCTGGGCCCTGCGTACGGTGTCGACACGTATAACGCGACCAAGTCGGAATGGGTCGTTCTCGCCAACGCCTATGTCGATCTCGGTACCTGGTGGTGCGTGACACCGTTCATCGGTGCCGGTGTCGGCGGTGCGCGGGTCTCCATCGCCAACTTCACCGACACCAATACGCCCAACGCAGGCGTAGCCTTCGGTGACAATGTTGCGAAGTGGAATTTTGCCTGGGCGGCGCACGCCGGTCTCGCCTACAAGGTCACGCCGAACTTCACGGTCGAACTGGCCTATCGCTATCTTGACATGGGCGACGGTCTGACCGGCGATCTCCGCCGCTTCGACGGCGTCAACGCCATCAACAACCCGACCACCTTCAAGAACATCACCTCGCATGACCTCAAACTCGGCGTGCGCTGGAACCTGGAAAGCCCGCAGGTCTATGCGCCGGCGCCGCTGATGCGCAAAGGTTAATTGCGACTTCCATCCGTTAAGGATTGCAAACGGCGCGGGATCTTCCCGCGCCGTTTTGCTTTTGGCGCGGCCGCACCTAGAGTTTCGCTTCTGATTGAATCAGAACCGAAGCTCTAGACTCTTGTTTTGACGCGTTTTCTTCACGCGAACCGGTATCCACTTCGCTCGAAAACGCTCTGGCGCCCGTCGCGAGCACGCGATGCGTTTGGCTTTTTCCCGCAAGATCACGTCGCATCGGAGCCCGCGATAACGATTGGTTAGGGTTAACGAGCCATGATCAACGCAAGTTAGAGTTGCTCGATGGAGTATTGCGATGCGTCGTTTTTTGCTGGTGGCGGTGATGTGTGGCGCGGCGGCTGGCGCGCGGGCGGCAGATATGCCGGAATATCTCCGCGGCAGTTTCACGGACGGGCTGAGCAGAATCGAAGTTAACTGGTCGGGCGTCTATGTCGGCGGCCAGGTCGCGCGCGGCGCCGCGGACATGGACTTCACCAATTCCACCACGGACATGATGACCCGGCTGGTCAACAATTCCTCAGCTGACACGCAGTTCAACGTCTCGCAATGGCCCTTGCTCGGCAAGGCGCATGCGCCGAGCAATTCCGCCTACGGGGCTTTTGCCGGCTACAATTTTCAATGGAGCGATGTGCTGATCGGCATCGAGCTCAACTACAGCCATGGTGTTTTTGGGTCCTCGAGCACCGGCTCGCAGACGCGAACCGTCACGTCCGGCAATGTGACGACCAACGTCATCGGCCTGGCCAGCGGTTCGATGCGCGTGACCGATTTCGGTTCGCTTCGCGTCCGCGGCGGCTATGCGGTCGGAAGCTTCCTGCCCTACGCGTTCGTCGGCGTCGGATTGGGGCAGGCCGATATCAACCGCAGCGTTGAACTCGTTGTCAGATACGATGCGCCGGGTGTGCCGTCCACTTTCGCCCCTCGCATGGCCCTGACCGACAACGCCAATTCCAAGTTCATCACGGGATTTGCCGGCGGTCTCGGCATCGACATGATGCTGTATGCGGGTCTTTTCCTGCGCGCCGAGTGGGAATATCTCCGCTTCACCTCCAGTGTCGATACCACCGTCAACACGGTGCGCGCGGGCCTCGGCTACAAGTTCTGATGGACTGCAAGCTCTGATCTGGCCTCAGACTTGGCCTCGTCCGTCGTCGATCCTGATACCGTTGACAGATTTGCCGAGGGCTGTTGCACTGTCGCCATAACGAGGGCGGCCGCGCATGAAAATCTACGGCGATACCAATTCCGGCAACTGCCTGAAGGTGAAGTGGGTGTGCGACAAACTCGCGCTGCCCTATAGCTGGGTTGCGATCGACACCCTCAAGGGCCAAACCCGCACGACCGAGTTCCTCAAGCTCAACTATGCCGGCCAGGTGCCGGCGGTCGAATTCGATGACGGCCGTACGCTGGCGCAGTCCAACGCCATCATCCGCTATCTCGCCCGCGGCAGCGACCTCATTCCGGCGGATGCGTTCGCCGCCGCGAAGATGGACGAATGGCTGTTCTGGGAACAATACAGCCACGAGCCCTACATCGCGGTCTGCCGTTTCCAGATGTTCTATCTCGGCAAATCTGCCTCCGATCTCGACCCCGACAGGGTCAAGCGCGGCTATGCGGCGCTGGCGCGGATGGAGCATCAGCTCGCCATCACGCCGTTCCTGGTCGGTGACGCCGCCTCGCTCGCCGACGTCTCCCTGCTGGCCTATACAAGGCTGGCGCATGAAGGCGGCTTCCATCTCGACGGCTATGCCGCCGTGCGCCGCTGGATCGGCGAGACCGAAAAATCGCTCGGCCTGCCGCCGGCGCGCTGAATTCACCGGAAAAACCCCATGGTCACCGTTTCGCAAGTCACCATCCGTCGCGCGCGCCGTGACGACGTCGGTCCCATCGTCGCCATGCTGGCGGACGATCCGCTCGGTGGCCCGCGCGAGCGGCTCGAAGATCCGCTGCCGCAGGCCTATTTCGACGCGTTCGAACGCGTCGCGGGCGACCGGAATATCCATCTGGTGGTCGCCGAGGACGGCGAGGGCGCTGTCGTCGGCTGCCTGCAGCTGTGCATCCTCCCTGGATTGAGTTCGCAGGGCGCCTCGCGCGGTTTGCTCGAGGATGTCCGCGTCGCCAGCCATTGCCGCAGCCGGGGCATTGGCGAGCAACTGGTGCAATGGGCGGTTGCAGAAGCGCGCGCCAACGGCTGCAAGCTGGTCGAACTGCTGACGCATCATACGCGCGTCGATGCGCAACGGTTTTATGAACGGCTTGGGTTCGCGCGCAGTCATGTCGGCATGACCTTGAGATTCTGAGCTTTATTCCTGTGCAAAGTTGAGTCGCGGCGCAGGCAATTGCCTAGAGTAGTCGTGACTCTGCAATCCCATTAACAGGCGATAAACTACCTCGGCCTCCGTGATTTTACGGAGAGGAACGTCTCCGCTATGTCAGCGTCTCCCATGGGGCCGTGGGCAACTCTGGGGATTTTCGATGAAGGATTTTTCGATCGTGCGGATCGGCAACGAATATGTCGTGCAGGCTGGCGAGAAAAGCGTTTTGAAAACTTCGAGCCGGCGAATGGCCGCCAGGCTGATCAACGATGCGGCCGGACTACTGGAGCAGCAGCCGGTCTCGTCCACAGCTGTCGATGCTTCAATCACCTGTGATGTCAGGGACATATCGGAAGCGCCCGAAGTTCCTTGACGATCGGGCGCGATTCCCCTAATCACCGCCGCGGGACACCTCCCCCCAACGGGAGGCTTGCTATCTGGAAGGATAGAATATGACCGTAGCGAAGCCCGCTTCGCGGCCCAATGTGCCGCATTTCTCCTCCGGCCCCTGTGCCAAGCGCCCCGGCTGGAACCCCGCAAATCTCAAGGACGCCGCGCTCGGCCGTTCGCATCGCGCGAAGGTCGGCAAGGCCAAGCTCAAGCTCGCGATCGAATTGACGCGCGAAGTGCTTGAAGTGCCGGCCGGTTACAAGATCGGCATCGTGCCGGCGTCAGATACCGGCGCGGTCGAAATGGCGCTGTGGTCGCTGCTCGGCGCGCGCCCGGTCACCACCATCGCCTGGGAATCCTTCGGCGAAGGCTGGGTCAGCGATATCGTCAAGGAACTGAAGCTCAAGGACGTCACCAAGCTGCACGCCGGCTATGGTGATATCCCCGATCTTTCCAAGGCCGATCCCGCCTCAGACATCGTCTTCACCTGGAACGGTACCACGTCCGGCGTGCGCGTGCCCAATGCCGACTGGATCAAGGCCGACCGCGAAGGCCTCACCATCTGCGACGCAACGTCCGCCGCTTTCGCGCAGCCGCTCGATTTCGCAAAGCTCGATGTGGTGACGTTCTCCTGGCAGAAGGCGCTGGGCGGCGAGGCCGCGCACGGCATGCTGATCCTCTCGCCGCGCGCGGTGGAGCGGCTGGAGACCTACAAGCCGGCGTGGCCGCTGCCAAAAATCTTCCGCCTGACCAAGGGCGGCAAGCTCAACGAAGGCATCTTCGAAGGCGAGACCATCAACACGCCGTCGATGCTGTGCGTCGAGGATTATCTCGATGCGCTGAATTGGGCGAAATCGATCGGCGGCCTCAAGGCCCTCATCGCGCGCGCCGATGCCAACACCAAGGCGCTGGCCGACTGGAAAGCCAGCACGCCGTGGATCGACTTCCTGGCCAAGGATCCGGCGATCCGCTCCAACACTTCGGTGTGCCTGAAGTTCGTCGATCCCGCGATCACGTCGCTGACGGCGGACGCGCAGGCCGACTTCTCCAAGAAGCTGGTCGCGCTGGTGGAGAAGGAAGGCGCCGGCTACGACTTCGCCTATTACCGCGATGCGCCGGCGGGCCTGCGGATCTGGTGCGGCGCCACCGTGGAAGCCTCCGACGTCGCGCTGCTGACGCAGTGGATCGACTGGGCGTTCGCCGAGACCAAGGCCGCGTTGCCGAAGGCGGCTTGAGTTTTCTTTTTAACCTCTCCCCCGTTCTTACGGGCAGAGGTCGGATCGCTCGGCAGCGCAATTGCGCGCCTGAGCGATCCGGGTGAGGGGCTCTCTCCGCTGGCACCTTGCCCGTAGCTGCCCCTCACCCCAGCCCTCTCCCCGTAAGAACGGGGAGAGGGAGAAGAAATCGCTCCGAGACATTCACCCATTCCGGCCCCGCAGGCCGACCCTCCCTATAGGGAAGGCAAGGATCACACCAATGTCCAAACCCAAAGTTCTCATCTCCGACGCTCTCTCTCCGGCAGCCGTGCAGATCTTCAAGGACCGCGGCATCGATGTCGACTTCCAGCCCAATCTCGGCAAGGACAAGGACAAGCTCGCCGAGATCATCGGTAATTATGACGGGCTTGCGATCCGCTCCGCGACCAAGGCGACTGCCAAGATCATCGAGAAAGCCAAGAAGCTGAAAGTGATCGGCCGTGCCGGCATCGGCGTCGACAATGTCGAGATTCCCGCCGCGACCGCCAAGGGCATCATCGTGATGAACACGCCGTTCGGCAATTCGATCACGACCGCCGAACACGCGATTACCCTGATGCTGGCGCTGGCACGCGAGATTCCGCAGGCCGACGCCTCGACGCAGGCCGGCAAGTGGGAGAAGAACCGCTTCATGGGCGTCGAGATCACGGCCAAGACGCTCGGCGTGGTCGGCTGCGGCAATATCGGTGCGATCGTCGCCGACCGCGCGCTCGGCCTGCGCATGAAGGTGATCGCCTTCGATCCGTTCCTGTCGCCGGAGCGCGCCAAGGACATCGGCGTCGAGAAGGTCGAGCTCGACGATCTCTTGAAGCGCGCCGATTTCATCACGCTGCATACGCCGCTGACCGAGAAGACAAAAAACATCATCGACGCGGGAGCCCTCGCCAGGATGAAGAAGGGCGTGCGCATCATCAACTGCGCCCGCGGCGGCCTGGTCGACGAGCAGGCACTGGTCGATGCCCTGAATTCCAAGCATGTCGCGGGCGCCGCCTTCGACGTTTTCATCGAGGAACCCGCTACCTCGAACGTGCTGTTCGGCCATCCCAACGTGATCTGCACGCCGCATCTCGGCGCCTCCACCACCGAAGCGCAGGAGAACGTCGCACTGCAGGTCGCCGAACAGATGTCGGATTATCTTTTGACCGGCGCGATCTCCAACGCGGTCAATTTCCCTTCGATCACCGCCGAAGAGGCGCCGAAGCTGAAGCCGTTCATTGAACTGGCCGAGAAGCTCGGCTCGTTCGCGGGCCAGCTCACCGAGAGCGGCATCCTCAAGGTGCAGATCACCTATGAGGGCCATGTCGCCGAAATGAAGATCAAGGCGATCACCTCGGCGGTGCTATCCGGTCTGCTGCGGCCGATGCTGGGCGACGTCAACGTGGTCTCGGCGCCGGTTGTCGCCAAGGAACGCGGCATGGTGGTCGACGAAATCGTGCGCGCGGCGCAGAGCGATTACGAAAGCCTGATCACCGTCACCGTCATCACCGAACGCCAGGAGCGCTCGGTGTCGGGCACCGTCTATCACGACGGCAAGCCGCGGCTGGTCGATATCAAGGGCATCCGCGTCGATGCCGAGTTCGGCAAGTCGATGATCTATGTCACCAATGAGGACAAGCCCGGCTTCATCGGCAGCTTTGCCGGTTTGCTCGGCGACGCCAAGATCAACATCGCGACCTTCCATCTCGGCCGCGTCAAGCAGGGCGGCGACGCCATCGCGCTGGTGGAAATCGACGGTGAAATTCCGGCCGACGTGCTCGCCAAGGTGCAGGCGTTGCCGCAGGTCAAGCAGGCCAAGGCGTTGGTTTTTTAAGAGACGCTGGTCTTTCGAGAGGCGTTGGTATTCCCGGAGGTGCTCGTTTCGCTCTTCCGGGCGACCTCGGAAGTTCAACGCTTTTGCACTGTAGCGTGCATAGCTTCCAAATTGCGCGTAATTTTACGTATCCGGAAATTTACCGAAAGTTGCACAACTGAGCGCTATCCCTGATGGGCGGGTTTACGTTTTTGTAACCATGCCCATCAGGGGATCAGGATGCGGATTATCTCTCTGCGGTTAACTCACAAGATTACCGCGATCGGCGTCGTGGGTGTGTTCGGTGTCGTTCTGATCGGCGGCATCCATATGTATGGCGAAAAGGCCATGGCGGTATACCGCGATGCCGCCGACAAGGCGCGCACCATCGCGGAGTTGAACAGCAAGATCGAAGTCGAATTGCTGGAAGGCCGCCGCGCCGAAAAGGATTTCCTGCTGCGCAATGACGCGAAGAAGGCGGACAGCCAGATCGAGATTGCCAAAGCCGTTGCTGCCGATATCGATGCGTTGCACGGCAAGATCGTCGCCGTCGGCAAGCCCGAACTGGCCCGCCAGATCGAGGCGATGAGCGCCTCGCTGAAAAAATACCAGACGCATTTCACCGCGGTCGTCGAGCAGAAGCGCCAGCTTGGCCTCGACGAAAAATCCGGGCTTGAAGGCCGGCTGCGCGCCTCGGTCCACGATATCGAATCGCGGATTGAGCCGCTGAATGAGTCCGCGCTGCTGATCACCATGTTGAGGATGCGCCGGCTCGAGAAGGATTTCATGCTGCGGCGTGACCGTAAATACGGCGACGACATGAAGAAGCGGAACGTGGAATTCCTCGCAGGGCTGGAGGCTACGAATATTCCGCAAGCGGCGAAGGCCGAGCTGAAGCAGAAGCTTGCCGACTATCAGCGCGATTTCGAGGCCTGGATGGTGCAGGCCCTGATGCTTGCCGGTGAACTCAAGGCGATGTCGGAGGCCTTTGCGGCGGTCGAGCCGGTCATCGATGAGGTATCGAAATCGGTCAACGGCATCAAGGCCGAGGCCGACCGCCTGAACGTCGCCGAACGCGACAGCATTCAGCGGATGATCGAGATTGCCATCCTGATGATCGCCGTGTCGGTTCTGGCGGCGGGCTTCTTCATCGGCAGGTCGGTTTCAAAACCGCTGTCGGCGATGAGGGCGGCCATGATTGAGCTTGCCAAGGGTAATTTCGCCATCGTGCTGCCGGGTCTTGGCCGCGCCGACGAGATCGGGGAAATCGCCCAGGCCGTGGAAACCTTCAAGGTCAACGCCGAGCAGAAGGCACGCGACGAGGCGGATGCCAAGATCAGGCAGGACCAGATCGCCGCCCAGGAGCGCAAGGCCGACATGATCAAGATGGCGGACGCGTTCGAAGGCGCGGTCGGCGAGATCGTCGAGACGGTGTCGTCGGCATCGACCGAGCTGGAAGCTTCCGCCGGCGTGTTAACGTCGACTGCCATCCGTTCGCAGGAATTGACCACCATGGTCGAGGCCGCTTCCGAAGAAGCCTCCGCCAATGTGCAGTCGGTGGCCTCCGCCACCGAGGAACTGACCTCCTCGGTCAACGAGATCAGCCGCCAGGTGCAGGAATCGGCGCGGATCGCCAATGAGGCCGTCGGCCAGGCGCACCAGACCAATGATCGCGTCGGCGAATTGTCCAAGGCCGCCGCGCGTATCGGCGATGTCGTCGAACTGATCAACACCATCGCGGGACAGACCAATTTGCTGGCGCTGAACGCGACGATCGAGGCGGCGCGGGCGGGCGACGCGGGGCGCGGGTTTGCCGTGGTGGCGTCCGAGGTCAAGGCGTTGGCCGAACAGACGGCGAAGGCAACCGGCGACATTGGCCGGCAGATCGCGGGCATCCAGTCTGCGACCGAGGATTCGGTAAGCGCCATCAAGGACATCAGCGGCACGATCGAGCGGCTGTCGGAGATTTCGTCGACGATCGCTTCCGCCGTGGAAGAGCAGGGTGCGGCGACGCAGGAAATTTCGCGCAACGTGCAGCAGGCGGCACTGGGAACGAGCCAGGTCAGCGCCCACATCACCGACGTCCGGCAGGGCGCCAGCGAGACCGGGGCGGCCTCGGAGCAGGTGCACTCGGCGGCGCAATCGCTGTCGGGCGACAGCAACCGCCTGAAGCTCGAAGTCGGCAAATTCCTGAACTCGGTGCGGGCGGCCTGACACCGCCACCGATTTCAGCAGTGGACGATCGCGGCGGGCCCTGAACCGGCCGCTCGCGGCGATCGTCAGCCCCATCAGCCGCGATCCCGCCGCGGCGCTGCCTCACCGAAACCCCAATCGAACCAGTTCCTCGCTCGCAACGTCTCATCACCAGGGGTGGTGGGAGTTTTTTTGCGTCGCCGGTCAGCAGGCGGCCTTAGGAGAGGGAAACCAATGCGATTTTCAGCCAAGTGTTCAGCCAAGTGCCTTGTGACGACCAGCCTCGTCGTGGTTGCGGCGTTGGCCGCAGCACCGGTGCGGGCGGCCGATGTATCAGCCAGTTCGGCCGTCGATGCCGTCACCGTCTATCCCGACGGCGCCAGCATCACCCGGGTCATCACCGTCGATCTTCCGGCCGGCGACCACTCGGCCGTGCTGAAGGATTTTCCGCTGACGCTGGATCCGTCCTCGCTGCGGGTCGAGGGCGAGGCGGGGGCAAAACTCACCATTGGCGCCATCGATGCCAAGCCGCCGCGCGCGGCGCCGCCGGTCAATCTGCCCGAACTCGACAAGCGCATCGAGGCGTTGAAAGACCAGCGCGCCGATCTGCAGGGCGCGATCAATTCAGCCGCGGCGCGACGCAAATTCGCCGAGCGGTTTGCCGATGCCTCGCCGGCCGGGATCGGTGACAAGGGCGAGGCGCGTCCCATTGCCGAATGGCGCGCGGCCTTTGCCGCCGTGGCCGAGGAAGTCGCTACCGCCGACAGCGCGATCCGCGACGCCGAACGCAAGCAGCGCGAGCTCGACCGCGAAATCGCGCGGCTGGAAGCCGACCGGGCGCAGAAGCCGCCGAGCAAGCTCGAGGTCCGGATCGAGCTCGCCGCCGCGGCTGCGACCAAGGCCACGCTGCGGGTGACCTACGCGGTGCGCAACGCGCGCTGGACGCCGCTGTACGATGCCCGTCTCGACACCGGCGCCAGAGACCGCAAGCCCGCGCTCGAACTGGTGCGCCGCGCCGAAATCACCCAGAACACCGGCGAGGACTGGTCGAATGTCGCGCTTGCCGTTTCCACCGTGCGCACCGCGCGCGGCGGCAAGGCGCCGGACCTGAATTCGCTGATCGTGCAATATCCGCCGCCGCCGCGGGCTGCCGCATCCGTCAGCGGCGGCATGGATGCCGCCAAGCCATTGGTACGCGCGGCGCCCGCGCAACGGGCGCCAGAGGCAATGTCCGAGCGTGCCGACGAGCAGCAGGCCGCCGCCGAAGTCAGCGGCTTCCAGGTGGTGTTCAAAATTCCGGGCCGTGTCAGCCTCGGCGCCAGCGAGGGCGCAAAGAGCCTGCGCGTCTCCTCTGCGATCATCGCGCCCGATCTTGCGGTCCGCGCGGTGCCGGTGCTGGATCCGACCGCGTTCCTGGAAGCCAGCTTCAAGCAGACCGAAGACGCGCCATTGCTGCCCGGCCGTGTCGCGATCTATCGCGACGGCGTGTTCGTCGGCCGCGGCCAGATGGCCGCCGCCGGCAAGGACGAAACCGTCCGCCTCGGCTTCGGCGCCGACGACAAGATCAAGATCGAGCGCACGACAATCAAACGCAACGAGGGTTCGGCCGGCCTGATCGTGACCACGTCGAAGACCGACGAGCGCTCGTTCAAGACCACCATCCGCAACGGCCACGACTTCCCGATCAAAGTCGCGGTCGAGGATCAGCTGCCGGTCAGCGAGAACGAAGACATCCAGGTCGAAATGCTGTCATCCTCGACGCCGCCGACCACGACCAACCTGCGCGACAAGCGCGGTGTGCTGGAATGGGCCTTCGAGGCCAAGGCCGGCGAAGTCCGCGACATCGGCTTTGCCTGGCGCGTGCGCTGGCCCAAGGACAAGGGCGTGGTCATGAACCCGGCGGGCTAGCTCGTCATGGCCGGGCGTAGCCGTCTGAAGCACGGCGTCGCTTCCGCTCGCCTATGTCCCGGCCATCCACGTCTTCGTCATGGAGGCAAGCAAGACGCGGATGCCCGGCACAAGGCCGGGCATGACGGAAGGTGAGCAAAGGCCGTGGGGTGCTGGTCTGCATCCCGCGGCCTTGCCGCAGCTTGCGACTTCCTCTCTGATATCGGCATCAAGCTAAGGACCGCCCAACAGGTCCCGCGAACAGGGAGAAGCCACCGATGCCATACCAACACATTCTCGTCGACGATCCCCGGCCGCGGGTCCGGCGCATCACGCTCAATCGTCCCGAAAAGCGCAACGCGCTCAACAACCGCCTGCGGGCGGAAGTGTTCGAGGTGCTGGAACAGGCCGACCGCGATCCTGACATTTCGACCTCGATTATTCGCGGCGCTGGTCCCTGCTTTTCCGCAGGGTACGATTTGTCGGCGGATAACCGCGTCGATCAGCCCTATCACTCGGCTGCCGGCCCTGGCCAATGGTCGCGGCACGTCGTCGAGGGCTGGTTCGGGATCTGGGATCTTGCAAAACCCGTGGTGGCGCAGGTGCACGGCTATTGCCTTGCCGGCGGCACGGAGCTCGCGACCGCCTGCGATATCGTCTATGTCGCGGACGATGCGCAAATCGGCTATCCGCCCGTGCGGCTGATGTCGCCGCCCGACATGCAATATCACCCCTGGCTGGTCGGCATGCGCCGCGCCATGGAGCTGATGCTGACCGGGGACGCGATGTCCGGCCGCGAGGCCGCCGAATGGGGCTTTGCGACGCGGTCGTTTCCGCTCGAAGAGTTAGATACGCGCACGCTGGATTTCGCCGAGCGCGCCGCCAAAGTGCCGATTGAATTGCAGCAGCTCAACAAGCGCTCGGTGCACCGCGCGATGGAGATCATGGGCGCCCGCGCCGCGATGCGCGCCGGCACCGAAATCCAGGCGCTGGCGTTCACGACGGAAGCTTCGCGCAACTACATGTCGACATTCCGCCGCGACGGATCGAGCGTAAAGTCACAGCTCGACCAGCGCGACACGACGTTTGGTGATTATCGGACGCGGAAGGAGTAGGTCTTGGATCGGCCTATCCACGTCATTGCGAGCGCAGCGAAGCAATCCATCTCTCCACGCGGGGATAGATGGATTGCTTCGTCGCTACGCTCCCTTGCGCAAACGCTTCGCGTTTGTCGCAGGCAATGACGGCCGATAGAATGGAGGCCCTCACTTCGCCTTCAAAAACTCACCCACTTCCAGCAGCACGAACTCGTTGTCGTCGGCCTTGTTCGGATCGCGGCTCGAGGAGAACGGCAGATTGTTGTCGTTGCCGACGATGATGTGGGTATCGTCGACGCGGTCGACGTTCTCGATGGTGAAGAACGGGAACGTCAGCACGCCGTCATTGAGCGGCTTCTTTGCCTTCTTGTCGGGATCCTTGATCTTCATCAGGTCGATATAGGCGATCTTGCGCACCGGCTTGCCGGCATTGGCGTCGTTAAGTTCGACTTTGTAGACGCGCTTGAACTTCGCCAGATCCGGGAAGCAACTCTCGCCGCGGGTGCCTTGCGGGCAGGCCTTGTCCGCGGTGCCTTCGCCATTGTCGCGCTCGATGATCAGGCCGGAGGAGGCGTCGATCATGTTGAAGTCGCCGATCGCGTGGCCGTTGGCCTCGAACACATAGTGCCAGTAGCGCCCGGTGAATTTTTCCGCCGCGACGTCGAATTCGAGAATCCGCGCGGCTTCCTTGCCGTCGACCTTTTCAACGTCCTTTTTCTCGGCGTCCCACAGCGGGCCTTCCAGCAGGCCGTAGAGGAACTTGCCGTCCTTCGATCCGCCAAAGCCTTCATAACCCTTGGAGCGGCGCAGGTTGACGGTGGTGTAGCTGGCGCCCGGCGCGCCCGGCGACTGCACCGACCAATGGTCCGGCGAACGCACCGGCTTGCCGTCGGCACTGGTGTCGAACACGGCGAGCACTTTTCCGGTCTTGTCGGCCTTCAGGATGTAGGGACCGAATTCATCGCCGATCCAGAAAGTGTCGCCGATGATCTGGAAACCTTCGGTGTCGAAGTCGGCGCCGGTGAGGTAGCGCTTGGCGGTGGCTTCTTGGACGATGCGGAACGGCACCTTCTTGTCGGGGTCATGCAGGAAGACGGTTTCCTGGCGCTCGATCGTGCCGGTCGCCCAGTCGATCTTGTGCCGGTTCAGGTACAGCATCGAATCCGGCGAGTTGTAGCGCGAGCCCATGCCGTTGTCGGTGAGCACCCAGAACGAGCCGTCAGCCATCACCTTGATGCCGGAATGGCCCTGCAGCGGCTGGCCCTTGAACGGCAGCGAGACGCCGGTCGGACGCTCATAGGATTTTCCCATCACGCTGCCCAGCGCATCGATCCGGCGGCCGGTGGTGTATTTGCCGGCATTCTTGAGGTCATCAGGCGCGTCGGCGGGGGCCTCGACAAAGGATTGCGCTGATAGCACGGCGTGGCCCTTCAGCGTAGCCGGAAACTCGCCTTCGCCTTGCGCAAACGCGGCACCTGTAACCAGAAAGACCGAGGCGACGGAACAGAGCAGTGACATGCGCATGGTAATATCTCCTGTGAGAAGCGATGCCGTGTTCTCCGGGGAGCGTGTAACAGCCACCTGACAGTTTTATGAAACACCGGTGATGCCGTTGGATAAAGTTGCGGCCTTACGCCGCCCGCGCGAACGAGGATACTTGGGCGGATCCTTGGGCGGCTACCGGGTCGCGACCGGCCGCATGGTCTGCGGGAGCAGGAACGGCACGCCATGGTCGGTATACTCGACGGTGACGTCCACTTCGAAGATGCGGCGGATGGTTTCGGCCGTGATGGCGTCGGTGCGGCCGCCGTCGATCGCCAGCCTGCCGCGGTGCAAGAGCACGATCCGGTCGGCGAAACGCATCGCGAGATTGAGATCGTGCAGCACCGCGATCACGGCAGTGCCGCCCCGCGCGCGCAGCTTGGCGGTTTCCACAAGATCGATCTGGTGGCGCATGTCGAGGCTCGATGTCGGCTCATCCAGCAGCAGCAGTCCCGGTCCGTGCTGCGCCTCGCCGCAGGCGAGCTGCACCAGCACGCGGGCAAAATGCGCGCGCTGCTGTTCGCCGCCGGACAAGGTCGGCAATTGCCGGTGGCTGAAGCGTTCCAGCCCGACCTCATGCAGCGCCGCATCGACCAGCCTTTGCGCGGCGGCGCGGCTGTTGTCGCCCGCGCCCATCGCGACGATCTCCTCGACCGTGAACGGGAAAGTGACGTTGACGTGCTGCGACAGCATGGCGCGATGCTGGGCCAATTGGCGCGGTCTGTAGGCGTCGATGCCGCGCTGCTTGAGCTCGACATGGCCGCGGGTCGGCCGGAGGTCGCCGGACAACATCCGCAGCAGCGTCGATTTACCCGCGCCGTTGGGCCCGACGATCGCGACCATCTCGCCGGCGGACACACGCAGGTCGATGGCGTCGACCAGGGTCGCGTCGCCGATCCGCAGCGAGACCGAGCGCGCTTCGAGGATCGGGTTCATAGGCCGACCAGCCCGCGCTGGCGCAGCAGCATGACGAGGAAGAACGGCGCGCCGACCGCCGCGGTCAGGATGCCGATCGGCAATTCGGCAGGCGCAACGATGGTGCGCGCCAGCGTATCGGCCCCGACCAGCAGGATCGCGCCTGATAATACAGAGGCGGGCAGCAGCAGCCGATGGGCGGGTCCGATCACCAGCCGCAGCAGATGCGGCACCACGATGCCGATAAATCCGACGACGCCGCAGATCGACACCGCAACGCCGGTCATCGCCGATACCAACACGATCGAAATCCGCTTCAGCCGCTCGACATCGACGCCGCTGTGAAACGCCTCGGCCTCGCCGAGCACGAGCACGTCGAGCCCGCGGCCGATCCACAGGCAGGCGATCAGCGCGAACAGCAGCACCGGCGCCAGCGTGGCGATCTTGGGCCAGGTCGCGCCGCTCAGCGATCCCAGCAGCCAGAAGGTGATGTCGCGCAGCTGGCGGTCGTCGGCGATGAACACCAGGAGCCCGATGCCGGCATTGGCGATGGCGGCGATCGCCAGCCCCGCCAGCAGGAAGATCGCAATCGAGGTCCGGCCCGAACGGCTGGCGATGCCGTAGAGCACGGTGGTGGTCGCCAGCGAGCCGAAGAAGGCCGCCAGCGGCAGCAACTGGTTCTGCATGAAATGCAGGTTTTCGCCAAGATGGCTGTTGGTGAACACGATGGCGCTGGCCGCCGCAAATGCGCCGCCGCTGGAGACGCCGACGAGGGCGGGATCGGCCAGCGGATTCCGGAACAGCCCCTGCATGATGGTGCCGGACGCGGCGAGCAGGCCGCCGACCATCGCCGCCGCCGCGATCCGCGGAATCCGGATCGACCACAGCACGAGCTGATCGCGCGCCGCCAGCGGATGCGGCGATGCATCGCTCCACAGGCCGAGCGCTGCCGGAAGCCGCGACAGCGGAATTCCCGCTGCGCCCATCGTGAGCGCGATCAGGGCCGCACAGGCGAGCGCCAGCAGCAATCCAACCAGCGTCAGCGTGGCGGCGGGCCGCAGCGTGATGCCGCTGCGGCGCTTCGCGCTCTCCGCCTCGGCCACGGCGGTCATTGCCGGCAGTTCGCCGTCAGCACGGCCGGCGTGAATTTTTCCGCCTGCGGCGCCAGCGACGGATAGAGCTTGACCGAGAGGTCGCGCGCGGCGGCCGCGGTGCGCGGACCGAAGCCGAGCAGATAGAGGCCTTCCATTGCAATGAAGGCCTTGTTCGCCACCACAGGCGTCATCACGAAGGCCGGATGGACAAAGACGGCGTCAGCTTCCAGCGAGCCCTTGCTGCGCACGATCGAGAGCACCACGTCGGGCCTCGCCGCGACGATCGCCTCGTCATTGATGATCTTGTAGCCCTCATAGCTGTCGATCGCGTTGACGCCGCCGGCCAGCGCGATGATTTCATTCGCCGCGGTCTTCTGGCCGGCCGCCATGGCGCGGCCGTTGAGCATCGACATCACGAACATCACGCGCACCGGTTTTGTCACCTTGGCGCGCAGGTCGCGCAGTTGTGCCAGATCGGCGGATACTGCCGCGGTCAGACATTCCGCCCGCGCATCGGCGCCCATGGCGCGGCCGACCAGCCTGATCTTGTCGAGCAGACCCTGTTCGGAGAAGGTTTCGGGCACCAGCACCAGCGGCACCTTCGCCGCCTCCAGCACATCAATGGTTTCCTTCGGCCCCGAGCCCTGCACGGCAAGCACGAGCGAAGGGTTGAGCCCGAGCACGCCCTCGGCCGAGAGCTGGCGCATATAGCCGACATTGGGTTTGTCGCGCAGCGCCGACGTCGGATAGAGGCTGGTCGCGTCGACGCCGGCCAGCCGGTCCTCGAAGCCCAGCGCGTAGAGGATCTCGGTGATGGCGCCGCCGATCGAAACGATCCGCGCCGGATCCGAAATCGTGACGTCGCGGTTGCGCGCGTCGTGCACCGTAATGCCCGCCGCCAGCGCGGCGCCGCCGATGGCGAAGGCGCAGGTCGTGGCGAGCAAAGCGAGCGTGCGGGAAATTGTCATCTAGGTATCACTTGCAGGGATCACTTGCATGCATCACTTGGTCAGGATCAGCTTGTTTTGCGACGTCAGCCGCAAGCGGTAATTCTCTTCGCCGTGCGCAATGACGATTTCGCGTTCGGTTGCAAACAGCTCGCGGCTGTCGAGCCGGTTGCCGATCATGGCGACCGATCGTCCCGCAACAGGTGGATTCCCCGCGCTTTGCGCGGCGTCTTCGAGTTTGTCTCCGGAAGGTGCGGCCATCTAATTCTGTTGTGCCCCAAAAGAAGTTCTTATGTTCCAACCTTGTATAGTTGGGCCGAAGCGCAATCCAACCGCGGCAATTTACAATAGATATAAAGTGCGCCCCCCAGTCATTGACCGCCCCGACGCCACCGCTTAACCAATTGTGACAGAATGCGGGCCGGGGGGCCTGCGTTCGAAAAGTGGTAGCCAGCAAGCAGCTCGCACGTCGCGTAGCGCCCGCCAGCCAAACCCAGGAAATAGCTAACAGGTTGGGGTTGTTATGGCTGACGGGGCTAGGTATCCGCGCGCCCTTCTTTTGGGCGCGTCGGTAGTGTCATTTGCGTTGCTGATGGGCGATGCCGCGGTTGCGCAGACCGCGGACACGCAGGAGACCGGTCGTTCGTCGGAACGGAAGAAACAGGCCAAGCGCAAGCCCGCCAAACCGCAAGCGGAGCAGCAGGCAGCCGCGCCGGTGTTGAACGCGTACGCGCAGATCGGCCGCGCACCCGTGCAGTCGCTCGACACCATCACCGTTGCCGCATCGAAGACCGAAGAGCGCGCGATCGACGCGCTGGCGCCAGTCAGCGTCGTGACGCTCGAGCAGATTCAGGGACTGCAGCCGAAGCGGCTCGCCGACATCTTCTATAACGTGCCTGGCGTATCGTTCCAGGATCGCGGCGACGATCCGTCGACCTCGATCAACATCCGCGGCTTGCAGGATTTCGGCCGCGTCGCTGTGGTCGTCGATGGCGCCCGGCAGAATTACCAGCGCACCGGCCACAATGCCAACGGATCGTTCTTCCTCGATCCCGAGCTGGTCGGCGGCGTCGATGTTGTGCGCGGTCCGACCGCGAACATCTACGGCTCCGGCGCGATCGCTGGCGTGGTCTCGTTCCGCACCAAGGATATCAATGACGTCGTGCGCCCGGGCGAACGCTGGGGCGTCGACCTGACCGGCTCCGGCGGCACCAACAACAGCCGCGGCCTCGGCTCGATCTTCGGCGGCGTCCGCGCCGATCCCAATGTCGATATTTTCGGCGGCGCGGTTTACCGCACGCAGGGAAATTACAAGGACGGCAGCGGCACCGAGATCGGCAATACCGGCAATGAAATCGCCGCCGGGCTGTTGAAGCTCACGGTGCGGCCTGCCGATGGCCATGAAGTCAAGTTCGGCACCATGTTCCAGGACTACAAATACTCGATCGGTCAGCCGAACCGTGGGCCGACCACCACGGCAGCCCCGCTGGCGGCAATTGCAGGCTCGTCGGTCTATGCATCCGATGCCAAGAACTACCTCGGCACCCTGAGCTGGAAATACTCCAAGCCGGACGACAATTGGTTCGACTGGAATGCGACGGTCTATGGCAACCGGGTCGAGAACGACCAGGTCAAGACCTACAACAACCGCATCACCACCGGCGGCGGCGTCTGCACGCTCGCCAATCCCGGCAACAACATCTCGGGCTGCGTCGGCGACAGGCGCGGCTATCTGCTCGACACCGTCGGCATCGACGTCAACAACACCACGCGTTTCAATGTCGCCGACTGGCGCAACGCGGTGACCTACGGCTTCGACGCGTTCAAGGACGATGTCAGCACGTCCGACAGCCGGGGCAATTCCGAGATCACCACACCGGGCGGCCACCGCAAGGTCTCCGGTGCCTTCATCCAGTTGAAGCAGAATTATTCGACCTGGTTCGAAGCGGTCAGCGCGATCCGCTATGACCGCTACGAGCTTCAGTCGTCCACGGTATCGACGGGCGGCGATCGATTCTCGCCCAAGATCACCCTTGGTGTGACGCCGGCGGCCGGCTTCACGCCCTATGTCAGCTATTCCGAAGGTTACCGCGCGCCCTCGATCACGGAGACGCTGATCGCCGGCGAGCACGCGACCGGCGGCGGTCCCACCCTGTTCCCCTGTCCGGGCGGCACCGCCGGACTGTTCTGCTTCCTGCCCAATCCGGGCCTCCGCCCCGAAGTCGGCAAGAACAAGGAAGCCGGCGTCAACCTGAAGTACAACGGTATCTTCGCGGCCGATGACAGCTTCCGGGGCAAGTTCAACGTATTCCGCAACGACGTCTCTGATTATATCGACCTTGTCGGATCGACGCCGAGAACCGCTATCCTGGTTCCGGTCCCCGGCCTGTTCTCACAATTCTTCCAATACCAGAATATCGCCAGCGCCAGGATCGAGGGCTTTGAGGCCGAGGCGCTGTATGACGCCGGAACCTGGTATCTCGGCGTTGCCGGCCACCTGATCCGCGGCAAGAACACCCAGACCAATGTCGGGCTCTCCACCATCACGCCACGCAAGGTGACGACGACGGCCGGCGTCCGCTTGCTCGACCGCACGCTGATCCTGGCGGCGCAGTGGGCGTCGTTCGGTGCCAACAACGATCTTCCGGCCGGCTACCTGCCGTCGACGTCGTATGAACTGGTCAATCTGTACCTGACCTGGAATGCGACAAAGGATATCGTGTTCTCGGCGTCGATCGACAATCTCTTGAACCAGTACTACCGGCCCTATGCGATCCCCGGCAGCTCGACCGACGGCACCACGCAGAACGACGTGCTGTTCTCGAGCCCCGGTCCGGGCAGAGTCTATAAGGCCGGCTTGAAAATTCACTTTGGCGGAGCGTAACCAGAGCGTTAGCTGACGTTTCAAACTTTAATCTCCACCGGGCCGCGTTGATGCTCCAGCGCGGCTGCGGTGCGTTCGTGTTTTCGTCAAATTCAACTGGTTCGCTCGCAACAGAGACGGACCGCAACAAGGAGATTTCCATGTTTATCGCGATGAACAGGTTTCAGGTGAAGTTGGGCCAGGAGCAGGCTTTCGAGACGGTGTGGGCGACGCGGGAATCCTATCTCGGCTCCATGGCCGGCTTCGTCGAATTCCATCTGCTCAAGGGGCCGGTCGCCGACGACCACACGCTGTATTCGTCGCACACCACCTGGGTCGACAAGGCCGCGTTCGAGGCCTGGACCCGCTCGGAAGAGTTCCGCCGCGCCCACGCGCGCGCCGACAACAAGACCGGCGAAAGCCTCTACCTCGGCCATCCCAAGTTCGAAGGCTTTGAGGTGATCCAGTCCGAGCGCAAAACCAGCGCCGCCGCCTGACGGGAGGCCTGCATGTCGAGCACGCAGAGCGCCGATCTCAAGGCGTATATGGCGGACAATCCGGGCGCGGTGATCGAGGACGTTGCGCGCGAGCGCAACGTCACGCCGCGCGCGGTGATCGAGGCGATGCCCCCGACGATGGTGCGTATCGGTGCCGGCAGCCAGTTCGCCGCCGCGATGCAGGACATCGCCCAATGGGGCGAGGTGACGCTGATCGTCCATACCGTTGATGCGATTTTCGAGTTCACCGGCGCGATCCCGGCGGGCGAGGTTGGCCGCGGCTATTTCAACCTGATGCAGCCCAAGGGCTCTAACAAGGGATTGCACGGTCATCTCAGGCATGAACGCTGCGACGCGATCGCCTTTGTCGAGCGTCCCTTCATGGGCAAATCGTCGGCCTTCGTCGCCTTCATCAATGTCGATGGCGGCATCATGTTCAAGGTGTTCGTCGGCCGTGACGAGACCCGCGCGTTGCGCGGCGACCAGTTGAAGCGTTTTCAGTCGCTCGCGGACAGCCTTGCTTCGGCAAAAGCGGCCTGACCATCCGCAGTGTTGTCCGCCGGGAGGTGACCATGCAGCAGAATGTGCGCAAGTCGGGATCGAGAAAGCTGGCGGCCTCGATGGCCGCTTGCGTGGCAGTAATTCCGGGGGCGGCGCTTGCCGCCACCGACACCGCGTTGCTGCCGCGCAATCTCTCGCCATGGAACATGTTCGTCAATGCCGACATCGTGGTGCAAGCCGTGATGGTCGGATTGGCATTTGCCTCGCTGGTGACCTGGACGATCTGGCTCGCGAAAACGCTCGAGATCAGGCGCAAGACTGCGACCGCCAGGCGGCGGATCTCCCTGCTCGAGACTGATACGGTGCTCGCCGACGTCGAAAAGCAGTGCCGCAACGGCGGCGACGCGGTGGCGCAGATCGTGCAGTCTGCCGCGCGCGAAACCAGTCTTTCCGGCGGCATCAATGATGACGGTTTCAAGGAGCGGATCGCGCTGCGGCTGGAGCGGGTCGAGGCCGCGATGTCGCGGCAGATCGCGCGCGGCACCGGCGTGCTGGCGACCATCGGCGCCACCGCGCCGTTCGTCGGCCTGTTCGGCACGGTGTGGGGCATCATGAATGCCTTTATCGGCATTTCGGAAGCCCACACCACCAATCTCGCGGTGGTCGCGCCCGGCATCGCCGAGGCGCTGCTGGCGACCGCGCTGGGGCTGGTGGCCGCGATCCCGGCGGTGGTGATCTACAACCACCTGACGCGCACGATTTCGGCCCACCGCGCGCTGCTCGGCGACGCCTCTGTCATGGTGATGCTGCTGATCAGCCGCGAGGGCGATCGCGGCTCGTTCCGGCTGGCGCGCGCCGCGGAGTGAATCATGGGCGCTAGATTGGGCACACGCGCAAGCTTCGGCGGCCGGTCGCGCGGCGGCGACGACGATCTCGCCGAGAACCACGAGATCAACGTCACGCCGTTCATCGACGTGATGCTGGTGCTGCTCATCATCTTCATGGTCGCTGCGCCGCTTGCCACCGTCGATCTCGGCGTCGATTTGCCGGCCAGCGCGGTCGAACCCGCGCCGCGTCCGGACAAGCCGGTGTTCGTCACGGTGAAGCCGGACCTGTCGGTCGCGGTCGGCGAGGACATCATCGCGCGCGACACACTGACCGCGACGCTTGATGGCGCCACCAAGGGCCGCAAGGACGAGCGGATCTATCTGCGCGCCGACAAGGCCGTCAGCTATGGCGAGCTGATGGAGGTGATGAACCTCTTGCGCAACGCCGGCTATCTCAAGGTCGCACTGGTCGGCCTCGACGGGCGAAGCTGACCGCGATGAACGCGTTCGCGCTGCATGATGCCACCGACCACGCCGGGGTGCGGCGCTGGAGCGCGTCGAGCATTGCGATACTCGCCGCGCATGCCGCGCTGATTGCGCTGTTCATGAATTGGTACACGCCGCGGCCGCCGCGGGGCGCCACCTTGCCGGCGATCATGGTAGACATGTCGCCGGTCTCGGCGGCGCCGCAATCGACTGAGCTGGAGCGCGCCCCTGACCAGTTGATGGAACAGGCCGACGCCTCGCCGCCGGAGCCGGTCAAGCAGCAGGAGGTGGTCGAGGAGCAGATCGCGCCGACGCCGCCGCAGGAGAAGCCCGAGGTGGTGGCGCCGCCCGAGCAGAAGGTCGAGATGAAGCCGGCGGCCGAGCCCGCCAAGCCCGTCCCGACCGCCACGCCGACACCGGTCAAGCCAAAGGTCGTCCGGCCCGACGCGAAGAAGCCGAACCAGGCGACACCCGCGCCACGCACCGCGGCGCCGCCGCGTGTTGAACGCCAGGCCCAGGCCGCCTCCGCGGCCAGCGCCGGTGCATCGGCCTCGGCGCTCGCATCCTATAATCAGCGCGTCCGCGCCCATCTGATGCGTTTCCACCAGTACCCGTCGGCAGCCAACGGCCAGCGCGGCGTCGCGCGGCTGTCCTTCACGGTGAGCCGCGGTGGACAGGTCAGCGGAGGCCGCCTCAGCGGATCGTCTGGCGTCGCCGCGCTCGACGCGCAGGCCTCGGCGATGATCCGCCAGGCTTCACCCTTTCCGCCGATCCCGTCCGAAATCCCGCAGGGATCGATCAGCTTTACGATCCCTGTGGCGTTTACGGTCAGATAATCGGTCGTCTATTCCTTCACCGCGCCGGTCAGCGACGAGACGTAATAGTCGACGAACAGCGAGTAGAACAGCGCGACCGGCAGCGAGCCGAGCAGCGAGCCCGCCATCAGCGCGCCCCACTGGTACACGTCACCGGTGACGAGTTCGGTCAGGATGGCGACCGGAACGGTCTTGTTGGCGCCGCTCTGGATAAAGGCGAGCGCGTAGATGAACTCGTTCCACGACAGCGTGAACGAGAAGATGCCGGCCGAGATCAGGCCGGGCACCGCCAGCGGCAGCGTGATACGCCGCAGGATCTGCAGCCGCGTCGCGCCGTCGACCAGCGCGCATTCCTCCAGCTCATAGGGAATCGACTTGAAGTAACCGATCAGCAGCCAGGTGCAGAACGGCACCAGGAAGGTCGGATACACCAGGATCAGCGCCATCGGCGAGTCGAACAGGCCGAATTGCACGATCACGGTGGCCAGCGGAATGAACAGGATCGAGGGCGGCACCAGATAGGCGAGGTAGATCCCGAGGCCGACATAGGGGCTGCCGCGGAAGCGCAGCCGCTCGATCGCGTAGGCGGCCAGCGTCGAGGCGAACAGCGACAGGAAGGTCGAACCAACCGCCACGAACATCGTGGTCTTCAGCCAGGTCGGATACGCCGTGTTGAACAGCAGATGCTTGATGTGGGCGATGGTCGGCGAAGAGATCCAGAACGGGTTGTGCTCCTTGTAGTTCAGAAGCTCCGCGTTCGGTTTGAACGAGGTGATCGCCATCCAGTAGAACGGGAACAGCAGGATCAGCACGAAACACGACAGCGGCAGGTAGATCATCATCACCCGCCGCGCGCGGGAATCCCACGACATGGTGTCCGGCGTGGCGCTGGCGACATTGCTGTTGCCCGGTGAGGCGGCTACGTCAGTCATTGGCTTCTCCTTGCTGCCATTTACGGCGCGCGAGGCCGAAGTAGCTGAACAATGTCGCGAATACCAGGAACGGGATCATCGACACCGCGATCGCCGCACCCTCGCCGAGCTCGCCGCCGGCGATGCCGCGCTGGAACGCCAGCGTTGCCAGGAGATGCGTCGAGTTGACCGGCCCACCGCGGGTAATGGCGTAGACCAGCTGGAAGTCGGTGAAGGTGAAGATGATCGAGAACGTCATCACGATGGCGAGGATCGGCATCATCATCGGCAGCGTGATAAAGCGGAAGCGTTGCCAGGCGGTGGCGCCGTCCAGCATCGCCGCCTCATAGAGCGAGGGCGAGATGGTCTGCAGGCCCGCCAGCAGCGAGATCGCCACGAACGGAATGCCGCGCCAGATATTGGCGACGATCAGCGAGAACCGCGCCGGCCACGGCGTGCCCAGGAAGTCGATGTTGGTGGTGCGGACGTGCAGCACGTCGACCAAAAGATAGGAAATGATCGAGAATTGCGGATCGTAGATCCACCAGAACGCCAGCGCCGACAGCACCGTCGGTACGATCCACGGCAACAGGATGATGGCGCGGAGCAGGCTCTTGAGCGGGAAGTGGTTGTTGAGCAGCAGCGCCAGCCAGAAGCCGAGCGCAAATTTCCCGATGGTCGCGATCGCGGTGTAGAACACGCTGTAGAACACCGCGTTCCACCACAACGGATCCTTCAGCAGGTACTGGAAGTTCTCCAGGCCGATGAAGACGCCGCGCTGGCCGATGGTGGTGTCGGTGAAGGCGAGCCAGACGCCGAGGCCGAGCGGGTAGGTGAGGAACACCGCCAAGAGGCCGATCGCCGGCGCAAGGCACATCACGATCAGGAACGGCTTGTAGTCGAACAGGCGCACGATCCAGCCCGGTTGCCGCTGCTCAATGATGCGTCGAGGTCGAGAAGGTAGGGTCGTCACAGACATTAATATTATCCCGATGCGAGCTATGTGAGGCCGTCATTGCGAGCGAAGCGACTTGTCCGCCGAAGCTTTAGCGAAGGCGGAAGCAATCCATGTCTCCATGGAAGGAAAGAAATGGATTGCTTCGTCGCTACGCTTCTCGCAATGACGGTCGCTCTGTTCGGCGTTACCGTTCCTGGCGCCGGAAGTAACGCTTCGCACGCTGCTCCGCTTCCGCGGCGGCGGCCTCCGGCGTCGAGGCGCCGGTCGCAACCGCTGCGCACATCTGCACCAGCACGTAATCGGCGCTGACAGCACCCGTTGCGGTCGAGATCGGACCCTTGTAGCCGTCGTAATACGTGCTCTGCATGGTGTTCTTGAAGATCGCGACCTTGGGATCCTCGGACCAGACCTTGGCTTCGGCGTAGGCGGCCAGCGGCTGCGACCAGTAGCCGGAGTTGGCGTTGAGCCACGGCTCGTACTGGTCCTTTTCCAGCATGAATGTCAGGAAGGCCTTGGCGGCGTTGGGGTACTGGCTGTGCTTGAACAGCATCGCGTTCAGCGTCAGGCCCGCCATCGGCGAAATCTTGGCATTGCCCTTCGGCAGCAACTGATGCTCGCTGTCCTCGGCGATCGCCTTGGTCGCCGGGTCGTTCTTCAGCGAGAAATACAGCGAGACGCCGTTGGCGGTCAGCGAGATTTCCTGCGCGGAGTAGGCGCGGTTGTTGCTGACGTCGTTCCACGACGGCGTGCCGGCGATGAAGGTCGGGTACAGTTCCTTGACCCATTTCAGCGCGGCGATGGTCTCCTTGCTGTTGATGACGATGTTGCCGGATTCATCGAGCAGGGCGGCATTGTGCGACCACAGCGCCCAGTTGGCAAAACCGTTGCCGTCGCCCTTGGCGTTGCCGAGCGCGAAGCCGGCCGGCTTGCCGGCTTTCTGCAGCTTCTGGCACAGCCCGAGAAATCCGGCGTGATCTTCCGGGACCGAGTCGTACCCGACCGACTTCAGGATCGACTTGCGGTAGATCAGGGGGCCGGCGGTCGCGCCGAACGGCAATCCGATCCAGGCGTTGCCCTTGCTGCGCTTGCCGTAGGTCTGCGCCAGCGGCAGCCAGCCGCCGTAGCGCTTGCCGAGGTAATCGGCGACGTCGCTCAGTTCGACCAGCTTGTCGGCGTAGATGTGCGGCGCGTCGGAGAAGCCGATGATCATGTCCGGGCCGGCGCCGGAGTTCGAGGTCACCGCGGTCTGCTGGTTGATGTCTTCCCAGCCGACGAAGTCGACCTTGACCTCGACGCCGGTCTCCTTGGTGAACTTGGCGGCATTGGCGCGGAACACGTCCTCGTCGGCCTGCACGAATCGCACCGGGCGCAGCATGCGCAAGGATGCGCCTTTCTCGATCGCAAACTTCGGCGCCGGAACATCGGCGGCCTTGATGGGTGATTGCGCCGATGCGCCGGTGGCGGCGAGCGCGGCGGCGGAAACACCCAGTGCCAGCGCCTCGCGGCGGGTAATGTCGTTCTTCATTATAATCGTCTCCCTGTTTTTCCTGCTCCCGGCGTTGATCGCCGATGAACTCGCGGCCTCCGGTTCCCAGCGGAACCGAAGGGTATTGTTTTCTTCCTGGTGCGCTTTCCCGGGCGCGGACCGCTCTCCGCTTCGCCCGACAACGCGTTCGGCCGTCCTAGCTGTTGGGACCGCGATCCATGCTGACAGGTTGCCAGCGACGAAGCGAGGTGTTTTGCAGCACCGACGGATTGACGCAGCTTACCGGCCACATACCGGACAATACCAGTGACAATTCGTAGCCCACACGGCGCTTGCGCGCTTCGTCGAAACGTGCCGATGCCGAGGCGACATGCGCTGTTAGCGTGACGTTTTCCATCGAGAGCATCGGGTTGTTGTGCGACGGCGGTTCGGTTTCCAGCACGTCGAGGGCGGCGTGCGCGATCCAGCCCTCCTGCAGCGCCTTGATCAGCGCTTCCTCGTCCACGGTGGCGCCGCGGCCGGTATTGATGAAGATTGCGCTCTTCTTCATCTGCTTGAAGTGCTTCTCGCCGAGCATGTGATGCACCTCCGGCCGCGCCGGGGCGTGCATCGAGAGGAAATCCGACTGCGACAGCACCTCCGACAGGGTCGCCGGGAGCACGCCATGGTCGGAAATCAGGGTTTCCTGGATGAAGGGGTCATAGGCGATCATCCGCAGGCCGAACGGGGCTGCGCGCTTGGCGACCGCGCGTGCCACCCGGCCGAACGAGATGAAGCCGAGCGTCTGCCCCATCAGCCGCGGAATCTTCAAGAGCTGTGGCCGGCCCTCGGACCAGCGGCCGGTGCGGACCATCTTGTCCTGCTCGACCAGGCGGCGGAAGCCCGAGAGCAGCAGCATCATGGCGTGGTCGGCGACCTCCTCGATGAAGGTGTCGGGGATGTTGGTGACGGGGATGCCGCGGGCGGTAGCGGCTTTGACGTCGACGCTGTCGACCCCGACGCTGCCGAGCGTGATGACCTTGCAATTATCGAGCGCGTCGATGACCGTTTTCGAGATCCGCATGCCCTTGGCGTAGATGGCATCGGCAGTGCGGGCGGCGGCGATGAATTCCGCCTCGTTGGCCGGCGCCTCGATGATCTCGGCTCCGATCGGCTCGAGCGCCTCCATTTCATAGTCGTAGCCGCCGCCGGCGACCGTGAAACTCGCGCCTTTCGGCGTCAATATCCTGAATTTCGGCATTTCCTGCTCCCGATTTGACTCTTCGGTGTTGATTATGGCTGCGGCGGCGTGCCGCGGCCCCCGAATTATAAACGTCCTGATCAGCTTCTCGCACAATCCCGCAGCATAGAGACCAATGCTTTTTGCATGTCCGGGCTTCTACGGAGCGGCATCGTAACAAAGCGCTAAAGGCTCGCACGATAACGTGCGGCGAATCAATTCGCCAATCGCGTCCCGCGTGCATTCCCCGGAGATTCCCCTGTGAAGCTGTCAAATCTGAAGATCACCCCCAAGCTCGGTATCTTGGTGGGGGTGACGCTGCTCGGCCTGTGCGCGGCCGGCGTGCTCGCGGGCCACCTGATGCAGCGCGAGATGCTGAACGCGCGCATCGACCAGACCAGGGCGATCGTCGAAATGGCGCGCAACATGGCGCTGGGGCTGCAAAAGCAGGTTGAAGCGGGCCAGCTCACCAAGGAAGCGGCGATCGCCGAATTCGGCCGCCGCGGCGTTACGCTGACCTTCGACAAGGGCTCAGGTTACGTGTTCGCCTATACGATGGATGGCGTCGCGGTGGTGACGCCGGATCCCAAGCAGATCGGTCAGAACCGCCTCGACGTCGAGACCAACGGCAGAAAACTCGCGCGCGAGTTGCGCGATGGCGTCGCGGCCAAGGGCGAAGTGACCTTGCCCTACGAATACATGAAACCCGGCCAGGAGACATTGATCCGCAAGGTTTCCTACGCGGTCGGAATCCCCGGCTGGAACATGTTCGTCGGCACCGGCGCCTATCTAGACGATCTCGACGCCAAGATGAAGCCGATCGCGTGGCTGCTGGGGCTTGCCATTCTCGGCATCGCCGTGATCGCGGGCAGCATCGCCTGGATGATCGGCCGCAGCATCTCAAAGCCGCTCGGCGAACTCGGCGCCCGCATGCAGACGCTGGCCGATGGCAAGATCGACGGTGAAATTCCCGGTCTCGGGCGCGGCGATGAGGTCGGCGCGATGGCGGCAACCGTGCAGATCTTCAAGGACAATGCGGTGCGGATCCGCGGCCTCGAACAGGCCGAAGCGGCGACGCAGGCGCGTGCGGCAGCCGAACGGCGGACCGCGATGGAGAACATCGCCAGCGATTTCGAGCGCAGCGTCAACGGCATCGTCCGCTCGGTGTCGACGGCCGCCGCCGGCATGCAGACCACGGCGCAATCGATGACGGCGACCGCCAGCGACGCCAGCGCGCGCGCCGCCACGGTTGGCGCGGCATCGGAAAGCTCGTCGAACAATGTCGGCACGGTCGCAGCCGCAGCCGAAGAGCTGTCGAGCTCGGTGGCCGAGATCTCCCGCCAGGTGGCGCGCTCGAGCGAAATCGCCAGCAAGGCGGTGGGCGATGCCGAGCGCACCAACTCCACCGTCCAGGCGCTCTCCACCGGTGCAGAGAAGATCGGCGAGGTCGTCAAACTGATTCACTCGATCGCCGCTCAGACCAATCTGTTGGCGCTCAATGCGACGATCGAAGCGGCGCGTGCCGGCGAATCCGGCCGCGGCTTTGCCGTCGTCGCCTCCGAAGTGAAGGCTTTGGCCAACCAGACCGCGAAGGCGACCGAGGAAATCTCGGCCCAGGTCGCGGCGATGCAGGCTTCCACCAGCGAGGCGGTCTCCTCGATCGGCGGCATCACCGAAACCATCGCGCAAATGAGCGAGATCACCGTGAGCATCTCGACCTCGATCGAACAGCAGGGCGACGCGACGCGCGAGATCGCGCGCAACATCCAGTCGGTGGCGGCGGGATCGAGCGAGATCAGCGCCCATATCGGCGGCGTCACCACGGCGGCGGCAGCCACCGGCAAGGCGGCGTCCGACGTGCTCTCGAACGCGCGCGAGCTCGACAATCAGTCCGGTATGCTGCGCAACGCGGTCGACGAATTCCTCGTCAAGGTGCGGGCGGCGTAAGACGCGGGTCGTAGGGTGGGTTAGGCGAAGCCGTAACCCACCGCCGATGTGAAGACAAAGATGGTGGGTTACGCGGAGTTTATCATCGGGCGCGCATTCGCGCGACCCGGTGGTTAACCCACCCTACGCACTACCCTCTACTGCTTCTCGATCCCAGCATCCGCGATCAGCTTTTCCCACAGCACCAGCTGCTCCTTCAGGAACGCGTCGAACTCTTCCGGCGTGCTCGAGAAGGCCTCCATGCCGCGCTCGGCGAGCTGGCTCTTGGTGTCCGGCCGCTCGACGATCTTGCGGATTTCCGCGTTCAGCCTGGTGACCATGTCCTTCGGCATATTGGCCGGGCCGAAATAGCCCTGCCATGAGCTGATGTCGAAACCCTTCACCGTGGAGTCCATGGTGGGCAGATGCGGCAGCAGGGCGGAGGGCTTTTTGGTGGTGACGGCCAGCGACTTGAGCGCCTTGCCGTTGACGTGCGGTAATCCGGTCAGGACGTCGATGAACATCATCGAGACGCGGCCGGCGATCACGTCGGTCAGCGCCGGCGGCGAACTCTTGTAGGGGACGTGCAGCAGGTCGATGCCGGCGAGGCGGGCAAAGGTCGCGCCGGAGACGATCGCCGACGAACTGCCGCTGGCGTAGGAGTATTTGCCCGGCTCCTTCTTCGCCAGCGCGATCAGCTCGGCGACCGAATTGGCGGGAATGTCGGGGTGGATCACCAGCATGAAGGGCAGGTCGCCGGTCCGCGCGATCGGCGTGAAATCCTTGATCGGATCGTAGTTCATGGTCTTGAGCAGATACGGATTGGCCGAATGCGTGGTGTTGGTCGTCACGAACAGCGTGTAGCCGTCCGGCGCCGAACGCGCGACATAGCTCGCCGCGATCGAGCCATTGGCGCCCGCCTTGTTCTCGATCACCATGCCCACGCCGAGCGCGGTGCCGAGTTCCTTGGAGATGATCCGCGTCGTGGTGTCGGTGCCGCTGCCGGCGGCGAATGGCAGCACCAGCGTGATGTTGCGGTTCGGATACGGAGCCTGCGCGGACGCCGTCGATGCCAGCGCGAACAGCAAGGATGTTGCCGCCGCCATGCGCCGGTATCGTTTCAAGGACGCGATCATAGGGTCGTTTCTCCCGTTGGTTTTTTGAGGGGTTGGCGGGCAAGCTAGCCTGCCCGGAGGGAAAGCGGAAGCGGTACAGCGCCGCATATCGATTGCGTTCCCCGGCTGATGCGCAGCACGTCCGGGACACGGAATTCATGGCCTCGCCGAGGCCCGCCGCGACGCGATCACGACGCCGGCCAGCACCAGCGCATAGCCGACCAGGTGAAACAGCCGCAATTGCTCGCCGAGCAGCAGGATCGCCATCGCCGAGCCGAACACCGGCACCAGATGGAAAAACGGCGCGGCGCGGTTCGGTCCGATCAGCGCCAGGCCGCGGTTGAAGAACGTGTAGGCCAGCGTCGAGGGAAAGATCAGGACATAGGCCAATGTAGCCAGCGTCAGGAAATCGAACTTCAGCACGGCACCGGTCGAAAACTCCCAGACCGAGAACGGCACCAGCATCAGCGCGCCGCAACAGGTAGTGAAGGAGATCAGCGACAATTGATGCGTCACCGGGCGGCGCAGCATCAGCGCCGAGTAAAGCCCGAACGACACCAGCGAGGAGCCGAACATCACGTCGCCCTTGTTGAAGCTGATGCTGGCGAGCGCCGAGAAATCGCCGCGCAGGATGATGGTCAGGACGCCGATCAGCGAAAGGGCAATGCCGGCCAGCTGCGCGCCGGTCAGCCGCACGCCGAACAGGACCAGCGACCACATCGCCACGAACAGCGGGCCGGATGACTGGATCAGCAGCGCGTTCAGCGCCTGGGTGTATTGCATCGCCCAGAAGGAGATCGCGTTGTTGTAGGCAAAGCCGATCAGCGAGAGGAACAGCATCAGCGGCAGATGGGCGCGCAGCGTCGGCCAGTCGCGCTTGAGATGCGGCCAGGCGAACGGCAGCAGGATCAGGAAGACGCCGAACCAGCGGATTGTGGTCAGCGTGATCGGCGGCACGTGGTCGCCGACATGCCGGGCCAGCACGATGTTACCGGCCCAGAACAGCGAAGTCAGGGTCAGCAGGACGTAAGGCTGGTTGTTGAGCCAGCCGACCGGATCGCGGGCGGGCGGCAGTGGCGCGGGGCTGGTCATCGTCTCGCGGGAGTTGTGCCGGATTTTCGCCGCGCGACAAGTCCCGAGTCTGCAATGCTACTATGGCTGCAATGCTAATGTTCTGATTGGTCTGAACCGGCCGGGAGCAAGTCATGGGCGTCTGTCGTCATGGCCGGGCTTGTCCCGGCCATCCACGTCTTTCTTGCTCCGGCATCGCAGACAAGTTTGCGCAGTCTGCGCAAAGCAGACTGCTACGGCCGGGCATGACGGCGTTCGCTATGAAGCGCTATTCGTCCTACTTCTTATAGGCGGCGACCACGGCTTCACCGTCGGCGCCGGCCTTCTTCGACCAGTCGGCCGTCAGCTGCTCGCCGATTTTCTCGAGCCCGGACTTCAGCGCGGCAGGCGGCGGCAACACCTGCATCTTGTTGGCTTTGAGTTGATCGAGATACCACTTCGCCTTTTCTTCCGCGAGCTTCCAGCCGCGTTCCTCGGCGACAACGGCCGCCTTGAGGATCGCTTCCTGCGTCGGCTTGTCGAGCGCGTCGAAAGCCGCCTTGTTCACGAAGGTGACGTTCTTCGGAATCCAGGCCTGCGTGTCGTAGAAGTGCGTCATGGTTTCCCAGGCCTTGCTGTCGTAGCCGGTCGAGCCCGAGGTCATGAACGCGTTGACGACGCCGGTCGCCAGCGCCTGCGGCAATTCCGCCGCCTGGATGGTGATGGGCTGCGCGCCGACCAGTTCGGCGATGCGCGAGGTGCCGACGTTATAGGCGCGCCACTTCAGGCCTTTCATATCGTCGATGGTGTTGAGGTCCTTCTTGGCATAGATGCCCTGCGGACCCCACGGCACTGCGAACAGCAGCATCAGCCCCTGCGATGCGAGCTTCTTTTCGACGGCGGGCTTTGACGCGATCCACAATTTCTTGGCCGCCGGATAGCTCGTCGCCAGGAACGGAATAACATCGACGCCGAACAGCGGGTCCTCGTTCTCATGCAGCGAGATCAGAACCTCGCCCGCCTGCGCCTGACCGGTTGCGACCGCGCGCTTGATTTCAGGGGCCTTGAACAGCGACGCCGCCGCATGCACGGTGATCTGCAGCTTGCCGCCGGTGGCATCGCCGACGTCCTTGGCAAACGCGATCAGATTGACCGAATGCGGATTATCAGCCGGATAGGCCGCCGGAAGATTCCATTTTGTCTGCGCAGTCGCGGGGGCGACAGTTGCGGAAATCGCAAGCGCCGCGACGCCGGCAGCCATTGCGCACGTTTTAACAAGCCTCAACATGACAATACCTTTCTCTAGCCAGGGAACGCTATCCGCGGCAGCAGCATCACGATATCAGGAAACACCGTGATGATGGCAACCGCCAGAACGAGCAAAAAGAAGAACGGCAGGGCCGCCTTGGCGACGGTGTTGGAATCCTTGCCGCTCATGGTCTGCAACACGAACAGGTTGAAGCCGACGGGCGGAGAGACTTCAGCCATTTCCACCACCAGCACCAGGAAAATACCGAACCAGACGAGATCGAATCCGGCCTGCTTCACCATCGGAATGACGATGGCCGTGGTTAGCACGATCATGGAAATGCCGTCGAGGGCCGTGCCGAGTACGATGTACATGACGGTGAGCGCCGCGATCAGCGCATAGGGGCTGAGGTGAAGACCGTTCACCCAGTTCGCGAGCGCCAGCGGGATGCCGGTATAGGCCATCGACGTGCCCATGTAGGATGCGCCCGCCAGGATCAGCAGGATCATGCAATTGACCCGCGTTGCGCCCATGACGCTGGCCCAGAACGCCTGCCAGGTCAGCGCGCCTTGCCACCATGCGATCGCGAGCGATCCCAAAACGCCCCAGGCCGCGCATTCCGTCGCCGTCGCCCAGCCCATCAGCAACGACAGAAAGACGAAAGCGATCAGCAGCAGACAGGGGAGCAGATTGAGCGATTCCGAGACGCGTTTGCGAAAGCTCATCGGCGGGTCGGCCGGCGGCGTGCGCTTCGGATTGGCAAGCGACCAGACGGCGATGTAGCCGGAGTAAAGCGCCATCACCAGCAAGCCCGGCAGAAAGCCCGCGAGGAAGACCTGAATGATGGAGACGTTGGCCTGCACGGCGTAGACCACCATGGTGATCGACGGCGGGATCAGAATGCCGAGCGTGCCAGCGCCGGCCAGCGAGCCGAGGCTCAGGCCTTCGTCATAGCCGCGCTTCTTCAGTTCGGGCAGGGCGATCTTGGCCACCGTGGCGCAGGTCGCGGCCGAAGATCCCGACACCGAGCCGAACACGCCGCAGGCAAGCACGTTGACGTGCATAAGCCGGCCCGGCAGCCAGTTCAGCCACGGCGCAAATCCGCGAAACATTTCTTCCGAGAGCCGCGTGCGAAACAGAATTTCGCCCATCCAGATGAAGAGCGGCAAGGCTGCGAGCGACCACGACGCACTGTTGCCCCACACCGTCGTCGCCAGCACGCTGCCCGCCGGAATGGCGCCGCCGGCGAATTGCATGCCGGCCCATCCCGTCGCCATCAAGGCGACGCCGATCCAGACGCCGGCACCGAGCAGCAGCGCAAGAAATCCCAGCAGGATGGCGGCGATCGAGAGCAGCTCCATGTCAGACCCCGCTCTGCATGGCGCGCTCGACGATTTCCTCGGCGCTCTTTGGTTTCGGCAATTCGTAGCGCGGCGGAAAACCGCGCAGCACGTGGATCAGCTCATCGACAAAGGCGATGAAGAGAATTACGAGGCCGCCGCTGTAGCCGAGCTGCGGGATCCACAGCGGCACCGCGATGACGCCTTGCGAAATGTCGAAAAACTTCCAGGACTGCCAGGTCATGACCGAGGCGTGCCAGGCGAAAAAGCCGATGAAGCCGGTGCCGACCAGAAGCGCGGCGATCTCCACATAGTGGCGGACGGCGTCGCTGAGGCGGTCGATCAAAAGACCGACACGGATCATTTCGCCGTGCTTGAACGTATGGGCGAGCCCGAGGAAGGCGGTGGCCGCCATGCACCAGGAGATGAAATCGTCGCCCGCCGGAATGTTGATGCCGAGCGGCCGGCCGGCCGAAAGCAGCATCATCAGCACGAAAATCACAATCAGGAAAAGTCCGGCGAGATAGCCGGAGAACAAATAGAGCCGATCGAGAAACAGGCGGATCATCGTGTGTTCTTTCCCCTCACGCGCAGACTGCCCGGAAGCAATGGACGTACCACTTCAGCCAACCGTCCCTGGCCGGAAATGCCCGTCAGCCGTGCTCGAAACGGGCGACTGAAGTCAATCCCGAAAAGCGGGCAGGGTTTCCGAGTTGTTCAGAACCGTCAATGGGACGTTCTGCGGATGCCGAAGAAGACACGAACTATTTCAGCGCCAGGACGACCTCACCCGCCGCCGGATCCGTGACGCCGAGGCCGCCGCCGAGGTCTTCGAGCGTATCGCGAAAAGAATTGAGGGTCGCGATCATGTTCGGCCGCGCCGCGACGCACGCGTCCATGTCTTTCCACTCGGCGATAATGCAGTAGGAGCGGTCGCCGGTCTTGATGATGTTGGCGTGCGTCAGGCCCGGCCACGTCGCTGCAACGTTCGTGTGGGCATCCAGAAACTCCTGATCGCGTCCTGGCTTCACTCGGAAACGCACCGTATTGAAAGCGGTCATCGGCCTTCTCCCCTCGCCTTTGAGGGGGCCGAGGATACCCAGCCTGCACAGGGTTGGGCAATACAATAGGGCCCCCTGACCCGCCGGCGCGAGCCGTCCATGCCTGCAATGCGCTGCGGGCCGCCGAGCGCCCCCGGCCCTAGAACTTTCGTACCAGATCCGGTGTGATCTCGCTGATGCTGCGGATACCCAGCAGCGCGAGGTCGCGGTCGATTTCGGCATGGAGCAGGCTGATGGCGCGCTGCACGCCGGCCTCGCCGCCGGCGATCGCAGCATAGAGGAAGGGGCGGCCGACCCAGACGAAATGGGCGCCGAGCGCCAGCGCCTTGATCACGTCGGTGCCGCGGCGGATGCCGCCGTCGACCATGACGGTCATGCCTTTCGCCTCGGCCGCAATCTCCGGCAGCGTGCGCAGGCCCGACATCGTGTAGTCGAGCTGGCGGCCGCCATGGTTGGAGAGCATCACGCCATCGACGCCGCTCTCGCGCGCGATCCGGGCGTCGGTGGGCGAGACCAGTCCCTTGAGGACGAGCTTGCCCTTCCAGCGCTTGCGGATCAGTTCGACATGCTTCCAGGCGAGCTGGTCGCGGGCGCCGATGTTGCGCATCAAATTCTTGGCCAGCACCGGCGGGCCGCGCTGCGCGTCCATGTTCTCGAAATGCGGCATGCCGTAATTCTTCACGGTGCGCAGCCAGGTGCCGAGCAGCCAGTGTGGATGGGTCACCGTATCCCAGGCGACGCGTGGCGTGATCGCCAGCGGCACCTGAAAGCCGTTGCGGATGTTGTTCTCGCGGTTGGGCGGCACCGGCACGTCGGCGGTGACGACGAACGTGTCGTAGCCTGCCGTGGCGACCCGGTCGACCAAGGGCTCGATACGGGCGGGTAGGCCCGCCAGATAGGCCTGGTACCAGGCGGCCGGATTTTCCCGGCGCACGTCCTCCAGCGTGATCAGCGAGGAGGCGGAGAGAATCATCGGCACGTTTTCGGCGGCCGCCGCCCGCGTCAGCACGATGTCGCCGCGATAGGCGCACAGCGCCGAGGAGCCCATCGGCGGAATGCCGAACGGCGAGGCGTAGGTCTTGCCGAACAGCGTCGTGGTCTGGTCGCGGCCGGAGACGTCGTTGAGCACGCGCGGCAGGAAACCGTATTCGTCAAAGGCCGCGCGGTTGTCGCGGACCGCGGCGTCGGTCTCGGCGCCGCCGGCGATATAGCCGTAGAGGAATTTCGGAATCCGCCGCCGCGCGGTGGCTTCGAAATCGTCGAGCGAGAGATAGCGTTTCAAGTGACGTGGAACCGCGCTCGTGGCCCGGGTCACTGTTGCGGGCGGAGCGGTCAGGCCAGCGGATTTATCGAGCACGGCGGAGCAGTCCCTGTTCTTGGTTATTTTCGGAGCAAGACGCTATCGTCTGGCGGGGGGCGCAGCAAACTTGCTGTTGTTGATGGACTGGCTGAGATCGATCAGCATTTTCCGGGCTTCTTTCAGCGCCGTGTCGGACTTCTTGTCGAAGCTTACGATCAGTTCGCGCATCGAAATCACGGTCGGCAACAGGTCGCCGCCATATTTGTCGCTGCCGAGCCCGCCGAGGAAATCCCGGGTCTTGGTCAGCGCTCCGTCGACCGCGTTGATGCCGTCGTCGGCGGTGCCGATGATGTTGCTGATCCGCTCGCCACTGCCGGACAGCGAGGCCGTGAACGTTTCGAAATTGCTCAGCGTGTCTTTCACCGCGACTTCATTGTCGGCGATGATCTTGTCGACGTTGCGCAGCGCCACGCGGATTCGTGCCTGCATGTCCAGCAGTCCTTCCGGATCCGCGGTCAGTTCGGGAATGCCGTCGGCGCCGAGTGGCGGCGGATCGACCGTGCCGCCGGTAAAGGAGATCGCGGCGATGCCGGTCAGGCCCTGGAATTCGAGGCCAACCTGGGTGTCCCGGCGTACCGGGGTGTTGCCGTCGATCATGGTGAGCACGACGACGCGGCGGGGATTATCCAGTTTCATCGACACCACTTCGCCGACCCGCACGCCGGCGAAATTCACGCTGCCGCCCTGGCGCAGGCCGGAAGCGGAGCCCTCGAAGATCACCCGGAACGGCGTCTTCTGCTTATTGCCGGCGAATTTCTGATAGCCAAGGAACGAGCCGAGCGACCCGGCGATCAACGCCAGGGTCAAGGTCCCGATCATCAGATTGCTGGCGCGCGCCATCAGCGAAATCCTGCGAAGCAGGCCCAGTAGATAGCGGATTTGCCGCTGCAAGTCACCGCAACCGGGCTGTCCAAAGCTAGCTGGGCTGCTTTCGCGACGCGACAAACACCCCCGTCAGGACCAGCGCGAACCCCAGGAAATGGAACGGCTGCGGGTGCTCGCCGAGGAAGGCGATCGACATCACGGTTCCGAACACCGGCACCACGTGGAAGAAGGGCGCGGCGCGGTTGGCGCCGATCAGCTGCACCCCGCGATTGAAGCACAGATAGGCCAGCGTCGAGGGAAACAGCGCCACATAAAACAGCGTCAACAGGTTGGCGGTGTCGATCCGCATCAGGGGCCGCGCGAACAGTTCCCAGATGAACAGCGGGATCAGGCACGCAGCACCTGCGCCGAAGGTGAAGGCGACGAACGACAGGCCATGGATGGCGGGGCGTTTCAGCGACAGCACCGAATAAAGCCCGAAGATCGCCAGCGCCACGGTGAAGATGAGGTCGCCTTTGTTGAACTCGATGTTCTCGAGCGTGGTGAGATCGCCGTGCAGCAGGATCACCAGCACGCCGGCCAGCGACAGCAGAACCCCGCCGGCCTGGTCCAGTGTCAGCCGCACGCCGAACAGGACCAGCGACCACACTGCGACGATCAGCGGCGCCGCCGACTGCAGCAGCAGCGTGTTCAGCGCCTGGGTGTGTTCGAGCGCCCAATATTGCAGGGTGTTGAAGGCGCCGATGCCGGTGATCGAGAGCACGATCATAGTGCCGAGGCGGCCGCGGATCGCGGCCCAGTCGCGCACCAGATGTTTCCAGGCAAAGGGAAGAATGATGAGGAACGCGAACGACCAGCGCAGGAACGACAGCGTCACCGGCGGGATATGCCCCGCGGCGAGGCGGCCGACGATGGCGTTGCCGGCCCAGCACAGCGCGGTGATGCTGAGCAACAAATATGGCTGGTTGGCGATCCAGGTCGCGGGCTGCACGGGCGCGTTGGGTTCGGAAGCAGACATTCGCAAAGACAAGGCCCGGTTCATGACGCCGCGGCCCGCCCGGCGACGGAAGCCGGGCCGGAGAAGGTCGCCCGGCCTGTGTCACAGACACCGATTTGCCGGGTTCATCAATGGGGCAGATGCATCGCGACCATGCGCGGAGGGAGATGCGCGGCGTTCCGGTTAACCCGCTTCGTCGGGGCCTGCGGCCTGACGCTTGACGATCTGTTCGGCGAGCTGGATCAGCATCCGCTTGGTATTGTTGTCCTGCAGCTCGCGGAACACGCGCAGCAAGCGCAGTTCGAGCAGCGCCTGCATGGTATCGGCATTGGCGTTACCGGATTGCGGCTTTTGCGGCTTGGTCGACGGCGACAGGCCCTCGAACAGATCGTGGGAGACGCCGAGCGCGTCCGCCACCTGCATCAGGCGGCCGACGCTAACGCGGCCCGACCCGTTGTTGGCTTTCGGCGTCGGCTGGCCAGCGAGTACTTCCGCAAGATCGTTCTGCGAAAGCCCGAGCGCGAGCCATCGCGCCTTCACCAGTTGATCGATTTGCCCGTCGGTCGACTTGCTCATGTGCCTCGCTCAGCCAATCTTTGACCGTGATTCTTTCATGAAACCCGCGAACAGATTCACCAGCGGCTCACCCTTGTAGGTTTTCTGCAAATCATTGGGATGGACAAACTCATCGCGAAACCACGGATATTTGCGGCCGTCGAACGCCTGGATGGTCCAGTCGATCAATTGCTTGACGCGTGGAATCCGCTTCGCATCGGGATGGTAGGTGAGCCAGATATCGAGTGGAAACTGGACGCCGAGATCGAGCGGAATCAAGGGCCCGGCGATCGCCGGTATGTAGGTCGGCAACCAGCCGATGCCGGCGCCTTTTGAAACGGCCCAGACATGCGCGCTGGAGACGTTGTTGCGCATCGCGACAAAGCCGAGCTGTTCGCGTGCGGCATGCCGTTCGTACATCTCCCTGCCTTTGGTCTGCTCTGCGTCCTGAATCACCATGCGATGGTTTTGCTGCAGGTCCTTCAGGTCCGTCGGCATGCCGTAGATTTCGACATAGGATGGACTGACGAACGGCATGATGTGAAGCCGGCCGATCTTGACCCGCTTCAGGTTGGGATTGGCGGGCTCCTCGAGTTGCACCGCGACATCGGCTTCGAGCCGGAGCACGTCCGCCGATCGCATCTCGCATTTCAGATCGACCAAGAGGCCGGAATAGACCCGCTGGAATTCGACCAGCCGGGGCGCCAGCCAGAAAGTGCCGAGCCCTTCGGTCACGGCAAGCCGGACCTCTCCGGTGAGCGCCGGCGTCGCCCGGCTTAGCGCGCGGTCGAGCCCGAAGGACGCCTCTTCCATCCGTTTGGCGGCGTCCAGAACCGCCTCGCCTTCCGGCGTCAGCCTGATCCCGTCGACGTGGCGGGTCATCAGGGGCGTCTTGTAGGCATTCTCCAGGACTGAAATTCGCTTGCTGAGGAAATTGGCGGACATGTTCAGCTGCGCAGCCGCGGCGCGGAAGCTCCCGGTTCGGGCGACCGCCAGGAAAATCCGCACCAGATCCCAGTTCGCCATTCGTCCCGGCATGTGCGCGCCGTTGTGCGCGCCCCTGCGCTCACCTGAGTGCATACAAATCGCCTCGTTTATCGCCTTCTAATTTAAGGGATCGATATTTCTATTCTTGGCAGAAAACCAAGCCTTACACAATCAAGAGACGATCAATGAACGCGCTCGACATCGATCTGATCAGAAAATCCGCCCGGGAGCACGCTCGCGCCAGCCGGTCGGTTCCCGCCAGCCGGTCCACGGCCCATTCTCTCGAGAGAATGACCAATCTTCAAGTGGCCAGACGCACGGTGATTTTCACCGTCGGGGCCGCCGGCATCGCCTCGCTGGTTGACAGGGCCCGCGCCGACATACCGGGATTAACCAAGAACGAAATCCTGCAGGCGGCGGCACGCCACAACCCCGATATTTTCTGGGCAATCGCGCGAAGCGACCGGTTCGATATCGGCGACCCCAAGGGCGAGGGCTTCCTTGCAGTGTTGCCGCTGACCCATGAGGGCATGCGCCGGCTGCTCGACGGCCGGCTCAACACCAAGGATCCCGAGCTGCGCTACGTCGCGCGGCAATCGGAGCGTCCGGCCGGCATCTATGTCTGGGCGATCCATGCCAAGGGTACGCTCGCGGCGGCGATCCCGCTGGTGCTGCAGAAAATCTCCTCGCCGCTCTACCAGGGCGTCAACCTCTATTCGCGTCCCATCACCAAGGGCGGCCTGCGGGTGCTGGAGCCGCTCGGCTTCCAACCGGGCGCAAGTTACGAGGAATTGTTCGTTCCGCATCTGCAGATGTTCGACCGCTCGAAGGATCTTCCGCGGGTCAAGGCAATGCCGCCCGAGCCGGTCACCGTCGAGGTCGTCCGCTCGATGGACGAGATGGCGCGCGTCATTGCGATCCGCGGAGCGGTCTACATGGGCGAACAGCATTGCCCGTTCGAAGAGGAATTCGACGGCAATGATTTCTCCGCCACCCATCTGATCTGCCACAAGGATGGCGAGCCGGTCGGCTGCATGCGGATCCGCTATTTTGCGGATTTCGCCAAGCTCGAACGGCTGGCCGTCCGCAACGAAAGCCGCAACGCCGGCCTGGCCGGCCAGATCGTGGACACGGCCATCGAGCTGTGCCGGAAGAAGGGCTACCGCGTGCTGTACGCGCATGCGCAGGCCCGGCTGCTCGGCTTCTGGCAGCAACGTGGCTTCAAGCGCTCGCCCGGCCGCAAGTTCGTGTTTTCCGACTTTGACTATGTCGAGGTCAAACTCGAGACCGAGAAGCATCCGCAATGCATCACCCTCAACGACGATCCCTACGTGCTGATTCGTCCCGAAGGCCGCTGGGATAGACCGGGCATCCTCGAAAAATCCACCAGCCGGGGAATTTGCCAAGCGGCGGATGTCCAATGAGTTCGGTCATTGATTTGCGAACCTATGTCGGCGCATCGCGTGGCCGCCTGCTGATCATGGTCGACCTGCAGGAGAAAAACTACGCCGCATTGGCCAGGGACAACGCGCGAGACATCCAGCGGTCGCTGAACAATTGCTTGGCCGCGATCCGGCATGCGCGCGAGTTTGCCATACCGATCGCGTTCACGCGGCAAGCCGAGGGTCGGGGCGATGGCCCGGGCATACTCGAACGCTCGAGCCAGTCGGCGTGGATTTCCGGTCTCGAGCCGCGGCGGTCGGACATGGTGTTCGAGCGCCAGCAACCGTCCTGCTACAGCAATCATTTGTTCGAAAGCGTGGTCTCGCAGGCCGGAAGCTTCGCCATTGCCGGTCTCGTCGCCGAGGAAACCTGCCTTGCGACGGCGATGGATGCCGCGCGCAGGGAGCACAGCGTCACCTTCCTGAGCGATGCATCCGTGAGCCGGTCGCGGCCCAATACCGACGCCGCCGCCGTGCATGTGCTCGCCACAAGGGCGATCGAACTTTTCGCCGACGTCGCCACCACCGGCCAGTGGCTGGTCGCGACGTCGCAGCGACCTCTCAAAGGGCATTGCTATGGATGAGTTAAGTGCGCGTCGTTTGCGTAATGTGCTTCCGGTGCTGGTAGAGCAGCGCAATTTGCTGGTTTCGGGCGGCGTCTCCTTTGCCGGCCATCTGGTCGATCTTGCGATCATGCAGCTGCGCCTCTCGCTGCACGAGGTCTCCGAGGACGAATTATCCGAGTTCTCCAACGTGCTCAGCGGCGAACGCAGCGATTGAACCCCGGGAGTATCCGTATGCCCGGACGCAGGTGGATCATCCTTGCGGTGTTGTTCGCGACGCGCGCGGCCATCGGATTCCAGTTTCAATCGATCGGGTCGGCGGCCAATCTTCTGATGGCCGATCTCGGCATCGGCTATTCGGAAGTCGGCATGCTGCTCGGCGCCTATATGCTGCCGGGCGTCCTCGTCGCGTTCCCGGCCGGATTGCTCGGAAGCCGGGGCCGCGAAAAGACGCTCGGGATCGTGGGCCTGGTGCTGATGGCGGTTTCCGGCCTGGCATTGAGTTATTCCGGCGATCTCGCCCTCGCGCTGGCGGCGCGCACGGTTGGCGGGGTCGGGGGCACGGTCGTGGGTCTGGTCGCGACCAAGATGGTGGCGGACTGGTTCGACGCCCGCGAGATGGTGCTGGCGATGTCGTTCCTGCAGATGAGTTGGCCGTTCGGCGCCATGATCGCGCTGCCGATCCAGACCTGGATCGCCCATTCGCTCGGCTGGCAGGCGGTGATGCTGTCGGCCGCGATCTGTTCGGTGGCAGTGCTGCTGGCGTTTGCGATGATTCCGCGCGCGGCGCAGCTGGCCCAGGCGGAGGCCGCCGGCCGCGGACGGCTTCCGCGTGCGGCGCTGATGCCGGTGGTGATATCGGGCGCCATCTGGGGCGCGATGAATCTCGCCTGCGTTTTGTTCTTCAGCTACGCACCGCTGTTGATGGTGGCGCAGGGATCTTCGCCGACGGTTGCGGCGTCGCTGACGAGCCTGTCGATCTGGTTCACCATTCTCGCCATTCCGGCCGGCGGCTATCTCGTGCACCGCGCCGGCCGGCCGATCACCGCGATCATTGCCTGCAGCCTGATCGCGGCCTGTGCGCTGATGCTGTTCGTGGAGAATTTTCATTCGACGATCGCATGCCTGATTTTTGGCGTCGCGATCGGTCCGATGTCGGGTGCGATCCTGTCGATGCCTGCCAGGGTGCTGGAGCCGGCCGACCGGTCGATGGGCTTCGGCCTGTTCTATACCTGCTTCTACGTGCTGATGGCGGCCGGACCCACCGCCGCCGGAAGCCTGCAGGACGCCTGGGGATCGCCGGCGGCAGCACTGGTCGCCAGCGCCGCGCTGCTGGCATCGATGGTGCCGCTGGTCCTGTTGTTCCTGGTCGTCGCAAAGCGCTGCGATTTCGCGCAGCCGAGCCCCAAAGCAAAACTGCGCGCGGCGTCTTGAACCCTCACACCGTCAGGGCCTGCGCGATCGCGCCGAGCGCCTGCACCGCGTCATCAGGATCGAGCTCGACCTGCAATCCGCGCTGCCCGCCATTGAGGAACACGGTCGCGTGGCCGAGCGCGGCGGCCTCGATCGCGACCGGCACGCGCTTCTTCTGCCCGAACGGCGAGATGCCGCCGACATGATAGCCGGTGAGCCGCTCGGCATCCGCCGGGCGCATCATCTTCGCGGCCTTGCCGCCGAACGCAGAGGCGAGCTTCTTCATGCTGACTTCGCCGTCCGACGGCACCACCACGCAGACCGGCTTGCCGTCGACCTCGGCCATCAGCGTCTTCAGCATGCGGGAGGGCGCGACGCCGAGCGCCTCGGCCGCCTGCAGGCCGATGCTGTCGGCGTTGGAATCATAGACATAGCTGTGCAGCACAAACTTCACGCCGAGCTTTTCCAGCGCCTTTGTCGCAGGAGTGGTTTTAGACATTTGCCAGATTACTCCGCGTTCATGCCGCCGCCTTCGCGCCGCCACAAATTTTTGGGGGATATCAAAGGGTTGTCCTCCTTTTTGACGACCCCCGAAGCTTGCTTCTTGCTTGCCTAGACGGGCTGCTTCCTTTATCCGGTTGAGCTGCCTCGCATGCGAACGGCCTTAAGGCCGTGATTTGGGCTGGGCAAGCTACGGGCATGATCCGGAAAAGTGGATACCGGTTTTCCGAGAAGATCATGCCCGAACTAAAGAAACATTCGACGGCATGGTTCAACCTGAACCATGCCGGAGAGCATGATCCGGAAAGTCGGGCAGTAGTTTTCCGGGGAGGTCATGCTGAAACCACGTGAGTCGCAGGGAAACGCTTAGAAATGGCCAATGTTGTCGTCGTCGGCGCCCAATGGGGTGACGAGGGGAAGGGCAAGATCGTCGACTGGTTGTCGGAGCAGGCTGACATCGTCGTGCGCTTCCAGGGCGGCCACAATGCCGGCCACACGCTCGTCATCAATGGCGAGACGTACAAGCTGGCGCTGCTGCCGTCGGGCGTGCTGCGGCCATCGAAACTGGGCGTCATCGGCAACGGCGTGGTGTTCGATCCGCAGGCCTTTCTCGACGAGGTCACCCGGCTGAAGGGCCAGGGCGTCGCCATCAGCCCGGAAAATCTCCGTATCGCGGAGAACGTCACGCTGATCCTGCCGCTGCACCGCGAGCTCGACGCCTTGCGCGAATCATCCAACGCCGGCACCGCGATCGGCACCACCCGCCGCGGCATCGGTCCGGCCTATGAGGACAAGGTCGGCCGCCGCGCCATCCGCCTGATGGACCTGGCCGACCTCGACGCCCTGCCGCACAAGATCGACCGCCTGCTGGCGCACCACAACGCGCTGCGCCGCGGCCTCGGGCTGGAGGAGTTCGACGGCGGCGTCATCCTGAAGGACCTCACCGCGCTGGCGCCGCAATTGTTGCCCTACACCGAGACCGTGTGGCGGCTGCTCGATCTCAAGCGCCGCGAGGGCAAGCGCATCCTGTTCGAGGGCGCGCAGGGCGCGCTGCTCGACGTCGACCACGGCACCTACCCCTATGTCACCTCGTCCAACACGGTGGCGGCGCAGGCCGCGACCGGCAGCGGCCTGGGGCCGAGCGCGGTCGGCTATGTGCTCGGCATCTGCAAGGCCTATACGACGCGGGTCGGCCAGGGCCCGTTCCCGACCGAACTGGACAACGAGATCGGCCGCAAGATCGGCGAGCGGGGCCGCGAGTTCGGCACCAATACCGGCCGGCCGCGGCGTTGCGGCTGGTTCGACGCCGTATTGGTAAGGCAGGCCGCAAGAACCTGCGGCATCACCGGCCTCGCCTTGACCAAGCTCGATATTCTCGACGGCTTCGACACGATCGAGGTCTGCACCGGCTACATGCTGGACGGCAAGGAAATCGACCATCTGCCGGCCGGCGAGGGCGCCCAGGCCCGGGTGGTGCCGATCTACGAGACCATCGAGGGCTGGAAGGAGCCGACCGCCAATGCCCGTTCCTGGGCGGATCTGCCGGCCCAGGCCATTAAATATGTCCGCCGGGTCGAGGAATTGGTGGGCTGTCCGATCGCCTTGCTTTCCACCAGCCCGGAACGCGAGGATACTATTCTCGTTCAAAACCCGTTCGAGGCTTAACGAGTTGTTACCCATAAGTCCGCATTGTTGAGTCGTTATGGCTGACTACTATCCGCTGATCGCCCGCGCCATTGCCGGACTGGACCCCAGTGCTCCCGGCGAGAGCCGCCGTGCGCTCTATGAGCGGGCCCGCTCGGCGCTGATCGCGCAGCTGCGCAGCGTGCAGCCGCCTTTGAGCGAATCGGAAATCACTCGGGAGCGGCTGTCGCTGGAAGAGGCCGTCCGCAAGGTCGAGTCCGAGGCCGCCCAGCGCGCCCGCGACGCCTCGCGGCCCGGCGGCGCCGGGGCTGCGCGTGGCGGCGACGCCTTCCGCCGCGCCAATGCGCGCCCGCCGGAATCCGGCGCGCCAGCTGCCAACCCACCCCGTCCGCGCCCGGCTTCGCCGCCGCCCGCGCGCGAACCCCGTCCGCCGTCTGGTGACGGCGACCAGCAGCGCCCGCCGCGCAACCTGCGGCCCGATGCGCCACCCCCGCCGCCACCACGCCCGCCGCAGCTGCCGCCGGGGCAGGAACCGCCGCTGCCGCCGACCCGTGAACGGTCAGGCGCGGCACGCCGCGGTCCCGATAATTCAGCGCCGCAGATGCCGCAGCCCCCTGGCATGCGCGGCTTCCGCGACATCGCCGCCGACGCCGACGATCTCGGCCGCGCCGCGGCCCAGGCCAACCGCTCGGCGCGCAAGACCTACGCCAACGTGCCCTCGCCCTCGCCGGAGTTCGACCGGCTCGAGCCGAGCATGGAGAACCGCGGCGCCGATCCGGAAGCGCCGTATTCCTATGAGGAGTCGCTCGAGGAGGCCGACCGCTATTCGCCGCAGGCTTCCCCGATGCCGCCGCCGCCGCAGCGTTCGCGGCTGTCGCAGGATCGCGACCGCGAGCCGAAAAAGCCACGCCGGGTCGGCGCGGCTTTCCCGTTCAAGAGCGCGATCGCGGTCGGCATCGTGCTGATTTTGGTCGGCGCCGGTATCGTCTGGGGCAAGCAGGCGCTGACCATCGTCTCTGGCCTGTTCAAGTCGTCGCCGGTCGTCGAAGCGCCGAAGGATCCGTCGGCGCCGCAGTCGAAGCCGAAGATCCCCGATCGCGTCGGCCAGCCGTCGTCGGAGCAGGTGGCGCCGGTGGCGCAGCGCGTGGTGCTGTATGACGAGGACCCGTCCGATCCCAAGGGCAAGCAATATGTCGGCTCGGTGATCTGGCGTACCGAACCGATCAAGGCGAGCGGCAACCAGAAGCCTGACATCAGCGTGCGCGCCGACATCGAAATTCCCGACCGCAAGTTCAAGATGACGATGTCGTTCCGCCGCAACACCGACACCTCGCTCCCCGCAAGCCACACCGCGGAGCTCACCTTCATCCTGCCGCAGGATTTCTCCGGCGGCGGCGTCGGCAACGTGCCGGGCATCTTGATGAAATCCAACGAGCAGGCGCGCGGCACGCCGCTGGCCGGGCTCGCCGTGAAGGTCACCGACGGCTTCTTCCTGGTTGGCCTCTCCAACGTCGACGCCGACCGCGCCCGCAATCTGCAGCTCCTGAAGGAGCGTTCCTGGTTCGACGTGCCGCTGGTCTACGTCAACCAGCGCCGCGCCATCATCGCGATCGAAAAGGGCGCGCCGGGCGAGCGGGCGTTCAACGAGGCGTTCGCGGCCTGGGGCGAGTAGCGGGCGGCGGCGGATTGTTTCGCAACGCTTCCGTCAAGCCTGTCGAATTTTTCGCAAGATCATCGTAAGACTGAGACCGCATCTGATCCCGCGATTGGAAGAGGACGGTCCATGAAACGCTATCTGATCTTCGGAGCTATCGGCCCGTTCGTCGGCGGGCTCTTGATGCTGTTCGCGATCACGATGGCTTCCGGCTACTGGGCCCAGACCGATTGGAAGGAGGTCGGGAAATTCTTCGGCACTTTCGTCAAGACGCTGCAATACAGCTATCTGTTCGGCGTCGTGCCGGCGCTGATGATCGGCGCCATCGACGACATCCTGTATCACGTGCGGCGCATCCCTCCGTGGGTGCGGATCGGCATCGTGGGCGTGATCGGGTTCACGGTCACGGAACTGCTCTACGGCTCGCGCGGCCCGGACACTGGCGTTGTTCAGTTCATCCTTTACGGACTGGTCGGCGGCGTGCCCGCGGTGCTGTCGTCGTGGCTGGCGCACAGATATGCCGACGAACAGGCGCCGGTGCATTCGACGTAATCCAGGGCAGGACCGTGTCGGCGTGGGCACCGGTCGCCGTCCGTTTCCGGGTCCAGCGAAGGCCTCGGTCCAGGGGATGCAATGTCAGACATTGGGGATAAGACCGCCGGCATTCTTCTCACCGAGGCTGACGAGGCGGTCACCCGTCAACAGAGTCTGATCGGCCGCCTTCCGCCGGCGGCGCGCGAGCGCGTCGAGCGCCATGGCAGGAAACAATCCTACCAGCGCGGCGAGACATTGTTCCTTCAGGGCGATGTGCACGATGGTATCGTGATCATCGAAAGCGGCCTTGTTCGCAGCTACTACACCGCGCCTTCGGGAAAGGAGATCACCCTGGCCTACTGGTTGCCTGGCAACTTCGTCGGCGGTCCCGAAATCTTTGACGGCGGCGTTCATGTCTGGTCCGCCGTTGCGGCGAAGAACAGCACGGTCACGCATCTTCCGGGCGCAGGCTTGCGCGATCTGGCCCGCGACGTGCCGGATTTGGCGATCGAAATCATCGAGGCGCTCAGCTTCAAGGCGCGCTGCTATTCCTCGCTGGCGCAGATGCTCGGCACGCGCTCGCTGTCGCAACGCCTGGCGCAGGTCCTGCTGCATCTCGCCAAAACCTATGGCTTTGACGAAGAATCCAGTGACGGCGGCATCGTGATCGCAGCCGCCTTTACCCATGCCGAAATCGCGAATCTCATTGGTGCGACGCGGCAATGGGTCACCATCAGCCTCAACCGGATGCAGAAAGAGGGCGTGCTTCGGCAGAAGCGGGGCATGCTCGTGATCCAGCGTCTTGATCTGCTTACAGCAGCAGCATCCGCCGACGACGACTAGCGCTCTTCAGCGACGGCGCGTCCGACGTCATCTGGACGGGTCCGCTGCCCAGCGACCCCGCATCGGAACACCGTAGGAAATTTTCTGACAGAGCAAAGAGGCCACGCCCCAAAGACATTTTATGCTGGAATCATAGGGGGCTACCGCTCGCCCACCGCTTCGCACGCAGCGACAGAGCCGCTGGCACATGCCTTGCTATTGCACCTGGTGAAGAAGCCAGGGGACAGCCATGCAGACGACGGTGGATGTGATTGAGCAGGACGGCCTTACCGAGATTGAGCGGCTTGTGCTCGATCGCATCACCGAAAAAGCCTGGCTCGATCTGACCTGCGAACTCGTTCCCGCCGGCCAGCCGGAAGCCGAGAACCCGCTCGATCCGGACGAGGCGCCGGCGCGGGAAGAGGGCGCGGCTCTCTTCATCGCCGGCAAGCTGCAGGAGATGGGATTTGCGGTCACGTTCCCGACCAAGCGCGCGGGCCGGCCGAACGTTGTTGGAATCCTTGAAGGCACCGGCGGCGGCCCGTCCCTGATCCTCAACGATCATCTCGATACTTATCCGGCCGGCGACTGGAATGCCTGGACGATGACCGGCGGCCATCCGTTTCGTCCGACCCGCCATGGCGACAGGCTTTACGCACGGGGCACATCCGACACGCGAGGCAACCTTGCATGCACGTTGCTGGCCGCGCGCGCCATCCGCGAAGCCGGCGTGAAGCTGCGCGGTACGCTCAAATGCGTCTACACCGCGGATGAAGAAAAGAACGGCCCCGACGGTTCGATCTTTCTGCTGGACGAATGCGGGCTCGATGCCGATTACACCATCGTCTGCGAGCCGACCGGCTGGACCAAACCTGACGGCCGATCGGGCATGGGCATTGCGGTCGCCAACGGCGGAAATTTCCTGGTCGAGATCGAAACCCACGGCGTCAAGACTCACATCTGGAGGCCTGACACCGGGGTCAACGCCGTCGCCAAGATGGTGCGGCTGCTCACGGCGCTGGAGACCATGACGTTCACCCATACGCCCGCGAGAATTGCGGGAGGCACGCGGCCGATGACGGCGCTGGTCCGGGTGCAGGGCGGCGTGAAGCGGGAGATGCAGTTCACGCCCGACATCGCCCGTGCGGTGATCGCAGTCGTCGGCATCCTGCCCGGCATGACGCCCGACAGCGTGATGGCGGACGTGCAGGCCGTGATCGCTGCCGAGACGGCCAGCGATCCGGAGCTGAAGGCGACGGCGCGGCCCTATCCCGGTGCGCTGTTCGTCGACGGCACGCTGGAGCAGGACGAGAATATGAATCCCACTGCCTCGCTCGGGCGCGCTTACAAGCGGATTTACGGCGAAGCGCCGGCGATCTATCGCAAGAACGCCTTCAACGACACCATCCGGTTCGCGGAGCGGGGACGTGCCGCCATCACCTTCGGTCCTGGTGAGGACGGTTGGCCGCCGATCAACGAATACATCCACATCGGCAAGTCGGTCGCGGCGACGAAAATCCTCGCGCTCACGGTTCTCGACCTCGTCGGCGCCGTCGCATGACTGCCCGCCCGCTCACGCATTCCGCTCAGCAAAGGAGACGACCCATGACCCGCCTGACCCGGTGGTTGGCGCTTTTCGCCAGTATCGCCTTCGCCCCGCTTGGCGCGGCATCAGCCCAGGATCTGAAGCCGATCAGAATCGGATTCCAGACCGGTGAGATCAACGTCATCCTTTCCTACGCGTTGGGCTCCGGACTGTTCAAGGCTGGCGGCCTCGACGTGAAGACCGCGCAGTTCCCGGCCGGCCCGGCCATGCTTCCAGCCTTTGCGGCAGGCGAGGTCGATCTGGCATGGATGGGGGAATTCCCCGCGGTCACCGGCTACTCCAACGGTCTTGCGATCCAGATCCTGTTCATGGAGCGGATCGACGCCACCAACGTGCGCCTTGCGGCCAATCCCGCTTCGGGCATCAAGGAACTGACCGACCTCAAGGGCAAGCGCATTGGCGTCGCCACGGGATCGACGAGCCACTACCATTTGCTGCGGGCGCTCGAGAAAGCCGGCCTGAAAGCAACCGACGTCACCCTCATCAACCTCACGCCGGCGAACATGCCGCCGGCCTATGTGGCCGGGCAGATCGATGCCGCCTTCGTGTGGGAGCCGAATGTCGGTGCCATCGAGCGTGCCGGCGCAAAGCCGATCGCGACGACAAAAAGTCTCGGCATGATTACCGGCGGTGTTTGGGCCGCGCGGAAAGCGTTCACCGACGGCAGCCCGGAAACCGTGCAGCTTTTCCTGAAGATCTGGGACCAGGCCCAGAAGGACTACAAGGCCAAGCCGGCCGAGGTGCGTCAGTATGAGGCCAAGCGGGTCGACATGGCTCCGGAACAGTTCGACAAGCTCATCGAGGGGCAGGGTGCAGCCCATCCAACCTTCGAGCAAATTCTGACGGCCGATTTCATGGGACCTCCGGGCCAGGAAGCGAACTCGCGGCTCGGCAAGCATCTGCAGGGCATTGCGGCCTTTCTTGTCGAGGAGAAACGCATCCAGGCCGCCCCCACCGACTGGTCGGGATTGCTTTATACCAAGCCGGTTCAGGCCTATCGTGCGAGCCTCAAATGAACACGGGCGCCCGCGTCTTGAGCATCGTACCTGACAAGACCGTGGGATTGGCGGCGGACGAAACCGGCGCGTCCGCTGCGGTCAAGCCGATGCTCAAATTCGAGCGCGTCGGTTTCGAGTATGACCGCCGCTCGATCATGAGCAACGTCTCCTTCGCTATCCGCCCCGGTGAACTCGTCGCGTTGCTCGGGCCATCCGGTTGCGGCAAGACGACGATACTCAACCTGGTGGCGGGTTTCCTCCAGCCGACCGAAGGTGTCGCGTTCATCGACAACCGCGAGATCGCCGGGCCGGGTCCGGATCGCGGCGTGGTATTTCAGGCTGCCGCACTGTTCAACTGGATGACAGTTGCGGACAATATTTCCTTCAGCCTGCGCTGCGCCGGCCGCCCGAAGGCGGAGCGCCAGCAGGTCGCGGAAGAAATGGCGGCGCTGGTCGGCCTCTCCGGCTTCGAGAATTCCTATCCCTACCAGCTCTCAGGTGGCATGCGGCAGCGGGTCGGGCTTGCCCGCGTGCTCGCCGCGAAGCCAAAAGTCATGCTGATGGACGAGCCGTTCTCCGCCCTCGACGTGCAGACACGGGAAGTGTTGCAGGAGGAGGTGCTGCGCATTCGCGAGCGCACCGGTTGCACGATTCTCTTCGTCACCCACAGCATCGACGAGGCGGTATTCCTCGGCGACCGGATTTTTCTGCTCACCGATCTGAAGGACGGTTCATTCGACGAGTTCGCAGTCGATCTGCCGTCGCCGCGTGATACCGGCGAGAACCGTTTGCATCCGTCGTTCATTCGGCTGCGCGAGATGATCTACCGGAAGATGCGCCATTGACCGTTTTCATACGCCGTGAGGGTTTTGCATGAATTCCACCGCGCTCAAGGCACGGCGCCAGTATGTGGCGCTCGCGATCCTCTCGCCGCTCGCGATTTTCTTGCTCTGGACCTTTGTTACGATGCAGGGCGCCGTGCCGCCGACCATCCTGCCGTCGCCGGCAGCGGTCGCGACAAGCTTCCTCGACATGATTCAGCGCGGTTATTCCGGCGTCGGAATCTGGACGCATATCGGCGCCAGCCTTTGGCGGGTTGGTATCGCGTTTGTGGCCGGCTCGGTGCTCGGTATTACGCTGGGGCTGCTGCGCGGACGTGTTCCGGCCATCGATGCGCTTTTCATCGTGCCGTCCGAACTGGTGCGGCCGATTCCGCCGCTCGGCCTCATTCCGCTGTTCATCCTGTGGTTCGGCATCGGGGAACTATCCAAGATATTGTTGATCTTCCTTTCGGTCTTTCTGATCATGATGGTGAACGCACAAGCCGGCTCGCGCTCCTGCGCGCTCGACGCGCTCCGGGCGGCGCAATCGATGGGCGCCAGCCGCTGGCAGACATTTCGCTTTGTCGTGCTGCCTTCCGCTTTCCCGCAGATCATGACTGGCCTGCGCATCTCCATGGGCACGGCGCTGACGATCCTGGTCGCCTCCGAACTTCTCGGCGGCGATCGCGGGCTTGGTTTTGTGATCCTCGATGCGAGCAGCTTCTTCCGTACCACCTATGTTTTTGCGGGCATCATTCTGATCGGCCTCATCGGTCTGATCAGTGACCGGGGCATTGCCTATCTCGCGCGGCGCATCGTGCACTGGGAAGGCAAGAGTTGATTTCGCCGACCTTCCAACGAACTCGCCTGCTTTTTTAGAGGAAACTCACCGTGGCATGTTCCGCGACGACCATGTCGGACCTTTCGGCAATTCCGTTGAACCTGAAGTCTGTTCGCGAGGCCCGCCGGGCGGGCGCGCGTGCGGATGATCTGGTCGCTGAAGCCTGCCGGCGCGCGCAGGCCGTGGTTGGGGACGGTATTTTCACCGCGCTTGTGCCGCCCGAAGATGCCGTTGCGCGCGCTCATGCGCTGCAACGGCGCGCCGACGGCGGCGAGAGTCTCCCGCTGCTCGGCGTGCCCTTTGCGGTCAAGGACAACATTCACGTCGCGGGCATGGTCACAACGAGCAATTGCCCGGGCCTCTCCATCATGCCGGAGGAAACGGCTCACGCGGTCCAACTCCTCGAGCAGGCGGGAGCTGTTCTCATCGGCAAGAACACGATGGATCAGTTTGCAACGGGACTGAATGGCACACGCAGTCCGGAGCCGCTCTGCCGTAACGCGATACATCCGAACTACATCCCGGGCGGATCCAGCTCGGGATCTGCGGTCGCGGTGGCGCGCGATATCGTCGCATTCTCGCTCGGGAGCGACACCGGTGGATCGGGGCGCGTGCCGGCAGCTTGTAACGGGATCGTCGGTCTGAAGCCCACGATCGGTCTCGTGAGTTCGCGTGGACTGCTCTACAACAACCGCTTCCTCGATTGCGTTCCGATCTTCGCGAGAAGCATTGCGGACGCTTACGAGGTTCTGGAGCTGATCGCAGCTCATGACAGCCGCGACCCGTTCAGCCGTCCGGATGCCGGGCGGATCGACGTGACGGCCAAAGCGCCTTCGCTAAAGGCGCTCGCGACCCCAAGAAAGAGCCAGTTGCGTTTCTTTGGTGACGCGGATTCGGCGCACACCTTCGAGGCCAATCTCGACCGGCTCGTCGCGCTCGGGTTCTCGCTGACCGAGATCGATTTCGATCCGTTTGAGGAAGCGGGGCGGCTGGTGTTCCAGTCGGCGATGGTGGCCGAGCGGCTTTGTGATTATGGCGACGTCATCGCCAACCGGCGCGATGCCATTCATCCGGCGGTTTGGGCGGCGATAGAACCCGGATTGGCGTTTAGCGCCAAGGACGCGTTCCAGACGCTCTATGAAGTCAAGCGCCTGCAGCGCGTGGCGTCGAACAGCCTTGCGGGGTTCGCTGCGCTGGTCGTGCCGACGATCCCGACCATCTTCACCATCGAGGAGATGCTGGCCGAACCGATGGGACGCAATACCATCATGGGCACTTACACCTATTTCGTGAATCCACTCGATCTTTGCGCGGTATCAGTGCCGGGTGTGACGCGCCAGGACGGACTGCCGTCAGCCCTGTGTTTTGCCGGACGCGCCGGCGAAGATGGAACGTTGCGCGCAATGGCAAGCAGTTTCGAGGCCGCTCTTTCGCGGCGGCCGTCATTGCCTGCGACAAACGCGAAGCGTTTGCGCAAGGGAGCGTAGCGACGAAGCAATCCATTCTTGCGGTGCGGCCACAGGGATTGCTTCGCGGAGCCTGTCATCGGGCGCGCGTTCGCGCGACCCGGTGGCTCGCAATGACGGAGAATGTGGCCCAGACCTCAGATGCCACAGGGCGCAAGGGGAAAGCGATAATTTGACGCAACTTGCGCACGCCTTTTGCGTTACCATCTGATGGCCATGTCAAACGACGATATTTTTGTGCCCAACCGCGCCCGCAGCGAACGTCCCTCGCAGGGGCGCGCGAAGGGCCGTGGGCCGGTGATCGACCAGGAGGGGCGCGAAATCCCCGACGAGAGCCTGCGCGGGCAGTTCGAGGGTTTCCGGATCGACTTCGGCAATTCCAGCGCCAACCCGTTCGGCAATCTCACCCGCGAGCAGCGGCTGGCGCGGCTGGAAGCGATTTCGAAACTGCTCGACGTTGCCTTCATCGTACCGGGCACCAATATCCGCTACGGCATCGACGGCCTGATCGGGCTGATCCCTGTCGTCGGTGACATCATCACGACCGCGATTTCGCTGTGGCTGGTGCGCGAGGCGCGCGCGCTCGGCGCGCCCTGGCACATCACGACGCGGATGCTGGCCAATGTCGCGCTCGACGGCGTGGTCGGCCTGGTGCCGGTCGCGGGCGACGCCTTCGACGTCATGTTCCGCGCCAACGTTCGCAACGTGCGGATGCTCAAGCGCTGGCTCGACAAGCAACCGCGGTAATCAACTTCACACGCGCGAAAAAATGCCCCCGGACATCGTCCGAGGGCAGACAGCTCGAAAGCTTGCTGTTACGCAGCGTCGGCGTTGGTTTCGGTCGCGGCGGGCGCGCGGGGACGGCGCGTCAGCGGGAAGGCCTCGCTCTCATAGAGCGTGCGGATGCCGCTCTGGTCGAAGCGCGCTTCCTCGACCTGCAGATACGCGCCGTTCAGCGAGTCCGCCGGCAGCTCCTCGATCGCGAAGCGAACCGCTTCGGCCGCGGTGCCAAAACGCCGATATGCAAAGCCAGCCCGCTTCTTCTTGCGGATCGCGGCAGGAAACAGTTCGGCAGCGGTATCGTAGCTGAATGGACGCATGGTTTGTGACCTCAATCTTTTTGGCTCGTTCGTCGAGCGAGTGGGGATTGGATGACGGTGGGCCGCTATCCCGGGCGGCGCGCCGTGCACGTCATTTCGACCCCCAATATAAGCCTGTTTGACAGAAATGCGACTCCTGATGCGCAGATCGGGGGTGATGCTGAATCCGCGCATGGCTGGCTTTGGGCCCGTTTCGGACCGAAATAAGCCCTGTTATTTCAATTGGTTACGGCGCCTAAAGTTTGCCGAGCAGCACCAGGATGATCAGCACGATCAGGATCACCCCGACAAGCCCCATGCCGGAATGGCCGAGACCATAGCCATAGCCGCGAAAACGGCCGGAGAAGCCGCCCAAGAGGAAAATAATCAGGATGATGATGAGGATCGTGCCCAGCGACATCGCGACCTCCTGAAAGCGTGGCCGTCGTCGGGTGAAAACGCCCCACGGCCCGGAGCAAAGCATACTCCAGGCCGCGAGTCCCCGCTCCGCCGAAACCTTGGGAGAGTGTCATTGCCGCTGGCGCTTCTTCCCCTCTCCCCTTGTGGGAGAGGGTGGATCGAATGAGCGCCAGCTCATTCGAGACGGGTGAGGGGTCTGTCTCCGCGGATGCAAACCCCTCATCCGGCGCTTCGCGCCACCTTCTCCGACAGGGGGAGAAGGAAGGAGATCATTTCTTCGTCTCGTCGATCGGCAGCACCTTCAGCGGTGTCGCATAGGGCTCGACGCGCAGCGAGTCCGACGCGAGCAGGCCGATCTTGTGCAGCGGCGCCTGTTCGAGGTTGCCCGAGGCCGATTTGTGCACGGCGTAGCGCCAGACGCTCATCGAGCCCTTGGCCACCAGCATCTTGGCGATGCCGCCGGCGTTCTTGCCGTCCATCTGCGCCAGATCGTCCTCGGCGATGCCGATGACGATTTCATCCTTGGCGGTAATGACCTTGAACAGGGAGACCTTGTCGGCGGCAAAAGCGGGCTGGATCACAACGCTCTCCATGATGAGGGTGGCTGCGCCGAGACCGAGCAGCAGACGTTTCGATAATTGCATCTGAACTTTCCTTGTTTGCGCGCCGGGCAAACCGGAGAAGCCCCCCTGAAAAATGAAAAACCCCGCGCGACCAGCTCTTGGTCGCACGGGGTGGGAAATGAGTTCGAATGGAGTTGAAGATAAAGAGGCCTTTAGACCGACCACTGTCATTGCCGGGCTTGACCCGGCAATCCATCATCTTGAGAAATGCTTCTTCTCGATGGATGCCCGGCACAAGGCCGGGCATGACGAGTAGGAGACAACGGCGACTGAAGCTACTTCGGCTGCAGCTTCAGTGCGGCCGAATTGATGCAGTAGCGCAGGCCGGTCGGGCCGGGGCCGTCCTCGAAGACGTGGCCGAGATGGCCATTGCATTTCGAGCACAAAACCTCGGTGCGGATCATGCCGTGGCTGATGTCGCGTTCCTCGTCGACATGGCTGTCGACAGCGGGTGCGGTAAAGCTCGGCCAGCCGCAGCCGGAATCGAACTTGGCATCGGATTCGAACAGCGTCTGCCCGCAGCCGGCGCAGGTATAGGTGCCCTTGCGGTGCTCATGCTCGTATTCGCCGGAGAACGGCCGCTCGGTCGCCTTTTCGCGCAGCACCGCATACTGCATCGGCGTCAGCTCGCGGCGCCACTCGGCCTCGCTCTTCTCGACCTTGGTCTTGGTGTCGGACATGGAGTCTCCTTTGAATTTGGTCCCTCAGTTGCTGGCCTTCGCACTGCTGACCAGCGTCGGCTTGTCGAGATAGTCGCTCGCAAAGATCTTCTTGAGGTTATGGACCTTCGGGATGTCGTTGAAGGCTATATAGGGCTGGTTCGGGTGCCGCGTCATGTAGTCCTGGTGATAGGCCTCAGCCGCATAAAACGCCTCCAGCGGGCCGACCTTGGTCACGATCGGCTTCTTGTAGACCTTGGCGGCGTTGAGCTGGGCGATATAAGCCTCCGCGACCTTTTTCTGTTCGTCGCTGGTGGTGAAGATCGCCGAGCGATATTGCGTGCCGGTGTCCGGGCCCTGGCGGTTCAGCTGGGTCGGATCGTGCACGACCGAGAAGAAGATCTGCAGGATCTTGCCGTAGCTGATCTTCTTCGGGTCGTATTTGACCTCGACCACTTCCGCATGCGCCGTGGTCCCCATCGAGACCAGATTGTAGTCGGCGGTCGCCTTGGTGCCGCCGGCGTAACCGGACACGGCGTTGACCACGCCCGCGGTGTGCTGGAACACGCCCTGGACGCCCCAGAAGCAACCGCCGGCAAGGACCGCGGTCTGCAGGCCGCCGGCCGGCTGCACGTCGGCGGCGGGCGGGGGGATGATCACGGCTTCTTCCGCGGCGCGCGAGGGGGTGACGGCGAACGCGGCAATGGCGAGCGCGCCGATGGCGGCGGCGCACAGCGAAAGGCGGCTGAATCGGCGAGGGGACATGGTTTCCTCTTGGGGCTGTTGGAAGGCAGTTTAGAGCGGGAGCCGCGTTTCGCAATCGGCGCAGCTCCCTCCGATACGCCGAGATACGGGCAAGGGCTCATTTTGTTACGGCCGGCGGCACACGAGTTCGTGAATAAAACCGCGCCGGCGCAACACGTTAGGCGCGATGTTTGGCCACGCTTGACCGAATCCGGCGCAGCTTCCCACAATGAACCGCCGGCAGCCTCCGGCGACCAAAATTCATGCGCCGGAGCGTTTCACTGATGTTGCGCGCCTTTTTCCTGGTCATCGTCACCCTTGTCGCCGCCGGCTCCGCGCAGGCGGCGGGCGAAATCGACACCTGCCGGAATAAGGATGCGGAACCGGTCGCAAGACTGGCCGCCTGCGAGACCGTCATTGCCGACAACAAAATGCCCGCCAAAGCCAGGGCGGGCGCTCTCGCCGTTCGCGGCGAGGCGCTGATCAAGAAGCGCGACTATGACGGCGGGATCGCTGCCTATTCCGCGGCGATCGATCTGGTTCCCGATAACGCCGGATACATCAACATGCGCGGCCTCGCCTATAGCAGCAAGGGCGAGGACGAACGGGCCCTGGCCGACTACGCGCAGAGCTCGAAGCTGCAGCCGAATTTCTCGAGCCCCTACAACAACCGCGCGCTTATTTTCATGCGTCAGGGCGACCTGCAGCGCGCCCTCACCGAACTCGATTCCGCCGTCAGGCTCGCGAACAACGACGCCAGCCGTTACAATCACCGCTTCAACCGGGGGCGCGTGCAGACGTACCGCAAGCAATATGATGCGGCGCTCGCCGATTTCGCCGAGGCGAAAAAGATCAATCCCGATGCCCCGCAGGTCGCGGCCTACCGTTGCATCACCTACACCGAGATCAGGAAGTTCGACGAAGCGATCGCGGATTGCAACGTGGCGTTGGCCCACACGCCGAATTCGGTCTATGCGATGACCAGCCGCGGCAATGTCTATCTGGCAAAGGGTGACCTCGACGCGGCGCTGAAGGATTACAACGAGGCGCTCAAGATCAACCCGAACAATATCCGCGCCCGTGCCAACCGCGGCAAGGTGTTCGAAAAGCGCGGCGACCTCGTGGGCGCGCGCAGCGAATATCGCTCGGCGAGCGCGGCCCTGACCAAGTTCGATGATATCGACGCCGCCATTGCCCGCCGCTTCGCCAAGGAGCGGCTGGCGGCGCTGACGGCCGCAGCCCCTGCATCATCAGGTCCGCGCAAGGTCGCCTTGATCGTCGGCAACAGCGCCTACAAGAACGTGCAGCCGCTCGCCAATCCGGCGCGCGACGCCAAATTGATCGCGTCCACGCTTCGCGACCTCGGCTTTGCGACCGTGACGTTGGCGCCGGACCTCACCCGCGACAGATTTTTCGCGGCCCTGCATGAGTTCGGGACGCAAGCCGAAAAAGCCGATTGGGCGGTGGTCTATTATGCCGGTCACGGCATGGAGATCGGTGGCGTCAACTACCTGATCCCGACCGACGCCAAGCTCGCCGCCGACCGCGATGCGGAGACGCAAGCCGTCGCGCTGGAGCAATTGATCGCTGCGGTCTCCGGCGCGCGCAAGCTGCGGCTGGTGATACTCGATGCCTGCCGCGACAATCCGTTCGAAAAGAACATGCAGCGGACCATTGCGCTGAAGCTGGTCAACAAGGGCTTTTCCAACATCGAGCCGGAGGCCGGCTTCATGGTGGTCTACGCCGCCAAGCACGGCGAGACCGCGCTCGACGGCGATTCCGTCAACAGCCCGTTCGCGACCGTGCTGGCGCGTGAACTCAAGACGCCCAAGGTCGAGGTGCGGAAACTGTTCGATATCGTCCGCGACGACGTCTGGACGATGACCAAGCGCGCGCAACAGCCCTTCACCTACGGCTCGCCGCCGGGCAGGGAAGATTTTTATTTCGTGGCGGAGAAGTAGGTCTCGTGTCCCGGACGCGGTGCAGCGCTCTTGGCGCTGCTCCGCAGTGCCGCGACCCAATGACGGTGCGGCATGGACCCGGCTCTGCAGCGCACCGCTTCGCGCTGCGCAGCGTCCGGGGAACGCCAGCATCTAGTAGCCTACACCACCACGCTCAGCCGCTTCGCCGCGCGCGTGATGCCGGTGTAGAGCCAGCGCGCGCGGCTGTCCTGGAACGCAAAGCTTTCGTCGAACAGCACCACGTCGTCCCATTGCGAGCCCTGCGACTTGTGCACGGTCAGCACATAGCCATAGTCGAACTCGTCATAGGGCTTGCGCTGCTCCCACGGGATGGTCTCGATGGCGCCGCCAAAGCAGTCGCCGCGCACGGAGACCTTGGTCACCTTGTGGCCGAAGTCCTCATCGGGCGACAACCGCATCGTGATGATTTTCGATTTCGACTGCGCGCGCGACTTGACCCGCCACAGGCCGCCGTTGAACAGGCCCTTCTTGCGGTTGTTGCGCAGGCAGACCAGCTTGTCGCCGGCAACCGGCAACGGATCCTCGATGTTCTGCTTCTGCCGCACCCGCATGTTGTAGGCGCGGCGGGTATTGTTGCGTCCGACCAGCACCTGATCGGCCTTCATCACCCGGTCCGGGTCGAGTTCGCTCCGCGACACCACCTCGCTCTCGCCATGGCGGCCGATTTCGAGTTCGCGGCCCTCGCGGATATCCATCGACATCCGCACGATCGGATCGTCCTGGGCCTGGCGATGCACCTCGGTCAGCATCGCGTCGGGCTCGCAATCGGTAAAGAACCCGCCGCCCTGGATCGGCGGCAGCTGCGCGGGATCGCCGAGCACCAGCAGCGGACAGTCGAACGACATCAGGTCGCGGCCGAGCTCGGCATCGACCATCGAACACTCGTCGATCACGATCAGTTTCGCCTTCGAGGCCGGCGCGTCGTCCCACAGTTCAAAGCTCGGCTGCTCGACGCCGGACTCCCGGGCGCGGTAAATCAGCGAGTGGATGGTAGAGGCGTTGTCGCAGCCCTTGTTGCGCATGACAAGCGCGGCCTTGCCGGTGAAAGCCGCGAATTTCACCTCGCCGTCGACGCCGTCGGCGATGTGCCGCGCCAGCGTAGTCTTGCCGGTTCCGGCATAGCCGAACAGCCGGAATACCGGTGGCGTGCCGTTCTTGCCGGGCTTTGCATTCATCCAGTCGGCAACGGCCTTCAGCGCGGAATCCTGATGCGGCGTAAACGTGGTCATGTGGTCTCGGCGGAGGGGCGAGCGGGCCGTGATCGGCCACGACTCAACGGAAACTCAAGCTAATCATTTGCGCGTTCCATGCAAGCCGGCTTCCGCGGCGCGGAATTGGAGTTTCATGCCCGAGGCTGGACTTGGTCCCCGCCGCGAATACACTGCCGCAAAACAACAATCGGGAGCGACGTCATGAAGTTCGGCATCTTTTATGAGCTGCAACTGCCGCGCCCGTGGGAAGAGGGCGATGAGCTTCGGCTCTATCAGAATGCCCTGACGCAGCTCGAAACCGCCGACCGGCTCGGCTATGACCACGCTTGGGTGGTGGAGCATCACTTCCTGGAAGAATATTCGCATTCGCCGTCGCCGGAATCGTTTCTGGCCGCCGCCTCCCAGCGCACCAAGAAAATCCGGCTCGGCCACGGCATTTTCCAGCTCACCACCAACCATCCTGCCCGTGTCGCCGAACGTGTCGCGGTGCTCGATCTGCTCAGCAACGGGCGCTGCGAATTCGGCATGGGCGAGAGCGCCTCGATCACCGAGCTGACGCCGTTCGGCCGCGACATGGAAACCAAGCGCGAGGTGTTCGAGGAGGCTGTCGCGGCGATCTTTCCGATGTTCACCAAGGTCGGCACCGAGCATCACGGCAAATATTTCGACATTCCCTTGCGCAACGTGGTGCCGAAGCCGGTGCAGAAGCCGCATCCGCCGCTGTGGATGGCGTGCTCGCAATTGCAGACCATCGAACGCGCCGGCGAGAACGGCTTTGGCGCGCTGGGCTTTCAGTTCGTCAGCGCGGAAGCGGCCCACGCCTGGGTGCACGCCTATTACAACGCGATCACCAAGCGGCTGAAGAAACTCGCCGATTACGAGATCAACCCGAACATGGCGCTGGTGTCGTTCTTCATGTGCGCCAAGACCGACGAGGAGGCGCGGGCGCGTGCCGATGGCGCCACCTTCTTCCAGTTCGCGCTGCGCTATTACGGCGCGTCGCAGAACCGGCAGCGCCCCGACCCCGGCACCGTCAACATGTGGGACGAATACAACAAGTGGAAGCGCGAAAATCCGGAGGCGCAGGAGGCGGCGCTTCGTGGCGGCCTGATCGGCTCGCCGGAAACCATCCGCAAGAAGTTGCGGCGCTTCCGTTCCTCACACATCGACCAGGTGATCCTGCTCAACCAGGCCGGCAAGAACAGCCACGAGCACATCTGTGATTCGCTTGAGCTGTTCGCCAGGGAAGTGATGCCGGAATTCCAGCACGATCCCGAGCACGAGGTCTGGAAGGCCGGCGTGATGAGCGGCGCGATCCAGCTCGAGGAGATCGATACCGAGGCGTTCAAGGACCGCTACGGCAAACTGGCGGTCAGCGTTGCGCCGCAGAAAGTTGCCGCGGCGGGATAGCGAGTTCGACGGGCGAAGTGCAACGGGCCGGCATTCGATGCCGGCCCGTTCGTTCGAGTCGATGCGTTGGCGTCAGTTCGATCCGGCGGCCGCCGCCGTAAAGCTGCGATCGACGGCTTTGCCGACATCGAGCGTCCTGGAAAGGATGCCGTAGCGGGTGGCGCGGTCGGAGGCTTCCTGCACTTCCTTGACAATACCGGCATCGATCACGATCGGGCTGGTTTTCTGTGCGGTGTAAGCACTGAGCAGCACGTCTTCCGGCAGCCTGGTCAGCTCGGAAGTATTCTTTGCATATTCGGGCAGGTGATCAAGCGACCATAGCCGCGCCTTGTTGAGCCGCTGCACGAGATCCTGCACGGCCGCCCGCTTGGTGGCGATGGCGGAATCGGATGCCACGATGAAGGTGATGGTCGGCGTCAGGCCTTCACCATTGGCGACGATGCGCGCCTTATCCTTCAGCGTCGCGTAGGACACGTAGGGCTCCCACACCGCCCAGCCGTCGATCGAGCCGGCGACCAGCGCGATCTTGGCATCGACCGGTCCGAGTGGCGCAAAGGTCGCGTCGTCGACCTTGTATCCGGCCTTTTCCAGCGTCGCGTCGATCAGGAACTGGCCCCAGCCGCCGCGCGTTCCCGCGAGCCGCTTGCCTTTCAGATCCGCGGCCGTCTTGATCGGCGAATCCTGCCGAACGAGAATTGCCTGCGTGCTGGCGTTGGAGCGCGTGCCGCCGATCGCCTTGATCGGCGCGCCGGTGGCATAGACGGTGAGGAAAGACAGGTCGCCGGTGTAGCCGACATCGAGCGCGCCGGCGTTTAAGGCTTCGAGAATGGGCGCGGCGGCAGGAAATTCCGACCACTCGATCTTGTAGGGAAGATCCTTCGCCAATCCGGCGATTTCGAGCAGCGATCGGTTGCCGCCCTTCTGGTCGCCGACGCGCAGTGTCACGGTGTCGGCAGCCATGGCCGAAGCCGTTATCGCCAGCCCCAGCGCCGCGCCAAACAGCGTGGCGCCGAATTTGCGGATGCGCGAGCGCGCCGTTGATTCGAGTTTGTTCATGCCTTTGTTCTTTCCGGTATGATCCGCCGCATTGCATGAGGCAATCAGCGATGCGCCAAGCGTACGAGCGAAAGGCGCGCAGTCAATGAAATGGCTGACTGAATATTTTGATGCACCGGTAATGATCGTCTCGTTACTCACCCGCGAATGAAAGGTGTCTGCTGCGCGGCTTGATTGTTCACGATCAGCAGAATTGAATCGATGCGAGGTCGCTGCATATTTTGCGAGCGCGCGAAAACCGTTTCATCGCACGACGATATCGGTGTGGAGATAATCTCTCCGTTCGCTCTCACATTCAAAATTCCATTTCATTGACGATGGCGTTGCTGCCGCGCATCATTTGAACGTCAAATCAACGGTGCGAGATGAGAGTCTCGCGGGGATTGAACCGAATAACCGATCGCCAGTGTGGAACATAACGGGCCGCAGCACCGACGTGCTGCGCCGACGGCGGCGTCATGCCGTTTGAGAGCAGGAGTGCAGGATGTCACGAGATGAAAACAATAGCGCAACGCGGCTGGATCGCCGAACGTTGCTGCGCGGCGGGGCCGCCGCGGCGCTCGCCGCGCCGCTCGGCGTGTTCGGCGCGCAGGCCTTTCCGTTTCGTGCGGTGACGCCCGGGATCGATTTCTCGGAGTTCCCGATCTGCAGAACCGCCTCCAACGCGCCGGCTCTCACCGGAGCGCCGCGAAAGCTGAAATTGTCATGGAATGCCGGTGCGGTCTGCCTCGTGCCGGTGCCAGTGGCGATCGACCAGGGCATCTTCAGGAAGCACAATCTCGACGTCGAACTGATCAACTACAGCGGCTCGACCGATCAACTGCTGGAAGCGATCGCGACCGGCAAGAGCGACGCGGGGCTCGGCATGGCGTTGCGGTGGCTGAAGCCGCTGGAGCAGGGGTTTGACGTCAAGATCGCGGCTGGCACCCATGGCGGCTGCATGCGGGTGCTGTCGCGCGTCAATTCGGGCGTCGACAAGCTGACCGACCTCAAGGGCAAGATCGTTGCGGTCGGCGATCTCGGCGGGCCGGACAAGAATTTCTTTTCGATCCAGCTTGCCAAACAGGGCATCGATCCCAACAAGGATGTCGACTGGCGCGCCTATCCCGGCAATCTGCTGCAGCTCGCCGTCGAGAAGGGCGAAGTTCAGGCGTTCCTCGCCTCCGATCCGATTGCCCATATCTGGCTGAAGGACACCGCCTACAAGGAGGTCGCTTCCAACCTCGACGGTGAATACAAGGACAAGACCTGCTGCATCCTCGGATTGCGCGGCAGCCTGGTTCGCGAAGAGCCGCAGGTCGCGCGCGCCATCACGCAAGCGCTGCTCGATGCCGCGATGTTCACCGCGCAAAATCCCGATGTCGCCGCGGCTTCGTTCCAGCCTTACGCCCCCAAGACGGCGAGCCTGCAGGATCTGCAGGCCATGGTCCGCTACCACACCCATCATCACCATCCGGTCGGCGAAGTGTTGAAGCGGGAACTGAAGGCTTATGCGGACGACCTGAAGAGCGTTTCGGTCTTCAAGGCCAGCACCGATACGGCGAAATTTGCGGAGCGGATCTATGTCGACGTATTCGGCGTCTAAGACGGTCGCACTGGCGCAATCGGCGGAGGAAGGCGCAGCACTTTCAGGGCGGCCATTGTCGCTGGCGTTCTCGTTTCCGCCAGGCGGGACTGGCGTGTTCGCAAGCCTGGCGTGGGTCGGGTTTGGCATATCGTGCCTGTGGTGGCCGGATATTGGCGACTGGACGCGCACCCATCAGCTCGCCGCCGCTGCCTTCGTCATGTCAGGCGCCATTTTCCTGGCGACGGTGGCGGGCAGCCGGCTCGGGCGGTTCAATGCCGGCCTGCAACGGCGTGCGCCGTGGCTGCTGGTCTCGGCGTTGTTCCTGACGCTGTGGGAAGTCGCGACCGCAAAGTTCGGGTGGCTGCCGCTGCCGTTCTTCCCGCCGCCGCAATCCATCATCGAGGTCTACACCGATGATCTGCCCAAATTGCTGGACAGCATCCTTGCTTCTGTAAAACTTCAACTCGGCGGATATGTCATCGGCGCCACCGTCGGCTTCCTGACCGGCGTGTCGATCGGCTGGTCGCGCAGCGTGGGTTACTGGGTGCATCCGGTGCTGCGCTTCATCGGCCCGCTGCCGGCGACGGCGTGGTTGCCGATCGCGTTCTTCACCTTCCCGTCGAGCTGGAGCGCGAGCACGTTCCTGATCGCGCTGGCGACCGGGTTTCCGGTCACGGTGCTGACCTGGTCCGGCGTAGCAAGCGTCAGCAATGCCTATTACGACGTGGCGCGGACGCTCGGCGCGAAACCGTCGTTCCTGGTGCTGAAGGTCGCTATTCCCGCCGCGCTGCCGCATGTGTTCGTCGGCCTGTTCATGGGCCTCGGCTCCTCGTTTGCGGTGCTGGTCGTCGCCGAAATGATCGGCGTCAAGGCCGGGCTCGGCTGGTATCTGCAATGGGCGCAGGGCTGGGCGGCGTACGCGAACATGTATGCCGCGTTGATCGTGATGTCGCTGCTGTGCTCGGGCGCGATCACGTTGCTGTTCCGGACGCGCGACCGCCTGCTGATCTGGCAAAAGGGAGTCGTCAAATGGTAGCCCATGCTTTGGCCGAAGCGGTCACCTATCCGGCCGTCGGCGCCTCGCTCGATGTCGAACGCATCAGCCACGCCTTCGATATCGACGGCAGCGTCTTGCCGGTGCTCGACGACGTCAATTTCAGCGTCAAGCCCGGCGAGTTTATCGCGCTGCTCGGTCCGTCCGGCTGCGGCAAGTCGACCTTGCTGCGGCTGGTCGCGGGGCTGGAGGCGCCGCGGTCGGGCGTGCTGCGCGAGGACGGCGATCCCGTCACCGGACCGTTTCCGTCCCGCGTGGTGGTGTTTCAGGATCCGACGCTGTTTCCGTGGCGAACCGTCTGGAACAACGTCGCGCTCGGGCTCGAGGCGCAGGGCATCCTGAAGAGCCAGCGGCAGCGCGTCGACGCCGCGCTTGACCTCGTCGGGCTGTCGCAGTTTCGCAACGCCTATCCGCATCAATTGTCTGGTGGTATGGCGCAGCGTGTCGCGCTGGCGCGGGCGCTGGTGAACGATCCCAAGATCCTCATCCTCGATGAGCCGCTCGGCAAGCTGGATTCGCTGACGCGCATTACGATGCAGGCCGAAATCGTGGCGCTGTGGCAGCGCAAGGGATTCACCACGCTGCTGGTGACCCATGACGTCGAGGAAGCTTTGTTCCTCGCCAACCGCGTCATCGTGTTCAGCGATCGTCCGGCGCGCATCAAGGCCGACATCGCGGTCGATCGGCCGTATCCGCGGCACCGCGGCGATCCCAGGCTGGCGGAGCTTCGCCGTAGCATCCTTGGCCTGCTCGGATTGGACGCGACATGGTGAGTGCTATCAACAGTTCGATACGTAAAGAGCCGCCGGTGGAGGCCGCGCCGGTGCCGTATGATTGCGCGAGGGCGCTCGCTTCCGAGTTTGCGGCCCGGGCCGCGCAGCACGATCGGGAGGCCAGCTTTCCGCACGAGAATTTCAAGGAGCTTGCCGAGGCGGGATTGTTGGCGCTGACCGTACCGACCGCGCTGGGCGGCCACGGCGCGGGTGCGCTCGACACGGCGCGCATCCTCGGCATTTTCGGCAAGGCCGATCCATCGACGGCGCTGGTGCTGTCGATGCATTACATCCAGCACCTGGTGATGGCGCGCAGCACGCGCTGGCCGGGGCGTCTGTCGCGCAAGCTGGCGCGCGAGGCGGTCGACGGCGTGGCGCTGATCAATGCGCTGCGGGTCGAGCCGGATCTGGGCTCGCCCGCGCGTGGCGGGCTGCCGGCGACAACCGCGCGAAGGACCGAGACGGGGTGGCGGCTCAGCGGCCGCAAGATCTATTCCACCGGCGCGCCGATCCTGAAATGGTATGCGGTGTGGGCGAAGACCGACGAGTCGGAAACGCGCGTCGGCCTGTTCCTGGTGCCCGCGGGATTGCCGGGCACGCGGATTATCGAAACGTGGGACCATCTTGGCCTGCGTGCCAGCGGCAGCCATGATATCGTGTTCGAAGACGTCGTGTTTCCGCTGGATCATGAGATCGACGTCCGCGCGCCCGAGGATTGGCGGGTGCCGGATTTCACCCAGTCCGTGGTGCATGCGATCTTCGTCGCCGCGATTTATGACGGCGTCGCCCGTGCCGCTCGCGACTGGCTGGTCGAGTTCCTGAGGAATCGGAAGCCGTCCAACCTCGACGCATCCCTGGCAACGCTGCCGAGAGTGCAGGAGATCGTCGGCGGCATCGAGACGCGTCTTGCCGTCAATGCCCGCCTGATCGACAGCTTCGCCGGCGATTTCGACGATGGCGTGCAGCTCAGCGCGTCCGAATCCAGCATCGTCAAGCTAACGGTCACCAACAATGCGGTCGCCATTCTCGAAGACGCGCTGTCGCTGACCAGCAATCATGGTCTCACCCGTGCCAATCCGCTGGAGCGGCATTATCGCGATGTCCTGTGCGGACGGGTTCACACGCCGCAGGACGACGCCACGCGAGTCAACGCCGGACGCCTCGTGCTCGGCGTCTGAGTATCAACGAACCAGTCCCAAACTCTGGAGCAAGTCCATGTCAGTGGAATTCATCGGATACATCGGCAGCAATTACTCTTCCGAAACCGTCGTGCGGAACGGCGGGATTCTCGACCGGTACTACATCGAGACCGTTGCGAAGGCGCATGAGAACGCAGGCTTTGATCGCGCCCTGCTGGCATTTCACTCGACCACGCCGGATGGTCTGCAGATCGGCCAGCACGTGCTCGGCGTCACCGACAAGCTCAACGTCCTGATCGCGCAGCGGCCCGGTTTCACCGCGCCGACGCTGCTTGCCCGGCAGCTTGCGACCGTCGATCAACTGTCCGGTGGACGCGTCGCATTGCACGTCATCACCGGCGGCAACGCCACCGAACTGCGGCAGGACGGCAATGTCATTGACGACAAGGACGAACGCTACGCCCGGACCAGCGAATTTCTGGACGTAGTTCGCGCCGAATGGAGCAGCGAAAAACCGTTCAACTATGAGGGCAAATATTATCAGGTGCAGAACGGTTTCTCGCAGCTGAAACCTTACCGCAGCGAAGGCATTCCGATCTTCGTCGGCGGCGGTTCGGACGCGGCAATCGAGGTCGCGGGCAAGCATGCCGATACGTTCGCGTTGTGGGGCGAATCCTATGCGCAGGTGCGCGATGTGACGTCGCGGGTTCGCGCGGCTGCCGCGAAACATGGCCGGCCGACGCCGCGCTTCAGCCTCTCGGTTCGCCCGATCCTCGCCGATACCGAGGAGAAGGCCTGGGTCAAGGCCGATGAAATCCTGGCCCGCGCCACCGCGCTGCAGGACAAGACCGGATATCGCAAGCCGGCGGACGGCCATGCCACCGCCGGCGCGAAACGGCTGCTGGCGCTGGCCGAGCAGGGGACAAGAATCGACAAGCGGCTGTGGACCGAAATCGCAAAGCTCACCGGCGCCAACAGCAACACCACGGCGCTGGTCGGCACACCCGAACAGGTCGCCGAAGTGTTCGGCGATTACTACGATCTCGGCATCAGCCACTTCCTGATTCGCGGCTTCGATCCCCTGACCGATGCCATCGACTACGGCCGCGAACTGATCCCGCTGACGCGTCAGCTGATCGCCGGACGCAGTGTTGCCCGGGGAGTGGCCGCAGAATGATGCGCAATATTCTCATTGCGGGCCTCCTGCTGGGTGCGATTGCCTCAGCGGATGCCCAGACCACGTTGCGGGTTGGCGATCAAAAGGGGAATTCGCAGGCCGTAATGGAGGCGGCCGACGTGCTGAAGGATGTTCCATACAAGATCGAGTGGAAGGAATTCGCGGCAGCGGCGCCGCTGTTGGAAGCGTTGAGCGCGGGCGCGATTGAAACCGGCCTGGTCGGCGACGCGCCGTTCACCTTCGCTGCGGCGGCCAACGTTCCGGTGAAAGCCATCGCCGCGATCCGGCAGACGCGCGAAGGGCTCGCGGTACTCGTCCCGAAAAACTCGCCGATCCCTGACTTCGAAAGCTTGAAAGGCAAGAAGATCGCCACCGGCCGTGGCTCGATCGGACATCAATTGATTCTTGCCGCGCTTGAATCGAAGGGTTGGTCGACCAGCGACGTCCAGATCGTGTTTCTCGCGCCGTCGGACGCCAAGGTTGCGTACACGCAAGGCTCCGTCGATGCCTGGTCGACATGGGAGCCCTATGTCAGCCAGGAAGAAGTCCTGTTCCAGTCGCGGCGCGTGATCACGGCGGAGGGGCTTACGCCCGGCTTGGGATTCCAGGTCGCCACACCGAACGCGATCCGCGACAAGCGGCCGGAACTGGAAGATTTTGTCAGGCGGCTGACGGCCGCGCGGGCGTGGTCGCAGACCAATGTCGGTGCCTATGCCGAGACGTGGGGCAGACTGATGAACATTCCGCCCGCGGTGCCGCTGAACTGGCTGAGCCGGGCGAAGGTTCGTGTTGCACCAATCGATGACGGCGTTGTGGCCGACGAACAGCAAACCATCGATCTCTATTTCCGCTCCGGCCTGATCAAGCAGAAGCTCAACGCCGCCGACATCGTCGACCGTTCGTTTTCCGGAGCCATAGGCAAGGGCGCGGGTCTTTAAACCTTGGAAGGCGGTCCGCGCAGCAAGTCTTTCTCTGGCGACGCCAAATTTCGAAACGGCGACCGGCTTGTGTGGAATTATTTTCTGAATAGCATTGTTGAGAGCAATGCATTTGGAAGAAAGTTTTACACATGAGCGACGTTGTCACCGCCTCGGAACCTCCCCGCCGCATCGACGCGATCGACCGCAAGATCCTGCGGGTGCTTCAGGAGGATGCATCGCTGTCGGTAGCCGAGATCGGGGAGCGCGTCGGGCTTTCGTCTACGCCGTGCTGGAAGCGCGTCCAGCGCATGGAGAACGAGGGCATCATCACCGGCAAGGTTGCATTGGTCGACCAGAACAAGATCGGCCTCGGGCTGTCGGTATTCGTGTCGGTGGAGAGCGACGATCATTCCGATGCGTGGCTGAAGAAATTCGCGGCCGCCGTCAGCGCCATGCCTGAAGTCATCGAGTTCTATCGCATGGCTGGTGACGTGGACTATGTGCTGCGCGTGGTCGTCGCCGACATGCGGAGCTATGATCTTTTCTACAAGAAGCTGATCGGCGCGGTCGCGCTGAAGAATGTGACGTCGCGGTTCGCGATGGAAAAGATCAAGTCGGTTACTGCGTTGCCGGTTCCGGCGTTCGAGGCGGCATAGCGGCCGCGAAGGAACTGCGCTCCCTCTCCCGCGCTTGCGGGGGAGGGCTGGGGTGGGGGTGTCTCCACAATTGACACTCCCCGTGTGGAGAGAGCCCCCACCCGGCGCTTCGCGCCGACCTAAGAGCGAGCTTCGCTCGTCTCGACCCCGCAAGCGGGAGAGGTGCAGCGAGTCTGCCGCCTCGCTCAATCGCGCTTCGGCGTCCAGATCTTCGCATCGCCCGCGTTGACCTTTACCGGCAGCAATCCCTCCGCAAAGAACGCATCCGCAATGCGCTGCTGTTCGGACAGGCCGGGCGCCGTGACAATTCCGACCTTGTAGGAACGGTGGCTGTTGGCTTCCTTCACCGTCGCCGCGTCGATGCCCCAGAGGCCCGATAGCAATTTGGCCGCGTCGTCCTGATTCGCCTTGACCCATTTGCCGGTCTCGTCGAGCTTGCCGAAGATGGCATTCAGCACGTCGCCGCGCCGATCGGCAAACGCAGCCGACGACAGATAGTAGCGCTTGTAGCTGGCAAGGCCTCTGCTGCCATCGGTCAGCACCCGCGCGTTGGACTGGCGCTGGGCGCTGGTCAGGAACGGATCCCAGGCCACCCACGCATCGACATTGCCGCCGATGAACGCGGCGCGGCCGTCGGCCGGCGTCAGGTAGGCCGGCGAGATATCCTTGAAGCTCAGGCCCGATTTGGCGAGCGCGGCGAGCAGCAGGAAATGACTGCCGGCGCCTTTTGTCACCGCAACCTTCCTGCCCTTCAGGTCGGCCAGCGTCTTGATGGGCGATTCCGCGCCGACCAGAATGGCCTGCGCCGAGGGTGAAGCGGCTTCTTCCGCGATATAGGCAAGCCTGGCGCCTGCGGCTTGCGCGAACAGCGGCACGGTATCGGCGACGTCAGCGCCGAAGTCGATGTTGCCGGTGTTGATCGCCTCCAAGAGCGGCAGGCCGCTGGTGAATTCATGCCAGGAGACGCGGACGCCGAGCGGCGCGAGCGCCTTTTCCAACTCGCCATTGGTTTTCAGGATGGCCGTCAGCGTCGAGGATTTTTGATAGCCGATACGAATCGTATCGGATGGCGGCGTCTGCGCGGCCACGGATGTGGCTGAAACGACCGCGATGGCTGCGATGGCTCTGATGATGGATGCGGTGCGGTTGCCCATGGAGTTTGATCTGCCTGACATTAAAGGGATCAAAACAAGCTAGAGGCCGCGCAACGGCGGTCAATAGAACCGTTCTTTCTTGTTGTCACGCGATCCGCATGACGATGCTACGCCGGTCGGCATTCGCAGAGAGAAATTCCAAGCGCATATTTGATAGGCGCTCGTCGATCCCAGCGGCGGTCGCTTATGACTCTGGGTGGAACAGGTTTCGTCACTGCCTAATGCAAGATTAACGAATTGGCTTCGGACAAGCGTCAAGAAAAATGCGTCGTTGTAAATCGTGTTCCGGCAATAAACGCGTCGTCGCGAGCCGGACCAGCAGTGCCGTCATTGCTATTTTCGCGGAGCACTCGACAGCGTTTCAAAGCGCCACCATCATCTCTTGCATCGCATGATCGCGCATCGCCGCGAACATGATCGTTCAGGAGAATGTGATGAAGCGTCGCGAGTTTCTCGGATTGTCGGTTGCCGGTGCCGTTGTCGCGCTGTCGCCAGGTGCGCGCGCGCAAGCACCGGTCAAGGAAATCCGCATCGGCTATCAGAAGACCGGGGTGCTCGTGATCGCACGGCAGCAGGCTATTCTGGAAAAGCACTTCGCCGCGAAACAAATTGTCATCAAATGGATCGAGTTCACGTCGGGCCCGCCGTTGCTGGAGGCGATGAGCACCGGCAGTGTCGATCTCGGCGCGGTTGGCGATACGCCGCCGATCTTTGCCCAGGCTGCGAACGCGAACATCGTCTATGTGGCAGGATCGCCCATTACCAACGGGCAGGGCATCCTGGTTCCCGCCAGCTCCAGCATTCGCACGATTGCCGATCTGAAGGGCAAGCGGATCGGATTTGCCAAGGGCACCAGCGCGCATAACGTTCTGATCGCGACGCTGGAAAAGGCCGGTCTCACCTACGCCGATATCACGCCGGTCTATTTGTCGCCGCCTGATGCGGGGCCGGCATTCGCCAATGGCAGCATCGAGGCGTGGGCGATCTGGGATCCGTACTTCGCGATCGGCGAGAAAAAGCAGAACGGCCGGATCCTGATCAACGCCTTTGAGGTCGCCAAGACCAATTCGTTCTATCTCGCCAACCGCGATTTCGCGAACACCAACGTTCAGCACACCCGCGACATCATCGCGGGCCTGGCGGAAGCCGCCCGGTGGGCGGAAGCAAATCGCGACGCCGTGGCAAGCGCGCTCGCCGCCGTGACCGGCATTCCGCTGGAAGTTCAGGCCGTCGCGGCCAACCGGGCCTCGTTTGCGATCGGACCGGTGACGGAGGCGATTATTGAGACCCAGCAGGCCGTCGCCGATCGCTTCTTCAAGCTCGGGCTGATCCCGAAGCCGATCGTGGTTCGCGACATCGTCTGGCGCAATACCCAGACCTGACTTCGAGAAAAGCCATTCCAATCAACGCAGGGGAATTCATCATGAAGCGTTTCATCAAGCGCATGATCGCGAGTGCCATGCTGTCTCTCGCCATCGTCGGCTCGACGGTTGGCCTCAGCTACGGGCAGGACAAGGTCGTCCGCATTGGCTTCCAGAAATACGGCAAGCTGGTGCTGCTCAAGAGCAAGGGCACGCTGGAGAGCAAGCTGAAGGCCGCGGGTTATCAGGTGGTGTGGACCGAGTTTCCCTCCGGGCCACCGCTGCTCGAGGCGCTCAATGTCGGCGCCATCGATTTCGGCAACACCGGTGAAGCGCCGCCGATCTTCGCGCAGGCCGCGGGCGCCCCGATCCAGTATGTCGCCTATGAGCCCCCGGCGCCGAAGGGCGAAGCCATCCTGGTGCCGAAGGACAGCAAGATCGCTTCGGTCGCGGATCTCAAAGGCAGGAAGGTGGCGCTGAACAAAGGCTCCAACGTCCACTATCTGCTGGTGAAGGCGCTGGAGAAAGCTGGTGTCAAATACTCGGAGATCGAGCCGGTGTTTCTGGCGCCGGCCGATGCGCGGGCTGCGTTCGAACGTGGCGCGGTCGATGCCTGGGTGATCTGGGATCCGTTCCAGGCCGCCGCCGAAGCCGCCACCGGCGCGCGGACGCTCGCCGACGGCACCGGCATCGTCTCGAACTATCAATTCTACTTCGCCTCGAAGAAGTTCATTGGCGCCGACCCTGACATCGTCGATCTCGTGCTGGCGCAACTCAGCGAGGTCGATGACTGGGCCAAGGGCGACATCCGCGCCGTTGCCGAACAGCTGGCGCCGGCGATCGGGCTTCCGGTGCCCGTCGTTGAAGTGGCATTGAAGCGGCAGTCCTACGGCATCAAGCCGATCACCGACAGCGTGATCGCCGATCAACAACAGGTCGCCGACGCATTCTTCGCGCTCGGTCTTATTCCCAAGCAAATCAAGATTTCCGACGCGGCGCGGAGGCCGGGCTCATGAGCAACCAAACATCGGCGAATGCCAACATCCTCTGGTTCCTGCCGACCCATGGCGATGGCCGCTATCTCGGCACCACCACCGGCGGCCGTGAAGTGAACTTCAATTATTTGCGCCAGATCGCGCAGGCTGCGGACCAGCTCGGCTATTACGGCGTGCTGCTGCCGACCGGGCGAAGCTGCGAGGATTCCTGGGTGGTGGCGTCGGCCGTCGCGCCCTGGACCGAGCGGCTGCGTTATCTGGTGGCGGTACGGCCCGGCCTGCAATCGCCGAGCGTCGCCGCGCGCATGACCGCGACGCTGGACCGGCTGTCGAACGGGCGCCTCCTGGTCAACGTCGTCACCGGCGGCGATCCCGTCGAGAACAAGGGCGACGGGATATTCCTCGATCACGACGCGCGCTATGCGGTGACGCGCGAGTTCCTCAACGTCTATAGCGACCTGCTCGCGGGTAAGACCGTCAATGTGGAAGGCAAGCACATCCGCATCGAGGATGGCCGCCTGCTGTTTCCACCCGTGCAGGCGCCGCGGCCGCCGCTCTATTTCGGCGGATCGTCGGATGCCGGCATCGATGTCGCCGTCGACACCGTCGACAAATATCTGACCTGGGGCGAACCGCCGGCGCAGGTGGCCGAGAAGATCAACCGCGTGAAAGCGGTGGCGGACGCGCGCGGGCGAAAACTCTCGTTCGGCATCCGCCTGCACGTGATCGTCCGCGAGACCAACGCGGAGGCCTGGAAGGCGGCAGATGAGTTGATCCAGCATGTCACCGACGAGACGGTGGCCTCGGCGCAGAAGATATTTTCCCGGATGGATTCGGTCGGCCAGCAGCGCATGGCGCAGTTGCATGGCGGCAGGCGTGACAAGCTCGAGATCAGCCCGAACCTCTGGGCCGGCGTCGGTCTGGTGCGCGGCGGGGCAGGGACGGCATTGGTCGGCTATCCCGCGACGGTGGCGGCGCGGATCCGCGAATACCAGGATGTCGGCATCGATACCTTCATCATGTCGGGCTATCCGCATCTGGAGGAAGCCTATCGCTTCGCCGAACTGGTGTTTCCGCTGCTGTCGCTGAAGCAGCCCAACAATGTGACGCCGATCCGCGTCAATACCGGCCCGTTCGGCGAGACCATCGCCAACGAACATCGTCCCCTCGTCAAGGCATCGCAATCATGAGTCTGATCGAAAGTCTTCCGCGTGTCCGACGCCTGCATTTGCCGCGAGCCGACGGCCTTATTCCATGGATCGTGCCGCTTGCGATCATCCTGATCTGGCAGGTGGCTTGCGTCACCGGCTTCGTCTCGGCGCGGGTGCTGCCGGCGCCGAGCGATGTGGCGCTGGCGGGATGGAAGCTGCTGCTGTCGGGTGAACTGGTGCGCAACATCTGGGTCAGTTTCTGGCGCGCCAGCGTCGGCTTCCTGATCGGCGGCAGCATCGGCTTTGCGTTCGGGCTCGCCAATGGCCTGTCGCAGCTCTCGAGCAAATTGACCGACACGACGTTGCAGATGGTGCGCAACATTCCGCATCTGGCGCTGATCCCGCTCGTCATCCTGTGGTTCGGGATCGATGAGTCCGCAAAGCTGTTCCTGGTCGCGCTCGGCGTGTTCTTTCCGATCTACCTCAACACGCTGCACGGCATCCGCACCGTCGATCCGCAGCTGATCGAGATGGGCCGCATCTACGGCATGACCGACGGCGAATTGTTCCGCCGGGTGATCTTTCCGGGTGCGTTGCCATCGATCTTCGTCGGCCTGCGCTTTGCGCTCGGCATCATGTGGCTGACCCTGATCGTGGCGGAAACCATCGCGGCGTCGTCGGGCCTCGGCTACATGGCGATGCAGGCGCGCGAGTTCATGCTGATCGACGTCGTGGTGCTCTCCATCCTGATCTACGCGCTGCTTGGCAAACTCGCCGACAGCGCTTCACGCGCGCTGGAGCGGCTGACGCTGTCCTGGCATCCGGCCTTCCAGAAACATTGAGGCAGAAACTTTTGAGGATTGAAATGCAGGAAGCTCTTCGTTTTCGCCCCGCGGATGCCGAAGCCGTGGACCAGCCCGATTTTGTCAAGCAGGCGCGGCTGTTGCGGCGGGATGCCGACGCCCTGTTGCGTGGGCTTTCGCTGACAATCCGGGGATTGCGCAAATCGTTCGGCGACAACGAGGTGCTTCGCGGCATCGATCTGCACATTCCGGCAGGGCAGTCCGTCGCCATCGTGGGCCGCAGCGGGTGCGGCAAGAGTACGCTGCTGCGGCTGATCGCGGGGCTTGAAACGATTACCGCGGGTACCATCAGCTTTGGCGAGGAAACCCGCGCGGAAGACGTCCGCGTGATGTTTCAGGAGCCGCGGTTGCTGCCCTGGGCCCGGGTGCTGTCGAACGTCGAGGTCGGCCTCGGCCGCGAAAGAACCTCGCCCGACGCGCAAGCGCGCGCCGACAGCGCGCTGGTCGAAGTCGGCCTTGACGACAAACGGGCGCAATGGCCGGCGGTGCTTTCCGGCGGACAAAAACAGCGCGTGGCGCTGGCGCGGGCCCTGGTCAGCCGCCCGCGCGTGCTGGCCTTCGACGAACCGCTCGGCGCGCTTGATGCGTTGACGCGAATCTCGATGCAGCGGCTGCTGGAGCGGGTCTGGCAGGATCAGGGATTCACCGCGATCCTGGTGACGCATGACGTCGCCGAAGCGGTGGCACTGGCCGACCGCGTTCTGGTGATCGAGGACGGCCGTATCGCGCATGACATCGACGTCAATATCCCGCGCCCAAGGCGTCGGGGTTCGGCGGAGCTCGCTGCGCTGGAAGGCTCGATCCTGAAGAACCTGCTGCAAGGCACCGAGGACACTTCCGACCTGTGAGGCCATCATGAACTCCGTTGTCCGGCATATCGCGATCGACCGTCAGGTTTCCCAAGAGATTTCTCAAGAAGTTTCCCGCGCGGTTTCGCCAGGCGATTTTCGTGGCGCCATGCGCCAGTTGACGGGCGGGGTGAGCGTCGTCACGGCCGGGCGAGGCAGGGACATTTCGGGGATGACGGTGACCTCGGTGTCGTCACTGTCGGTCGATCCGCCGGCACTGATCGTCAGCGTCAACCGGAACGCGTCCTCATGGCCGCTGGTGCAGCGGTACGGCTTCTTCGGCGTCAATATCCTGACGTCGGACCAAATCGACGTCGCCGAGCGGTTTGCCGGCAAGGACGGGCTCAAGGGCGCCGAACGGTTTGCCGGCGCCCAGTGGACGACGCGCGCTTCGGGCGTGCCGCTGCTGGTGGGCGCGCTCGCCGCGATCGAGTGTGAGGTGGAGGAAATCGTCGAGCGGCATTCCCATGCGATTGTGATCGGCCGCGTGCTGGACCTGCAGCTATCGAGCCGAACTGCGGCGCTGGCCTATTGGCAGGGCCAGTATGTGGCGATCGATCAGGACGAGGACGCAGTGCGGCTGGCCGAAGTCAGCCTGCCCCCACCGCGAGCCGCTCGCTACTGATGCGGGAAATCTAGTCCAGGATCGCGCTGAGCGTTGCCGGTGTGTCGATGATGACGGTGCTGCCGCGCACGCCGGACCAAACCCCGACAATGGTCTGCGCCGCAGCCGCTAGCGGCACGCTGACTACCAATGTGGTCGGCACCCGGGCGCTCCCCGATATCTGTTCATTGTAGGTGAACCCCGCCAGGACCGACGAAAGCGCACCATTCACGGTGATGCCGACGGTTGCGCCGGCGTTGTTGTTCCCTTGTGCATAAGGAAAGGGCAAATTCAGGATGACCAGGGCTGACGTGCCGACCCCTTCGGGAATCGTGATTCTGAGGCCCGGAAGGGGTACGAATGAATCGGAGTTGGTCGACTGCGTCCCACTCGGCAAATGGAATCAGGCTCCGGAATATGTGAAAATCCGGTGACGGGCGCGGGTAGGGCGTTTGTTGCCGTGGCGTTCAGCGGGCGCACGGACTAAAAGGCCCGCTTCCGCCCCGGGAATGAGAGCGCACGTTGGAACGCAGGCTTCCCAAAACTGTTTTGCCGCTGTGGTTTTGCCGGCGCGACGTCGCGTGCCTGGCCCAATGCGGTGTGGTGACCCGATGAAGCGTATCGCGGTCTGGGCTTTCTACGGCGTCGGCGCTCTGGCGATCGGCTATCTCGCGCTTTACGCCTATGCGGTCTTCAGCGGCCGCGATCTGCAGCCCGGCGCCCCCATCCGCATCTTCCGCAACCCGGACGCACCGAGTTATTCGGCGCGGGACCCGGTAATTCTGACGTCATTGCCGGCGACAAACGCAAAGCGTGTGCGCAAGGGAGCGGAAGCGACGAAGCAATCCATACTTCCGTTGCGGCACGATGGATTGCTTCGCTTTGCTCGCAATGACGGTGAGAGCGTTTCGGCTAGCCCGCCGCCGCAAAGCGCTGATAGTCGCCGGCGCCGGCCGGCGTGATCGGTATTCCGCCGTCGGCATATTCGTTCAGCTTGTTGCGCAGCGTGCGGATCGAGATGCCGAGGATGTTCGCCGCGTGGGTGCGGTTGCCGAGGCAATGCTTGAGCGTCTCGAGGATCAGGTCGCGCTCGACGTCGGCAACCGTGCGGCCGACCAGCGCACGCGTGACCTGCTCGGCGGCGAAGGTGGCGTGGGCCACCGCCGGCGCGGTCTTGGCAAGGTCGAGCCGGTCGCCGTCCGGGGTCAGGATCGCATCGGCGCCGATCTCGTCGCCTTGTGCCATCAGCACCGAGCGGTGCATGGTGTTTTCCAGCTCGCGGACGTTGCCCTGCCAGCGGTTGGCGGTCAGCACCCGCCGCGCGTCGCTGGAGATCGGGCGTAGCGGCACGCCGTTGGCTTCGGAATATTTCTTCGCAAAATGGTGCGCCAGTTCGATGATATCAGCCGGCCGGTCGCGCAGCGCCGGGATCTTCAGATTGACGACGTTGAGGCGGAACAGCAGGTCCTCGCGGAAGGTGCCTTCGCGGACGGCGTCGGCCAGGTTGCGGTTCGAGGTCGCGATGATGCGGATATCGACCGGGACCGGCTTGGTGCCGCCGACGCGGTCGATCACGCGCTCCTGGATCGCGCGCAGCAATTTCGATTGCAGTCGTACGTCCATCTCGGAGATTTCGTCGAGCAGCAGCGTGCCGCCGGTGGCTTCCTCGAACTTGCCGATCCGCCGCGCCACCGCGCCGGTGAAGGCGCCCTTTTCATGGCCGAACAGTTCGGATTCAAGCAGGTGCTCGGGGATCGCCGCGCAGTTGATCGAGATGAACGGCCGCTTGGCGCGGGCCGAGCGGGTGTGGACGTAGCGCGCCAGCACTTCCTTGCCGGTGCCGGATTCACCGGTGATCATGACCGAGGCGTCGGAGCCCGCGATCTGCTGTGCCAGCTTGACGACTTTGCCCATGGCCTCGTCGCGATAGATCAGGTCGCGGGAATCGTTGGCGACGGCGGCGAGCACGGCGGCGATCAGTTCCGGATCGGGCGGCAGCGGGATGTATTCCTTGGCGCCGGCGTGGATCGCGGCGACCGCGGCGCGGGCGTCGTTGGAGATGCCGCAGGCCACGATCGGCACATGGATGTGTTCGGCCTCGAGCCGCATCACCAGATCGCGGATATCGAGCGCGACGTCGACCAGCATCAGGTCGGCCCCCTTGCCGCCGCGCAGCACCGCCATCGCCTGTTCGACCGTCTCGGCGTGGGTCACCGAAGCGCCGTTGTCCATCGCGATCTTGGTGGCCGTGGTGAGCTGGCCCTTCAATGTGCCAACGATGAGAAGCCGCATCATAGTCTCCTGTTCGTCTGTTCGCGCCGCTTATGCGCGTGCTGTTGTTTTAGGTGCGTTCCGCCTTGATGATTTCCGTCATGGTGACGCCGAGCTTGTCTTCCACCAGCACGACTTCGCCGCGCGCCACCAGCCGGTTGTTGACGTAGATGTCGATCGCTTCGCCGACCCGGCGGTCGAGTTCGAGCACGGTGCCGGGGCCAAGCTTCAAAAGCTCGCCGACGTCCATCTTGGAGCGCCCCAGCACCGCTGAGACCTGCACCGGCACGTCGAACACGGCCTCGAGGTCAGCCGCGATGCGCGAGGCCTGTTCGTCTTCATTGTAGGCCAGATCGTCCGCGGCCTCCGCGTCTGACGCGTTGAGGTCTTGCAGCGGGACCTGGGTGTCGGTGTCGCTCATGGTTCAGTCCTCACGGCCTTCCAGCCTGATCGCGGGACGCCATGTAGCGCCCGACAAGTTCGTTGATCTTGGCTTCGATGGCGGCGCGCTCCAGCACCACGCCGCCGTCGGCCCATTCGATCCGGCAGTCGCCGGTTGCAATGTCAGGCTCGGCCAGGATCACCAGCCGGCCCTCGAAGCCGCTCTGCGTGGCCTGCCGCTCGATCTTTTCGCGGGCAGCCTCGTATAATGAGTCGTTGATGCGGACCACGAGGTGCGGCGTCGCGACCAGGTGCGAGAAGCAGTCGCTCACCAGTGCCGTGATCTCGCCGAGCGGCTCGGCGGCGATCAGTTCGGAGCACAGCTTGCGGGCCACCGCGACCGCGACGTCGACCGCCTCGGTCTCCATCCGCGCTTCGATGCCGCCAAAGCGCGAGGCGATGCCCTTGATCGCAATGCCGATCTCCTCCAGCGCCAGCGCGGCGCGGCGGTCGCTTTCGGCTCTGGCCTCGCGCTGCGCGGCCTCGTAGCCGTCGCGATAGGCGCGGGCTTCGGCCGCGGCGATCTTCTGCGCGATCTCGGCCGGCGTGGCAGGGCGCTCGCGCGTCTTGTCCGGCGCGCCGAAGTCCATGTCGAACAGGAATTTTGCGGGCGCGGCCATCAGTACACCAGCTCGTCGTCGGCGCGGTTCTTGGTCAAGGTGATTTCACCCTTGGCGGCCATGTCCTTGGCGAGGTTGACGAGCAGCGCCTGCGCCTCGTCGACGTCGCGCAGCCGCACCGGTCCCATCGCGGCCATGTCGTCCAGCAGCATCTTGCCGGCGCGGGACGACATGTTGCCGAGGAAGAAGCTGCGGACCTCTTCATTGGCGCTCTTCAGCGCAATGCCGAGCTTGTCCTTGTCGATGTTGCGCATCAGCGTCTGCGCCGAGGCGGAGTCGAGCTTGATCAGGTCGTCGAAGGTGAACATCAGCGCCTTGATGCGCTCGGCGGATTCGCGGTTTTCCTCTTCCAGCGAGGTGATGAAGCGGGTTTCGGTCTGGCGGTCGAAATTGTTGAAGATTTCGGCCATCACCTCGTGGGCGTCGCGGCGGCGGGTCTGCGACAGGTTCGACATGAATTCGGTCCGCAGCGTCTGTTCGACGCGCTCGATGACTTCCTTCTGCACCGCTTCCATCTTCAGCATGCGTCCGACCACGTCGAGCGCGAGATCCTCGGGCAGGATCGCCAGCACGCGGGCGGCATGCTCCGGCTTCAGTTTCGACAGCACCACCGCGATGGTCTGCGGGTATTCGTTCTTTAGATAGTTGGCGAGCACCTCTTCCTGCACGTTGGAGAGTTTCTCCCACATGTTGCGGCCGGCGGGGCCGCGGATTTCGTCCATGATGCCGCTGACGCGCTCGCTCGGCAGGTATTGCTGCAGCAGCCGTTCGGTGGCGTCGAAGGTGCCCATCAGGGCGCCGGAGGCCGACATCCGCGAGACGAATTCGAGCAGCAGGTCTTCGACCACGTCGGCCTCGACGGTGCCGAGCGTCGACATGTGGATCGACAATTCGCGCACCTCGTCGTCGTCGAGCAGCGCCCAGACCTTGCCGCCATATTGTTCGCCGAGCGCCAGCATCAGGATGGCGGCCCGCTTCGGGCCGGTCAGCGGCTTGCCCTTCGGCCTTGTCGCCTGACGGCTCGCCAGCGCCGAGATGACGGTGGTGATGTCGTTGGCGTTGGTGGTTTGCGGTACGGCCATGTCAGCTTACTCGACAGGTTCGGTGAGCCATTGACGAACAATGGAGGCGGTCTCGTTCGGATTTCGTTCGGCGAGTTCTCCGACCCGGTGCACGGCCTGGGCGTGGACCTGGCCCTGAACCTGGGCGACGTCGATCAGCGCGGCGGCGCCGCCGGCGGGAAGCAGGACCTGGCCCGGCGCGCTTTCGGCGGTGCCGTCGGCCAGCGCCGGCACAGCGGCGCCGCCGGCCAGCGCGGGAACGACTTCGGCGGCCAGGATGCGCTTGACCAGCGGGCGGATCACCATGAACAGCACCACGAGGCCGAGCAGCATCATGACGCCGAGCTCGATGACGTACATGACGTCATCCTTGGTGAACTGGAACATGCCGAGCAGGCCGGTCGGCTCGGCGACCGGGGGCACGGTTGGGGCTTCGGCAAAGCGCAGGTTGACGACCTCGACCTGGTCGCCGCGCTTCTGGTCGAAGCCGATCGCCGAGCGAACCAGGGTAGCGATGCGGTCGAGCATTTCCTTGCTGCGGTCCTGATAGACCATCTCGCCTTTTTCGTTCTTGGTGTAGGCGCCGTCGACCAGCACCGCGACCGAGATCTTGTTGACCCGGCCGGCCTCGGTGACTTCGGTCTTGGTGACGCGGGAAATCTCGTAATTGTTGGTTTCTTCGCTCTTCTTGCTCTGGTCGCGCGCCGCGACGCCGGCATTGGCCTGGTTGCCGGGCAGTTCGTTGTTGACCGTGACCTGGCCGCTGTCTCCGGCGGTCGCCGAGGATTCCTCGCGGGACTGGCTGGAGCGCAGCACGCGGCCTTCGGGGTCGAACTTGTCCGAGGTCTGGGTGACCTTGTTGTAGTCGAAATCGGCGGTGAGCTGGACGCGGGCGCGGCCCTGGCCGACCACCGAGGAGACGATCGCCTCGACCTCGTTGCGCATCCGTTTCTCGAAGGCGGTGCGGCGCTCGTCGCCGCTCGCGCCCTCGGGATTGCTGCTGGCGCCGTCGGCGAGCAGCCGGCCGCCCTCGTCGACGATCGACACCCGCTGCGGCTTCAGGCCGTTGACGGCGGACGCCACCACGTGGCGGATGGCGCGGATCTGCTGGGGCTCGAGGCTGCCGCGCACCCGGACCACGATGGACGCCGACGGCTCGGGGATTTCGCGGGAGAACAGCGGCCGTTCCGGCAGCACCAGGTGGACCCTCGCGGCCTGAATGCGGTCGATGGCGCGGATGGTGCGGGAGAGTTCACCCTCCAGCGCGCGCAGATGATTGATGTTCTGGACGAAGCTGGTGGTGCCGAGCGCGTCGGATTTGTCGAAAATCTCGTAGCCGACGCCGCCGCCCTTGGGCAGGCCGCCTTCGGCCAGCTTCATCCGCAGCCGCGTCACCTTGTCCTTCGGCACCATGATCACGGCGCCTTCGTTGCGCATTTCGAAGGGGATCGCCTGGCGTTCCAGGTCCTTGATGATGCTGGAGGAGTCTTCCGCCGAGAGGTCGGTGAAGAGGGTGGTCATCTGCGGCGTCGTGACGCGCATGATGACGAACGCGAAGAAGCCGATCAGGGCGGCGGTCACGGCGACCATCGCCATCAGCCGCGACGCGCCAAGGCCTTTCAGGAAAGCAACGAGACTTTGCACCAACCGCCCCCAGGGGTTCGGCCCAGATTCGTACCCGGGGACCGACTGGGCAATTATTGCCTAGGGGATGGTTTCCATATGGTTAACGACCGTTAAAGTCGGTGAAGAAGTTTGGGCATGAAAAAAACCAGCTTCGCAAAACGAAGCCGGTTTTCATCAAATCTTCCGGTTTGGGAGCGTTTATTGCCGGTATTGCTGGATGCGGGTGGTCCGCAAGCCTGCCAGGCCATGCTGGTCGATGGAGAACTGCCAGGACAGGAACTCGTCCACCGTCAGCGTGTAGCGGCTGCAAGCCTCCTCGAGGGAGAGCAGGCCGCCGCGAACCGCGGCAACGACTTCGGCCTTGCGGCGGATCACCCACCGTTTGGTGCCGGGCGCGGGCAGGTCCGCAATTGTTAATGGACTTCCGTCAGGCCCGATGACGTATTTTACCCTCGGGCGATGGGGTTCTGTCATGGCGTACTCACAAACTCTCAACCACTGAACTCACCCTGACAACCTACGCCGTGCGACTTAAAATTTGCCTAAGCCCAAGGCTTCAATACGAATCTCGTTGGAAATGGCTGGAACTGGGGCTGGGGAGGCGTCTGGGCGGACGAGGGATTGCAGCCGGAGCCGACCACATCGGCGGTAGCTCCACGAGCGAAGGTGCAAGGCTAATCCGCCATTCAGCGCCAGTCCGTAGTCATCTCAGCCAACCGCTCCAAGTGGTCGCTGTTCGCCAAAGTCTCCGCTCGCCAATTGCGCAAGCGCGACCATCATTCGATATGGGGCGCGGGATAGCACTGACCCCGTTGGCGATGTAACCGGTGCGGCGGATTACGCTTTCTTGACGCGAACTGAATTCCACCGCCGGAACAAGTCCGAGGGCATGCTTCGCTTGAAAAACGTCAAACTGATGCGGGTTGCAGCGCACGTCCCAACAAGAAAAATGCGATACCTGCAACGGCGCCGAAGAGCCATGCGAATGAGCCGGTTGGTACGAGGAAAACGAGTATGACAATAGCGTCGAACACTCGGCTATGGCCCAGACTGTTCATAATGCGCTGCGGCTCGAACGCAGAAAAGGGCCGGTAGGGCGGATTGGAGCCGACTACATCGGCGGTAGCTCCACGAGCGAAAGTGGAAGGCGTAATCCGCCATCTTGGGCGTGCCACAACTATAGCATGTGCTATCCTGCTTCTCATGCCGAATTATCGTCGTTCCGGGCGGCTGCTGGTTCTTCACCGTCAACCTGCTGGAGCGGCGGAAAACCCTGCTCGCCGATCATATCGCGATGCTGCGCGAGGCCGTCGCCATAACCCGCCGCGACCATTCCTTCACCATCGATGCCTTCGTCGTGCTGCCCGATCATCTGCATGCGGTCTGGCAACTGCCGCCGGGCGATCATGATTTCTCCACGCGCTGGCGTCTGATCAAGACGCGGTTCGCGCGAGCGCTGCCGAAACAGGAGCGGCTCAGTGCTGGGCGCGTCGCACGCCACGAACGCGGCATCTGGCAGCGGCGGTTCTGGGAGCATTTGATCCGCGACGAGTCCGACTATGCGCGCCATGTCGAATATTGCTACATCAATCCGCTCAGGCAAGGCCTCGTCACGCGCGTGTGCGATTGGCCGTATTCCTCGTTTCATCGCGACGTGCGCGCGGGGTTGTTTCCGGAAGATTGGGCTGGTGACGGCGAGGTGGACGGTGATTTCGGCGAGCGACGGTGATTGGGCGGGTTGCTGGTTCTGATCGGCGGATTACGCCCAACGGGTCCGCTTTGCGCGGACCCGTTGGCTCCAATCCGCCCTACCGTTGCTGCGTCGCCTCGTGCGCAAGCGAAATCTCGCTGCGCGCGTGCGACAAATCAACCCGACGGGCAAATCACTTCCGATTTACGGAAATCGTGTCAAGCCCTCAAATAAAAAATATTTCTGTTTACCGGAAGGAAAATCAGGTGCATATGTTTGCCCATCCCGTCCCACTCAGAGGGCGTCGGCCGTCGTCACGGACGTTGGGCGGGTTGCGGTGGACGCTGGTTTACGCCTCGACGACGGCGTGGATAAGCGTACGGCAAAACCGTGTGGTCCTGGCGCCCGTTGCTGGCGTCAAGCCGTCGGCTAAGCGCAAGCTGAACCGGTGGTGACGGAGTCAACCAAGAACTCGTCTCCGGGGAGAGCGCGGCATAAGCCGTAAAGCCATTGCGCAGGGAAGGCCGGGTGTTCACCGCTGCCCTGTATGCTCGTGTGCATGTTGTTTTGTGCAATCCGCACACGGGACCGCGGGTGCAGCGCGCACCCGGTCTTCCCTGCGCCCTCTATTTTCGAGGGCAAGGAATTTCTGGCAAAGCTCGGGCGCAATGCGTCGCGAGAATGCGAAGGCATATTCAGTTGTCGTCACCCGCGAAGGCGGGTGACCCAGTATTCCAGAGACGTCAGCGAAGAATCGAGAAGCCGCGGCGTACTGGATCGCCCGGTCAAGCCGGGCGATGACGGCAAGGGCTGTTTGAAATTTGAATCCAAAGTCTGACCGCGTCATTGCGAGCGAAGCGATCCATACCTCAGCAAGTCGTGAGATGGATTGCTTCGCTTCGCTCGCAATGACGCGGAGAGGGTTGCGGACGTTCACGCGGAAGGCCGGGACGGCGAGGACGAGAGCGCGACCCGTCAGCCCGCAGCGCTAGCTCGCGGTCGACGGGCGCACCACGCGCTTGATCTTGTCGGTGGTGTAGCTCTGCCCGCCGATCGACAGCAGCGGCGGGGAGGCGCTGAGATCGACTGAATCGACGACGCCCTGGACTTCGGTGGAGATCGAGACGTTGTTGCCTGCACTGTCCTTGCCTGTTGCGGTGAGGGTGTAGGTGCCGGCCGGCCACTGCGCGCCGTCATTGCCCTTGCCGTCCCAGACGAAACTGGAGCCGCCCTGCTTCAGCGCATAGCTGCCGGAATAGGCCGTCAGTCCCGTCGAACTGGTGATCGTGATCGATGCCGTGGTGTCTTTCTCCGACTGGAAATTCCAGGTCGCCGACTTGTCGAACTGCGCCTTGCTGCCGTCGACCGCAACCGTGTTGCCGACATAGACCAGCGCCTGCGTCGCCTGGGCGCTCTTTTCGATTTCGATCAGCGACTTCAACTGCTCGTTGGACCGCAGCTGCTGCTCGACGCCGGCGAACTGCACCAGTTGCTGAGTGAACTGGTTGGTGTCGAGCGGATCCATCGGGTTCTGGTTCTGCAGCTGCGTCGTCAGCAGCGTCAGAAAGGTCTGGAAATTGTCCGCGATCCCCGTCGTCGCCGTCGAGGACGTCGAGCTCGTGGAGGTCGAACTGCCGGTTCCGGCCGCCGACACGATCGGTGTCGGCATGGTTGCTTCTATGCCCATAACGCTCTCCGTTAAACCCTGATGTCCACGCCGCCGCTCGCTCCGAGCATGCGGCCATAGTTGCGGCCGGCAACCGCCGCCGGAATGCTGTCCTCTTCGCTGACGACCAGCCGATGGGCATTGGGATTGGACTGGTTGCCGTCGTTCTGGCCCTGCGAGGATTGATCGCGCAGGCTGAATTGCAGCCCGCCATTGCCGGTCGAAAGCCCGGCATTGTCGAGCGCGCGCTGCAGCTGGTTGGCGTCCTGGCGCAGCATCGACAGCGTCTCCGGCCGCTCCACCGTCAGATGCGAGGTGACGTGGCCGTTGCGATCGACATCGATACGGACGTCGATGCGGCCGAGCTCGGCCGGATCGAGCCGGATTTCGAAACGGCTCTTGCCGCTCCTGGCGGACGCCGCGATTTCCATCGCAAGCCCGCTGAGCGGCACCGCCGCTGATGTCCCGACCGCGACGTTGATCTGGGGTGCCGGGGCCGGCGTGGTGGAAGATGTCGGCTGCTGCGTCTGGATCGCGCCTGCGGCCTGCAAGCCGTTGTTCGATGCGTTCATCAGCGTCTGGCTGACGTCGGCCGTGACCGGATGCGCATGGGCGGCCGCATTGGCCGATGGTGCCGGCGCGCCGTTGCCTGAGACGTCAGCCTTAGCGGCGTCGATGACGCCGTTCTCGGCTTTCGCTTGGCCGGCGACCTCCGCCTGCGGTGCGGTGGCGGGAACGATGGTGCCGGGTGCCGGAGCTGCGGGAGCGGCGATCGTGCCGGCAGCCTTGTCGGACTCGCCTGATGTCGCAGTGGCTTCTTTCGTGACGACCGTCGTCTTGGCTTGCGTTGCGGTTTTCGACACACCGGCAGCCGTCGCAGCTGCGGATGCAGCCAATGCAATGCCTGTGACCGTGGTGTCGGCGGAGGTGGCCTGCGCGGTGACGGCGACGCTGACCTCGGTCTGGGCATCGATCTTCGCGCCCGCTGTCTTGGCGGCGTTGGCGGTCGCAGCCGGATTTGCGCCGGCATCGGCCGCCGGAGCGCCGCTGAGCGAGGCGGTAGCAGCAATGGCGGCTGCGGCGATCGCAAGCGGCGCCGTCGCGGAATCGGTCGGAGCTTTTGCGCTCGAGGCTTCCACTGTTGCCGTCGCGACGGGAATCACGGTGGCAACAGCGCTGGCTGTTACCAGCGCTGCCGTATCCTGTTTTGCTTCGGTCTGATCGGCGGCCGCAGCGCCTTCGCCGGAAGCGGGCTTGCCTTCCGCCTTGGTCTCGTCCGGTTTCGACGCGTCGCACTTGGGGGAATCCGATTTCGTCTTGGAGCGGGTTGCGTCAGCCTTCGTGTCGGCCTCGGCGTTGTCGCGGGCATTGCTGCCGGCATCGCGGCTCGTGGAGTCCTGGCGCGCGTCGCTGCGTGCGGCCTTGTCGGATGCCGCTTTGTCCGAAGCTGCCTTGTCCGATGCGGCGGTGTTGTCGCGCGCCCGGTGGTCCGCCGGGCCTTGAGAATCGTCAGCGCGGCGCGGCGCGGTGTCCTGGGGGCGGTGGTCGCTGTTGGCAGCGGCCTTGTTGCTGTCGACCAACGCGGCAAAGCTGTCGTTTCCGGCCGCCTGGTCGGAATCCGATCGCCCCGACCTCGCCGTCGCGCCTTGAAAAGACACGTTTGCCAATACTTCTGACGTGACACTAACCACGGGCGACCCTCGCGCTGAAACCTTGGCTACCTCTGAGCAAGGACCGGGCCACGCTGGATTGTAGGAAAATATCTTGTTATTTCAATGTTTTATGGTGATGCCGGGTCGGCCGCGGAGGCCCTGGGCCGCCCCCCTTTTCTGCCCGGCGGCAAGATTTGCCGTCTATTGCCGGCCCAAAACCCGGTCCGGCTGATTGCCTCCCGGGAATACGGCCTATATTAAAGAGCGGGCTTCCGGTCCGGCCAAAAAGGGCCGGACCGGGCCTTAAGGCCTTATATGTAAAAGGCTTTTTTGAACTCTTGCCGCGCGGCGCTGCCTCGCGATTGAAGCCGATTGACCTGCCATGCCGAACAGTCTGGACCTCGAAGGCCGCCCCCAGGACACACGGATCGTGGTCGCCATGTCTGGCGGCGTCGATTCCTCGGTGACGGCTGCCTTGCTGAAGTCCGAGGGCTACGACGTGGTCGGCATCACGCTGCAGCTCTACGACCATGGCGCGGCCACCCATCGCAAGGGCGCCTGCTGCGCCGGCCGTGACATCCACGACGCCCGCAATGTCGCCGAGCGGATCGGCATTCCGCATTACGTGCTCGATTACGAAAGCCGTTTTCGCGAGTCGGTGATCGAAAATTTCGCCGACAGCTACGCGCTCGGCGAAACGCCGGTGCCGTGCATCGAGTGCAACCGCTCGGTCAAGTTTCGCGACCTGCTGTCGACCGCGCGCGAGCTTGGCGCCAGCGCGCTGGCGACCGGACATTATGTCGCCTCGCGCCGCCTCGTGGATGGATCGCGGGCGCTGGTGTGCGCCGCCGACGCCGACCGTGACCAGAGCTACTTCCTGTTCGCGACCACGCCCGAGCAGCTCGACTATCTGCGCTTTCCGCTCGGCGACATGACCAAGCCGCAGGCGCGCGAACTGGCTCGGCGCTTTGGCCTCGAGGTCGCCGACAAGCAGGACAGCCAGGACATTTGCTTCGTCCCGACCGGGCGCTACACCGACATCATCGGCCGCCTCAAGCCCGGCGCGATCGAGCCCGGCGACATCGTCGATCTCGACGGCCAAATCATCGGCCAGCATCAGGGCATCGTTCATTTCACTGTCGGCCAGCGCAAGGGACTGGGCATCGCGTCAGCCGCGCCGCTCTATGTCGTCAAGCTCGATGCCGCCAGCCGCCGCGTCGTGGTGGGGCCGCGCGAGGCGCTGCGGATGGACCGCATCCAGCTGCGCGACGTCAACTGGATCGGCGGCGGCGCGCTGGAGCGCGTGATCGGCGCAGGCATCGAGATGTTCGTGCGCGTGCGCTCGACGCGCCCGCCGCAGCCGGCCTGGCTGCGTGCGGTCGATGGCGGCTATGAAGTCGAACTCGTCGCCGGCGAAGAGGGCGTTTCGCCGGGCCAGGCCTGCGTGTTTTACGACGCGCTCTCGGGGCAGGCGCGCGTGCTCGGCGGCGGATTCATCAGAAGTGCGACCGCGCGGAACGCCTCGGCGAGGGCAGGGGCACAGGCGGCAACTTCACCGCCGCTTGCCGAGGTGATGCGCGGCTAAAAATGCGGGGCACAAGGGCGGGGGCTTAAGGGAATGACTGCGGACATCGACCGCGAGGGGGTCGAAAAGGCTTATGGGCGCTGGGCGCCGGTCTACGATCTCGTGTTCGGCAAGGTGTTCGAGCACGGGCGTCAATCGACGATCGCGGAAGCCGACAAGATCGGCGGGCGCATTCTCGACGTCGGCGTCGGCACCGGATTGTCGCTATCGGATTATTCGCGCAGCACCAAATTGTGCGGCGTCGATATTTCCGAACCGATGCTGCGCCGGGCGCAACAGCGGGTTCGCGCGCTCGGCCTCTCCAATGTCGAAACGCTCGCGGTGATGGATGCCAAGAATCTGGCGTTCAAGGATTCGTTCTTCGACGCCGTGGTGGCGCAATATGTCATCACCGCGGTGCCGGATCCCGAACGCACGCTGGATGATTTCATCCGCGTGCTGAAGCCCGGCGGCGAACTCATCCTGGTCAATCACATCGGCGCCGAAAGCGGCCCGCGGCGCGTCTTTGAACTTGCCTTCGCACCGCTGGCGCGGCGGCTCGGCTGGCGGCCGGAATTCCCCTGGGAACGATTGACCAACTGGGCTGCCAAACATGGCGGCGTCAGCCTGACCGAACGGCGGCCGATGCCGCCGATGGGGCATTTTTCGCTGATCCGCTTCCGCAAGTCGTGAAATCAGCCGGGAACCTCCGCGGCTGCGGACCGTTTTCCCTGCATGGCAATGAAACGCTCGCTCTTTCTGTCGTGTGTTCTGATGGCGGCCTCCGGCATGGCGGCGGCGCAGGCCCCGCCGAGTCCGGCCACTCCCCCGGCTCCGACCGCGCCGCCATCGGCAGCTCGGACCGCCAATTGCGCGCCGATGCAACCCATGCCGCATTCCGGCGCGGCAGCGCCGGAAGGCACCACCACCGGCCAGCGGGCCGAACCGCTCGGCGAAAGGCTGGCGCGCTCCGATGGCGTGCTGTGCCCGCCCGCCGGCATTGATCCCGAAATCCACGCGCCGACGCCCGGTGGCGGCAAAACGCCGGTGATTCCGCCGCCCGGCAGCCCCGGCGGCGATCAGTCGATCCGGCCCAAATAGCGCCGTTTGCAGGCAGTTTTCGAACCGGACGGGGTTGCTTGACAGGTCGGCGACCGACTCCTTATATGCCGCGCGTTCGCGACTGCGGTATATTGGGCCGTGACGATGAACCGTGGCGAGGTAGCTCAGCTGGTTAGAGCACGGGAATCATAATCCTGGGGTCGGGGGTTCGAGTCCCTCTCTCGCTACCAATAGCTGCCGGGGTACCAACTCCCGAAAATCTTCAACGAATTCAATGGATCGGACGCTTCGCCGGCTTGTACGGCGTGCCCTGTGTCACATGGTTTGGGCACCGTGGCCGAATGGCGTTCGCTTGCGCCGATACCGTTAATCGTCGCTACCGTCCCCGGTACCGAATTACGGCGGCCGCTCGGCATCACTAGCCTAGGCGGGCTGCTGGTCTCCCAGCTCCTCACGCTCTACACGACTCCGGTGATCCACCTGCTGCTAAACCGGCCTCGGCCATTGCCGCGAGCCGAGTCCGCTTTACTGCGGCGTAATGCCGGCATCCTTGATAATTCGGCCCCATCTGTCGATCTCGCTCTTGAGAAGGGCTTCGAGCGCTGCGGGCGTCGCGCGTTCCTGCTCGACCGGCGCCATGCTGAGTTCGGCGAAGCGGTTGACCAGGGGCGGGTCCTTCAGCGCCTTTTGCAGCGCGTCGACGAGCGCATCAACGATCGGCTTGGGCGTATTGCGTGGCGCATACAGCCCGTACCAAGTCGTGACGTCGAACTTCGGCACCCCCGCTTCCGCCGACGTCGGCACACTCGGCAAGGTCGGCACGCGCTTCTTGCTGGTGATGGCGTAACCGGGGATGGTGCCGGCCTGAATATAGGGTGTCGGTCCGGTGGCCGGATCGCAGTAGACGTCGATGTGACCGGCGATGATATCGTTCAGCGCGGGGCCGCCGCCCTTGTAGTAGATCGGTGTGAGCTTGGCTTCGATGGCGTTCATGAACATCAACCCGCACAGGTGTGACGCGGAGCCGAGGCCGACATTGCCATAGGTGACCTTGTCGCCCTGGGCGCGCACATGCGCGACGAGTTCCTTGAGGTCCCTGGCCGGAAAATTCGCACGCGCCACCAGGATCATCGGCACGTCGGTGACGAGACCGATCGGCGCAAAGTCGCCAACGGGGTCGAACGGCAGCTTGGCGTAGAGCGCCGGCGCTGTGGCTTGGCCGACATGCATCAGCAGCAGGGTGTAACCGTCAGGCGAGGCTTTGGCGACGCGATTGGTTCCAAGGGTACCACCGGCGCCGACGACGTTTTCAATGACGAGCGACTGCTTCAGCGTCGCGCTCATCGATGTCCCGAGCAGGCGTGCAATGACGTCGCCGGGCCCGCCGGCCGAGAAGGGAACGACCAGCGTGATCGGCCGGCTCGGGAATTCCTGGGCGAATGCCGGCAGTACGGGCGACAGCAACAGCATCAGAAGAACGCGTCTTACAAGATTCATGACAGCTTCCTATCGGCCTTGTGGCCCCTTGAAACGGCTTGGTCGAAATAGCGTTGGGTCATTCATCCGCGGTCGCCTTCTCGTTCGACGCGGATGATTGTTCGATCATGCTGAGCGCGGCCACGGCCGCCGCGTTGATGTGATCGACGCAGCATTTCTCGGCGAGGTCGGGATCGCCGCTCTGGATGGCGCGCCAGATCGCGGTTACCTCGCGCAGACTCTTGTTGATGCGCTTTGGCTGCGACATCGAGGTAATCCGCAACAGCGTGATCCGGTCGTGCAGCGGCCTGAGCATTCGTTCGATGAACGCGTTCTGACAGCCGCCGATCAGCGCCGCATAAAACTCCGTCTTGGCTTCGAGGGCCGTGATCAGGTCGGAATCGGCGAACGCCGCTTTCAGCTTGGTGAGAGCGTCCCCGATCCGGCGGACGACGGCGGGGTCGTGCAGGCGCGCGCATTCGCGTCCGGCAAATCCTTCGAGGACGGCGCGGGCGGCGTAGAGCTGCTTTGCCTCCTCGAGGCTGATGGTGCTGACGACAGGGCCGCGGTGAGGGACGGTATTGACGAGACCATCGGCTTCCAGCAACCGGAGCGCTTCGCGAATGGATGGCCGGCTTACGCCGGTCATCTCGCAAAGCTCCCGTTCGACCAGGCGCTGGCCTGGCTTCAGCTTTCCGGACATGATCGCCTCGCGCAGCTTCTGGGCGACCATCGACCGGACGGTCGGAACGTCCTCGATCCGGAGCGTGGATTGCAATTCACCGCGTTTGTCCATTGTCTTCCGCCTTCGCACCGGCATTGGTTCAATAGCGATTTACGGGCAGAATCATCATCTCCGCAATCTGAACATGCGGCGGCTGATCCAGCGCAAATACGATCGACCGGGCAATGTCGGCCGGTTCGAGCGCCATCTTGAACTGCTCAAAGTAGTCCTTTTCCTTCTCCCGGTCGCCGCGGTAGCGGGTGAGGATGATGTTGGTCCTGGTCAGGCCGGGCTGCATTTCGGTGACCCGGATCGCCGTTTCGGCAAGCTCTCCGCGGAGCGTTTCAGTAAACATGTGCACGCCCGCCTTGCTGGCGCTGTAGGCGGCCATATCAGGGACGATGCGTACGGCGTTGATCGAGCTGATGTTGACGATGTTGCCGGCGTTACGCCTGACCATCTCCGGCAGCAGGCTGCGGGTCACCCGCATCAGGCCGATCAGATTGGTCTGGATGATCCCGGACCAATCGTCCGCTGAGCCTACATCGAAGCGGGTCCGGCCGCCGATGTCGTGGCCGGCGTTGTTGACGAGGATGTCGATCGGTTTGAAGGCATCCGGGATGAGGTCGGGCAGGCGGTCCACGGCCTTGGTGTCGGTAATATCGAGTTCGATCGGGAATGTGTTGTCGCCCATCTCAGCGGCGAACGCACGAAGCGAGGCCGGATCGCGGTCGGCGAGCACGACCCGCCGCCCGCTTTCGACCAGCGCTTTCGTGATCGCACGACCCATGCCACCGGCGGCGCCGGTCACCACGGCATTTCGGCTCGATGCTTCAGCCATTGCAGATCTCCTGGGTGGGACAGCCGATGATGTTCATGCGATGGACCAGCCTCCATCGATCGGCAGGGTAGCCCCCGTGATATCCTGCGCGGCCGGACTGCACAGGAAGGCCGCCATCGCGCCGACGCCTTCCATGGCGACAAACCGCCCGCTCGGCTGCCGGCTCGCAAGGTAGTCACTGGTGGTCTCGTCGATGCTGCGGCCTTCGCTGGCCGCGATGGCTGCGATCTTTCCCTGAATGGCCGGCGTCGGCAGCGTGCCCGGACACAGTGCGTTGCAGGTAATTCCGCTCTTTGACGTTTCGATTGCGACCGCACGGGTCATGCCGACGATGGCCGTCTTGGTGGTCACATAATCGATGCGGTCCGCGACCGCACGCGTCGAATAGATCGATGCCATGTTGATGATGCGGCCCCATTTCCGTTGCTTCATGCCGGGCAATGCAAGCCGGATCAGGTGGAACGGGGCCGATAGATTGACGGCGAGAGCTTCGTCCCATCGTTCCGGCGGGAAGTTCTCGACCGGTGAAAAATGCCGTACCACCGCATTGTTCACCAGGATATCGACCGCGCCGACACGTCCGAGCAGGCTGGCCATCATCGATTCTATGGCGGTGCGCTGTGCCAGGTCGGCTGCGATGCTGACTACCTCGACGCCAAACTGCGCGCGCAGACGATCCCGCGTCTGCGCCGGTTCGGTCAGGTCGTGCAGGACAATGCTGGCCCCCGCGCCCGCCAGGCTTTCGGCCACGGCGAGACCCAAGCCCGCCGTCGCCCCGGTCACGAGAGCCCAGTTGCCCTTTAGCATCGCCTTAAGTTCCTCGGTTACTTCTTGTCCAGTTCGGCAAACACTTCCTTGGCGTTACGGAAAGCGTCCACGCCGGCCGGCACGCCGCAATAGATCGCGACCTGCATGAACACCTCGCGTATCTCCTCGCGCGTGGCGCCGTTGGTCAGGGCGCCCCGCACATGGGTTTTGAGTTCCTGCGGCCGGTTGAGCGCGCACAGCATCGCAAGGTTGAGGAAGCTGCGGGTCTTGTGCGTGAGGCCGTCGCGGCCCCAGACATAGCCCCAGCAATATTCCGTCGTGAGGTCCTGCATCGGCCGGTTGAAATCATCGGCCGATGCGATCGCCTTGTCGACGAACTCGCTCCCCAGAACGTCCTTTCGGATCTGGAGGCCTCGATCGTATGTTGCCTTGTCCATGTCGGTATCCAATCTTGAGCTAGTTTTTCGGCCAGAATGGCTGCGACAGCGCCAGTTGCGGCGGGAATACCGTGACCGGTACGCCGGTTTGCCACTGCACGATCGTCATGCCGGCGCCGACGCGGCGACCCTTCGCGTCGAACTTGATTTCGCCGAGCGGGTAATATTTCGAAGGGCCGGCATCCATGGTGCGCAGCGCGTCGGCGACCGCAACGCGGTCAGCCTTACCGGCTTTCTCGAGCGCGTCCTTGATCACCCACATGTCGCCATAGGTGGAGATCGCGTTCTGCGTCATCCATGGCTCCTTGTAGCGGGTCTTGAGTTCGGCGATCAGTGCTTCGTGACCCTTGGCGCCCCAGCTGGCGACGCAGGTGAGCAGGCCCTGCAGCAATTCCGGGCTGACGGTCTGCAGCATGTCGGGTTCGGCGATTGCGATGCCGAACGAGATGGTCGGAATCTTGCCTTGTCCGAGGCCGAACTCATTCATCTTCTCGAGCAGCAGCTTGGCGTCGGAAATCACCGTCGGCAGGAAGAACAGAAGATCAGGTTTCGCTGACCGGATTTTTTGAACCAGCGGGGTCGCGTCGGCGAGCGGTGGCGTGAAGGTTTCATCGACGATCAGCTGCAGGCCGTTTTCGGCGAGCAGGCCGTCGCGCATCGCCTTTGCGGAAGATACCGACGCTGCGGTGTTGTCGGTGATGATCGCGACCGTTTTCGGTTTCTTGCCGGAAGCAGTTTCCGCAAGCTTCACGATCTGCGGCAACGCCTGTCTTGCCTGCGATCCCGCTGTCGCCGAGGTCTGGAACACATACTTGAAGCCGCGGTCGGTAATCAGGTCGGAGTAGGAGAGGGTGAGGACCGGAAGGTTGGCCCGCTCCGTGACCTCTGTGACGGCCAGCGTGAACGAACTCAAATAGGCTCCGCTCGCAGCCACCATGTCGGTTTCCTGGGCGACCATCCGCTGCGCGGCGTTCTTGGCCTTCTCGGTGGTGTCGCCGGAATCGAGCACGACCAGCTTGAGCTTGGCGCCGCCCAGCGACTTGATGCCGCCCTGCGCATTGATGTGCTCGACCCCCATCTCGGCGCCGTGGCGCATCACGGCTCCGGGGCGCGCATAAAGGCCAGAGATCGGCACCAGCAATCCGACCTTCACTTCGGATGCTTGCTGTGCCCACGCGCGAGACGAGATCAGACCGGCGGATGCGCCGGCGAGTAAACTACGCCGTGTCAGTGCAGATCGGGTATTCCTTGTCATGACAATTCCTCCCTGAAATCTTTGTTGACGACATGATGGTCAGGACTTCTTCGGCCAGAACGGGGACGCTTGAGCGAGGTCGGAAGGGAACACGGTGACGGGTACGCCGTTCTGCCACTGCACGATGACGACGCCGGCACCGACACGGCGGCCCTTTTCGTCGAACTTCAACTGGCCGCCGGGATAGTATTTCGCGGGCCCGCCATCCAGGGTGCGGAACGCATCGGCGACGGCGAGGCGGTTGGCCTTGCCGGCCTTTTCAAGCGCGGCCTTCATCAGCCACATGTCGCCGTAGGTCGAGATGACGTTCTGAGTCGCCCAGGGCTCCTTGTACTTGGCCTTGAGCTCGGCGATGATGTCCTCGTGTCCCTTGCAACCCCAATTGGCGACGATCGTCATGATGCCCTGGACGACTTCCGGGGTGACGCTTTGCAGCATGTCCGGCTCGGCAATGGTGATGCTGAAGGACACGGTCGGAATCTTGCCCTGTCCGAGGCCGAACTCGTTGATCTTCTCCAGGCCGAGCTTTGCGTCGGAGACCGCGTTCGGCATGAATAGCAGCAGGTCGGGCCTCGCCGACCTGACCTTCTGGATCAGCGGCGTGGCGTCGGAGAGCGGCGGCGTCCAGACTTCCTCGACCACGAGCTGAAGGCCTTCCTGCGCGAACAGTTTCTCCTTCAGCGCTTTGGCGGTTGCGACCGAGGTTGCCGTATTGTCCATCAGCATGGCGACCGTCTTCGGCCGCTTGCCGGCGGCCTTTTCTGCGAGCTTCATCAGTTCGGGCAGACCGAGTTGCGATTGCACACTGGCGGGCGCGGCGGTCTGGAAAATAAACTTGAACCCGCGATCGGTCAGCAAGTCCGAATAAGACAGCGTCAGGACAGGCAGTTCGGCGCGTTCGGTGACTTCAGTCACCGCCAGTGTAAAGGAGCTGAGATAGGAGCCGGTCGCCGCAACCAGATCGGGCTCCTGCGCCACCATGCGCTGTGCCGCGTTCTTGGCCTTTTCGGTGGTGTCGCCGCAATCGATCACGACGAGCTTCATCTTCGCGCCGCCGAGCGATTTGATGCCGCCTTGCGCGTTGATGTGCTCGATGCCCATCTCGGCGCCCATGCGCATCACCTGGCCCGGGCGGGTATAGATGCCGGATAGCGGCACGATCAGGCCAACCTTGACCTCGGCCGGCGCTTGCGCGCGCGCCATCGTCGACAGGCCGATCGCCGCCGCGCCTGACAGCACGGTTCGCCGCGTCAGCGACGTCTTCGAGATGTTGTCGGCTGCGTTGTCCTCAATCTTGTCCTGGCCCATTTTCGTCCTTCCAATGTTGTTGTTGTTGTTGTTGTTGTTGGTTACATGCCGAGATAGGCCTTGCGGATGCGGTCGTCCGCCCGCAAGGTTTCGTTGTTGCCTTCGAGCGCGACGCGGCCGGCTTCGAGCACGTAGCCGTGGTCGGCGGATTCAAGCGCCTCCGCCACGCGCTGTTCGACCAGCAGGATGGTCAGGTTCGATTGCCGGCGGATTTCGATCAGCCGTTCGAAGATGAAATCGGCGATGGTGGGCGCAAGGCCCATCGAGGGTTCATCCAGCATCAGGAGTTTGGGCGAGCCCGCGAGCCCGCGGCCGATCGCCAGCATCTGCTGTTGTCCGCCGGAGAGCGTGCCCGCGAACTGGCCGCGGCGCTCGGCCAGGATCGGCAGCCATTCGAAGATGCGCTCGATGTTGAGTTTCCAGTCGCGCTGGCCGGCCTCGGTCATCGCGCCCATTTCGAGGTTTTCCATCACCGTGAGCGAAGGAAAGACCTGACGGCCTTCCGGGACGTGGGCGATGCCGAGATGCGCGCGTTGCGACGGCCGGATCGCCAGCAGGTCGTGATCTTCGAACGTGATCGTTCCCGCGCTCGGCTGCACGATACCGGAGATCGTCTTGAACAGTGTGGTCTTGCCGGCGCCGTTCGGCCCGACGATCGCGACGAACTGGCCTTCGTCGACCTTGATCGAGACGCCGTTCAACACGGGAATCGCGGAATAGCCGGCGGTCAGCCCTTCAATTCGGAGCATGGGCCACCCATTTTTTGCCGAGATAAGCCTCGATGACGCGGCTGTCGCGCGTGACCGCTTCGGGTTCGCCCTCGACGATCACGGCGCCGTGGTCGAGCACCAGGAAACTGTCGACCAGGCGTACCATCGCCTGCATCGTGTGTTCGATAATCGCGATCGTCATGCCGTCGCGCGCAAGCCGCTGAATCACCGCCACGACCTCGTTGGCTTCGTCATGTCCGAGGCCTGCGAGCGTCTCGTCGAGCAGCAGGATGCGTGGCTGTCCGGCCAGCGCGCGAGCGAGTTCCATCAGCCGCAATTCCTTGGTCGTGAGTTCGCCCGCGATGCGCTCGGCGATCTCAGACAGTCCGACGCGGGCAATCGCATCGGCCGCCAGCTTTCTGGCCTCGGCATCGGTCTTGGCGCGCACATAGGCCCCGACCACGACATTGTCCGAAATCGACATGCGCAGGAACGGGCGCATGATCTGGAAGGTGCGGCCGATGCCGGCCTCGCAGAGTTCGTGCGGCTTGCGGCCGGACATCTCGCGTCCGTCGAGCAGAATCTCGCCGGTACCCGGCCGCAGGAATCCGTTGAGCAGGTTGAACAGCGTGGTCTTGCCGGCTCCGTTGGGACCGATAATTCCGAGGATCTCGTTTTGTCGCAGCTTGAAGCTGACATCCTGCACGGCCTTCAACCCGCCAAAGGAACGCGACAGGTTACGGACTTCGAGGACGACATCGCCTGTCCCGGCGGGTCGTTTGGCGCGCGCTGGCGCCGGTGCGGCGGGGGCGGCAGTCGCGACCGAAACATCCGGCGCGCTCGGCTTCGCCGCAGCCGATGGCGCCGACCGCTTGCGCAGGGAGTCACGCACTTTCCAGAACAGACCCTCAGGGGCGAGCAGGATGACGCAGATGATCGCGAGGCCGTAAATGACCCCCTGAATGCCGGGAAAGCGCGAGCCCGCTTCGGCATTGAGTGTTTCGGCGAGCGGGATCAGGATCACCGATCCGATCACCGGACCCCAGACTGTTCCAACACCGCCGAACATGGCGACCGTCAGCGCCTGTGCCGATACCAGCATGCCGAACACGGATTGCGGGGTAACCACCAGCAACACGACAGCGTAGAACCCGCCGACAGCCCCGGCGATGGCGCCGCTGAGCGTGACGGCACGGAGCTTCCAGGCCAGCGTGTTGATCCCGGCGGCTTCCGCGGCCGCCTCATTTTGCTTGATCGCAAGCAGCGCCATGCCGAAGCGCGACCGTTCGATCGCCCGTGTCAGCAGGATGGTGCCGAGCATCATCGCCAGCGCCAGCAACGTGTAGAGACGGTGATCGGCGAACTGCATATAGGCGATCGGATTGTCGCGCTTGATGGGCAGCGTGACTTCCTGCAGGCCGAGCCATTCGAACACGTACAGAATGGCAAGCGGGTAGGCCAGCATCGCCAATGCGAAGTAGTGCCCCTGCAGGCGGAAGGTCGGAAAGCCGATCAGCAGTCCGGCGATACCGCCGAGAACGGCCGCGATGGGGATCGTCACCCACGGCGACAGGTCGAAATGGATCTGGCAGAGCACGACGGTATAGGCGCCGACTCCGAAGAAGGCGGCATGACCGAACGAGATCAGCCCGGTGTATCCGCTCAGCAGATTCCACGACAGCCCGAAGATCGCCCAGACAGGAACCAGCGTCATCACCAGCTGGTAATAGGAATTGGTCACGCTCAGCGACACCGCGGCATAGAGCGCGGTGAAGACGAGGATAGGCAGCAGTGAACGCCATCCGTGCATGGTCATGTCCTCTCGACCATGCGTCCGAAGAAGCCTTGCGGACGAAAGAAGATGATCAGCAGGAACACGACGAAGATCGCGGCGTTCTGCAATTGCGTCGGCAGGATCAGCGTCGACATCTGCTGCACGAGGCCAATCGTCATGCCGCCCCAGAAGGCGCCGATGAGGCTGCCCATGCCGCCGAGCACGACGCCGGCATACATGACGATGACGTATTCGACACCGACGAAGGGATGGAATGGATAGTTGGTGGCGAGCAGGCCGCCAGCAATCGCGGTGATTCCGGTGCCGAGCGCGAAGGCGATGCGGTGCGCGCGGTCGACGTCGATGCCCATATAGGTCGCCGCGGTAGGGTTGTCGGCGGCGGCGCGCAGCGATTTTCCGATCCGCGACCGCGTGATCATTAGCGTCAGCAGCAGCATCGTCACCAGCGAAACGACGGCATCTATCCCGCGCGCCTTGTTGATGAAGACGCTGACGTCATAAAGCATCGGTCCAAGCTCCCACGCCGAACTCGACAGCGGCGTCCGGATCGAGGCCAGTACGGAGCCGAACACGAGCAGGCCGCCATTCTGCAGGATCAGTGCGATTCCGAGCGTCAGAATGAGCTGGGCATAGTGACCGTCGCCCTCGAGCGAGGAGGTGCGCATGCCTGATACGCGCGATATCAGGGTAAGATGGACGAAGTAGCCGAACACGGCCAGCACCGGGCCGGCCAGCAGGATCGCGACGAATGGCCCGAAAGTGTTGCCGAATGCCGCCTGCACGCCGAACGCGGTGAAGAAATAGAACGCGGCATACATGCCGAGCATCATGAAATCGCCCTGGGCGAAATTGATCACCCGCATGACGCCGAAGATCAGCCCGAGCCCGACGCACATCAGGCCGTAGACCGCGCCGATCAGGAGTCCGGCAGACAGTGCTTGCAGGAAGCCTTCCAGGGCCTGGGTCACTGAAAACCTCTCGTGCGGAGGGAGGATCGGTGTTTCGTGCCGGCCATCGCTGTGGCTGTTTTGGCCATTTCCGGTTTGAACATTTTGCTCCCCAGTTTCAGTTTGTCGTTATCGATCATGATGCCGGCCGCAGTCGCTGCCCGGACGGTTCAAGCCGACACCGGGCGGCGATGAGGCGGCTGTCCGGAAGCGATGTGCAGTTGCTCACCAGCTCTTCCAGATACAGCGCGGGCTTGTCGCCGATGACGCCGGAAGCAGCACGCCGAAAGCGGCTGCGGATTTCGTCCGGTGTGGCCGCGATCACGTTGTCGAGGCGGTGGTGGATGATCTTTCCATTACGCAGGCCAACAAGGATCTCGGCGCCCTGGTTCGCGGGAAATGCGGCGGAAAGATCAGGCGCGCTTTGCAGCTCGGTCCGCTCGACGAGGCGGAGTGTCCTGGGATCGTCGATGTCAGCGTAGTTTTCTTCTTCAAGCGCGCCGCGCGCCAGCACGGCGGCGACGCTGAAGGGAATGCTCATCTTGGCCTGCAGCGCGTTGTGAAAGGGCCCCTTCGAATCGCAGCCCGGGTAACGGGCCGCGGCTTCGGGGACGCGAATGGCAACGGTCGCGATGTCGTCCGTTGATCCGAATTCGCGCGCGGCGCGCAGGGCAGCCTGGGCTGCGGTTTGCGCGAAATTGCAGGCGGGAGCCGGCTTGTTGTAGACGGCCATGATTTCCGGCACGGCGCCGTTGAACAAACGGATATCGTCGGGGGCGGGCCGGCGGCCGAAGGCGGCGAACAATCCGGCTTCGCCCTCGAGAATCGTTTCCGAAGCGAGGGCGCCGGCCTCCGCCAATTCGATCGCCGCAATCGCGTTACGCGCTGCAAAGCCCGGGTGGAAATACATTTCGGAGCCGCCGGCGCGCGGCCATTCGTTCAGGCCGGCCGATGTGTTGGCGGCAATGGCAATGGCGCTGGTTGCGGCATTTTCGGTAAGGCCAAGGGCATAGCTTCCCGCTAACGCTGCGCCGAGTGGCGTCACAAGACCGGTCGGCCGGTAGAGGCGGGCGAGATCGGAGGTAAAGAGCGCGCGGCCGATCTGCGCGCCGGTCTCATAGCCGATGATTGCAGCAGCAAGCAATGTCGCGCCTGATAGCGGCGTTCGTTCCGACAATGCGAGCAACGTCGGCCAGATCACCACGCCATGGTGGCAGATGCTGGCGGCGTGCATGTCCTCGCGCACCAGGCCGTGGCCCATGGTCGCGTTGGCGAAGGCCGCGTCGCCAGGCGAGGCGCGAGTGTGGGTGCCGATGACAGTTGCGCCGTCTCCGACCTCGCGCGCGATACCGATCGCCTGGCGGCTCCACGGGTGATTGCGCGCCTCGAATGCGCAGGAGAGAAAATCGAGGAGGCAGATTTTTGCCTTGGCGATGACCTCAGCGTCGAAACGGTCGGGGGCGACGGCAAGCGCGGTGCGCGTCAGCGCTCGCGCCAACGAAACCTCGCCTGGTCCGCTCGATCCGATCGTCATGGCCATCGCCCCTCGCGCCGGTGGCTTCGGTCTAGCCGCGCATTTCGACGCCGGCCCATTCCTCAAGCACTTTGGCGATCGAGGTGAAGTCGGATGACGCGCCATACTTGGCATTGGTAATCGCGAGCATCTGCCTGACGACCGAGCCGCAGACCATCGGAACGCCCATGGCTTCGGCTTCATCGACGCAAAGCCGGACGTCCTTGTAGGAGAGGCCGGTGGTGAATCCGAAATCGAAGGTGCCGGGAAGCACGGCGCGGGGGAATTTGTCTTCGGAGGCGCTGTTGCGCCCGCTGCTGGCGTTGATGATGTCGATCAGCACCTTGGCGTTGACGCCGCCCTTGACGCCCATCGCCACCGCTTCGGAGGTAATCACCAGAGCCGCAGCCGCCATCAGATTGTTAGCGAGTTTCGCGGTTTGTGCGGTGCCCGGCTTGTCGCCGGTGTAAAACAGCTTTCCGAAATGTTTCAGGATCGGCTCAACCCGGTCATAGGTCGCCTTCGGGCAGGACACCATGACCGCGAGCGTGCCGTTCACCGCGCCCTTGATGCCGCCGCTGACAGGCGCATCGACCAGGGTCAGGTTCCTCGCTTCAAATCCCTTCGCTATCAATTTGGCGGCGCCGGGTCCGGTGGTGGACAGGTCGATCAGCACCGTGGCGCGGTTTCCGGCAACGATTCCATCGGGCCCCAGCGCAACCGCCTTGACGATATCAGGGGTAGGCAGACTGCAAAGCACGATATCCGCGCTCGATGCGACTTCGGCGGGTGATTTCGCAAGCCGTGCGCCGCGCGCAACCAGCGCCTTGGTCGCCTCGCTCTGCGAATCGTAAATGCACAGCGAGTAGCCGGCGTCGAGCAGGCGCCCGGCCATCGGTCCGCCCATGCGGCCCGTTCCGACAAAGCCGATTGTTTCCGCTGCCATGGTTCGCTCCCTGTCGCGCCGCAAGCCGGGGCGCATTCTTGTTCTTGCCGCGCCGGGGGTTCCCCGGTCGCGTTTCGCCAAATTTCCAGATTGTCAGTCAATCTGTCAAGCATAAGATTCTTGTCGACAGGCGATGTCGCGCCGGAATAGGGTCGGAAAAACAAGGACCGAGGAATTCACTCAGTGCGGCAAGATGAAGCGCAAGGCGCCGGCACGACATTCGCCGATTTCGTTGCCGGCACGGTGTGGGTGGATGTCGCCGCGCAAAGTCACGAAGCGAAACGCTCGATCCTGAACTTCTTCGCGACCGCGCTCGGGTCGGCGAATGATCCCGCCGTCACTGCCGCGTTGCGCACGTTGTTGCCGTTCAGCGGCGCCGCGACATCCGCGGTCATCGGTCGTCCGGAACGGCTCGATGCGCTGGCTGCGTCGTTCGTCAACGCGGTTTCGGCCAATCTGCTCGATTTTGACGATACCCATCTGGACACCATCATTCATCCGGCGGCACCTGTTGCAGCACCGGTCCTGGCATTGGCGCAAGCGCGGGGATTTTCCGGGCAGGCTGTGCTCACGGCATTCATTCTCGGCGTGGAGGTCGAATGCCGCATCGGCAACGCGGTGTCCCCCGGCCATTATGCGCGCGGCTGGCACATCACCTCGACCTGCGGGGTATTCGGTGCGGCCGCAGCCTGCGCCAAGCTGCTCGGGCTTCCGGCGGACCAGATTTCAAATGCGATCGGAATTGCCGCCAGCCAGTCGGCCGGAATCATCGAGAATCTCCCGAGCGCCGCCAAGAATGTCAGCGTCGGCAACGCGGCGCGCAACGGCCTGTTCGCAGCATTGCTTGCGGCCGAAGGCTATTCCGCATCGCCCCGCGCCATTGAGGGACCGCTCGGTTGGGCCCGCGCCATGGGAGACGAGCCTGATCTTGGGCGATTGACCGGCAGCCTCGGCAAGACATGGGAGATCGCGAAGAACTCCTACAAGCCCTATCCGGCGGGTATCGTGTTTCACGCCGTGATCGACGCCTGCTTCAATTTGCGGGCGAAGCTGGGCGGGCGCATCGATGATATCACCTCCATTACGGTGCAGGGCTCAGCCCTTCTGCTCGCGCGCGGCGACCGGCCGGTTGGCAACGAACGCGACGCGCGGGTCAGCATCCAGCACTGCGCCGCCTGCGCGCTGTTGGTGGGGGCGGCCGGCGTCACCGAGTTCGCGGACGCGACCGTATTTCGGCCCGACATCGTATCCCTGCGCCAGAAGGTGCGGGCTGAGCTTGACGCTTCGCTTCCGGATGGTGCTGCGCGTGTCATCATCCGTTTGACGTCGGGTGAGACGCTCACCGAGATCGTGATGCAAGCGAAGGGTAGTCTTGCCGATCCGCTGTCGGATCGGGATATCGAGGCGAAACTGCGCGATTGCGCGCGGCTGGGCAGGACTGATTGGGATATAGATCGCATCATCGATGGTGTCTGGCGTCTCGACGAGCTTGCGGACGCCTCAAGCCTGATGGGGGCGCGCGGCTGAGCCGCGCCGCCTTGAAAAACAGTTCTCAAACAATGAAAGGAACCAACGATGACTGAGTTGTTCGACAAGGGCCTGAAGGTTCGCAAGGAAGTGCTCGGCGAGGATTACGTCAACAAATCCATTGCCGGCGCCGATGAATTCACCCGGACGATGGCGGAATGGTCGACCGAATTTTGCTGGGGCGCTCTGTGGACGCGGCCAGGTCTGGACCGTCGTACCCGCAGCATCGTCAATCTGGCCATGCTCGGTGCGCTGGGCCGTCCCCACGAACTGAAGCTGCACGTAAAAGGGGCCCTCGTGAACGGGCTTACAAAGGACGAGATCAAGGAGATCCTGCTTCAGGTCGCCGTCTATTGCGGCATCCCTTCGGGAATCGATGCCTTCCGAAACGCGCGGGAGGCGTTCAAGGAAGTGGAAGAGCAATGACGCAGCCGTCGGGGCAATCATAAGGGGCAAGAGATCATGTCGCGGTTTGCCGTTCAGGTACCGCGGCATCCTCAGCGCCGAGTGGGTATGATTTCCGCGGAGTCCCGACGGTTCTTGGCCAACGAGTCGCGCATTGTGATCAGGGCTTGCTTTTGGATGCGGCAAGCTCAGGCATCAGGGACTTTGAGCCTTCGAGAAATAGCCTGACGGCGTCAACGACGACGTCATCGAGCTGCGTCGGCGTCGGAGTCTGATAGACGAAACGCCGGATGGCTATGTAGAAGATGCGGCCATGCAAGGACATCGTGACGCTGGTTGTGACCGCAGGCGGCGATATCGATCGGCTGTTGCACAATTGGGCGGAATGAGAACGGCGTAGGCTACACTGACGGCTCGCTCATCTGAAGAAATGCACAAGTCCGATGCTCAGGCCGAGCAGCAGGAGCAGCGACAGCGTGACCGCGGCGGTGACCCTTCCGCCGACCGTTGAGAGAACGCGTACGTCGACACCAAGCCCGAGCGCGGCCATCGACAGCACGGTGAGGATACCAGCGGTTTTGGTCACCGGCGCGACCGCGATGTCCGGCACGAGCTGAAGCGAGCGCAGCGCGGCGAGCACCAGAAAGCCGATGATGAACCACGGCACCAGCTTGAACGGGCTGATCGCAACCGCCCTGGTCGCGTCGGCATGGCGCTTGCGGCGGTGCGCGGCGACGAGCGAGAGCCCGACCACGATCGGCCCCAGCATCAGCACGCGCACCAGTTTCACCAGCGTGCCGATCTGCGTGGCGACGATACCGGCGGGGACGGTCGCCGCCAGCACCTGCGGAACGGCATAGACGGTAAGACCCGCCAGAATGCCGTATTGCGTCGCGGACAGCGCGAGCAACGGGATCAGGAGCGGCAGGCCCAGCACCATCAGGACGCCGAGGATCGCGGTGAAGGAGATCGACGAGGCGACATCGTCGCCATCGGCGCCGATCACGGGCGCCACCGCGGCGATTGCCGAATTGCCGCAGATCGAATTGCCGCAGGCGATCAGGATCGACATTTTGGTCGGCAGGCCGAGCATCCGGCTGAGGCCGTAGCTGACAGCCAGCATGATGATGACGGTAGCGACGATCGCTGCGACCAAAAGGTAGCCGGACGCCACGATCGCGGCAAAGCTGACGGAAGCGCCGAGTAACATGACGGCGACCTCGAGCAGCTGTTTGGCGCTGAAGGCAATGCCGGAGCGCCAGCGCTCGGAGGGGTGCCAGGCAGTGCGAATCGCCATCCCGAGCAGGATCGCGATGACGAGCGCTTCGACATAGGGGTGGGCGAATATGTGCTCTTCGACCAGTTGGGCGCCAAGCGAGACGGCGGTGATCGCGCCGCAAAGTGCGATGCCGGGAATGAGGGCCAGGCTGCGGCCGAGCGCGCCTGGTTCCGACCTTATCCCGTCCGTCTCGTGGTCTTGTTGCGGCACATGCCCCCCGTTTTGGAGAACAGTTTATGCGCCGGCCTGCTCGGCTTCACCAATAAATTTTCGATTTAGCGAGGCGGGGAGAGTATTTTTCTTCTCGCTTCAACCGGGGCGGGCGTATCGCGTGCCCCTAGAGCAACCCGAACAGGCCCTGTGCCCACGCCACGGCCTGCCCGAAGCTGAAAGCGCCCGGTTCGAAGTACATCGCGCGCGCCAGCACGATGACGCCAACCAGCCCCCAGAACAGCCCGACACCGGCCGATTTCAGCCAGCTCGGCGCACGCTCCGGCGCGGCCGCCGAATCGGCGGTCGGGACCAGTTCTCCAAAGGGATCGAAGGCGGGCGGGCTCATAACGGCTTCCATTGAACGAGCCCCTAATGTCGCCCAGTTCGGCCCGGAAGCAAGGGTAGCGGTATGCAATCTGCGGCCAGAACGTGGAAGCCCCTTTCCCGCTGCCGTTCCGGGGTAGGTTTTTCTTCTCCTGGCCTCCAATTCATGCCGCTTGACCCGGCCGTATTCCCAGCCACACTGGTGCGAATCCGAAACAGGAGCCGCCCATGGTATTTCTCATTACCGCGCTCGATACATCGGGAACCGTGACCTTGCGGCGGGAGTCGGTGCTGGCCGCGATGAAAAAGGCCGACGAACTGATATCGGACGGCTGCTGGGACGTCGAAATCGTGACGCCTGACGGCGCCACCTACCATTCCGGCGAATTTGACCAGTTGAGAGAGCGGGTGTCAGGCCGCCCAGCACTGCCCGGCGCCGTCGACGCGCAGCACCTGTCCTGAGACGAACGCCCCCATCGGGCCAGCGAACATTTCGACGACGCGCGCGACTTCATCGACGGTGGCGATGCGATCGAGCGTGCCGGTTTCGACCAGACGATTCTGGTCGACCGCGCGCGTGCCCATGAAGCGGCCGGTGCGGGTGTCGCCCGGCGCGATGCAGTTCACATTGATGTCGTAGGCGCGCAACTGGTCGGCGAGGCAGCGCGTGTAATGCGTCATGCCGGCCTTGGCGACGGCGTAGATCGAGCCGTTGGTGCGGCCCTTGAAGGCCGCGACCGAACCGACGGTGACGATGCGGCCCTGGCGCCGTTGCATCATCTCCTGCGCTACCGCCTGGCAGGTCAGGATCGTGCTGAGCAGGTTGCGATCCAGCACCGCGCGCACGTCCTCTTCCTTGATCGTGATGGCGTCGTTCGGATCCGGCTTGCCGCCCTTGGCGGCGATGTCGCCGCCGGCATTGTGGACAAGGATATCGATCGGCCCCAGTTCGCGCGTCGTGGTCTCGACCACGCGGGCGATGTCGACGCCTTGCGTGAGATCACCGAGCACGCGAACGGTGCGCACGCGATGCGCCTTGGCGACATCTTCCGCGACCGCGGTCAGCGTCGATCCCTCGCCATATTCGGCCGGTCCGTTCTCGCGCATGCCGTGGATCGCGACGTCGGCGCCCATCGCAGCCAGTTTTTCCGCGAAGGCGCGGCCGAGCCCGCGGCCCGCGCCGGTGACCAATGCAACCTTGCCCTCGAGCGTCCGTGCGCCGTCGCTGGATGTCATGATGTCTTCTCCTGGATGTGAATGTGTCAGTGTGACCGGGGGCGGCATCCGCGGGTGCCGGAACGCGCCTTAATTCTTGATCGCATAGAGCGGCGTCCTCACCGTCAGCTGATAGGACGGCTTCGGCGTCCAGGCGATCTGCGCGGTGACGCCGAACAGGCGGTTGTCGTCGTCGTCCATGCGGTCGAGATCGAGCCGTACGATCGGTTGGGTGAAGGCCGGGAACGGCGTGAGATTGAGAAGCTGCGCACCGCCGAACGATTGCACGCCGAGGCGGCCGGTCAGCTTCCAGTTGTTGTCCCACTGATAGTAGCCGCCGACATAGCCCACATAGCCAGGCTTCACTTCAGCGAATATGGAATCGACGATGATCTTTGTGTACTGCGCACCGGCGAGCAGTCCTCGCGTTTCGTCCGGGTTCAGCGCGTAGCCGAATTCGAGGATCGTATTGTAGGAGGTCGTGGCCAATGGCGCGTCGGAAATCGATCGCGATGCGTTGCTTTGTATCGTCACCGTTGGAAACATGCCGCCGTTTTGCTGATAGAGGTCGGCCTGAAATCCGACGGTAAAACCGTAGATATCGAACGACGACCAGGGCAGGCTGCCCGATTGGGACGAAGCGCCGCTGACGCCACCATAGACCGACAGCCACTCGTTGACGTCGACCGTCACGGGAATGTCGAGGTTGATGCTTCGGCTGGCCGGGGAGGACAAGGTCCCGAGCGATGTCAGGTTCGACAGCGTCGACAATAGTGGCGGCGCGTTGAAGCCGATCGAGAGCGTGCCTGCCGGCAGGGTGGTGTAGATCGTCCGCAAGTCGAGATAGATGTTCGGCAATACCGGCTTCGGCTTGGCCGGCTCATCTTCATCCTCGCCATTGTCCTTGCCAGACGCGAGCCCGGACCAGCAAAGCGACAGCAATATCCCGAGTGCCAGCCGCAGGCCGGTTCGCGCCGGCCGGGTGTGCGCAAATCTCATTTTCAATCGAACTTGCACCGGCCCACTCGCATCCAGGGCAGCCGCTTTTCCGGCAACAGCTACTCAGGTCCCATGATAACGGATTTGCGGACGCCGCACCATGAGGACCGGGTGAGCCTTATCGGCCGTTCTTGTCCGCCGTCTTGATGGCCACCGCCAGCGCCAGTTTGGTCTGCTCGACGATATCTTCGACCAGTTCTTCCCGGCTGACATTGGCAAGTTGGCCGGTGAGAAGTCCCTGTTCGGCCAGCATGACCACGCCGTGCAGCGCGGCCCAGATTTGCAGGGCGCTGCGTTCGCGCAGCAATCCGACCGCGGGCGCTTCGAGGGATTCCAGCAGCAGCTCGAAGGTTTCCATCGCGGCGACGTGCAGCTCGCTGCCCTTGGGTGCGCATGCCATGATCCGTGAGGCGAACATCAGGCGGTAGACGCCGTTGCGGCGTAGACCGAAATCCAATGTGGCTTGCGCCAGCCGCGACAGCTTCGAACGCCTGGAGGGTTTTCCGATCGACTCGCGCAGGATGGCGTTGAACTGGCGGAAGGCTTCGGCCGTTACCGCCGTGAGCAGGCTCTCGCGGTCGGCAAAATGCTTGTAGGGAGCCGGCTGCGAGACGCCGAGCCTCTTGGCCAGCGCACTGATGCTGATCGCTTCGGGGCCGCCGAGTTCCACTTCCCCGAGCGCGGCCTGAACCAGGGCATCGCGGAGATCCCCATGGTGATAGGTGTTGAGCGCTTTACGTGCGGGGCGAGGCGGCATTCAGTGTAATGATCTATAACTTTCCGCTTGACAGCACAATCGCGACGATAATGTAATAGGATATAACTTGAAGAGGCGGACCGGCCGCGGCCGGCAGCGCCCAAATCAACATGAGGAAATGCGACGCGCCACTCGAGCGCGCGCGGCTTGAAGGAGCGCTCGCATGTCGGGAAAGCTGAAGATCCGCGTCGACCAGGACAAATGTCAGGGACACGCACGCTGCAAGTCGCTGGCGCCGGAACTGTTCGAGCTCGACGAATTCGGCAATGCCCATGAAGTCGGCGACGGTTCGGTCCCCGCGGGCATGGAAGACAAGGCCTGGCTCGCCCAGACCAATTGCCCCGAAATCGCGATCGAAGTGCAGGAAGAATAGCGGCGATAGTCCGGTCCTGAAATCAAGCTCGTCCTGAACGAACCAAGCAAAAGGAATTTGCGCGATGTCCGATTCCGTCAGCATGATGCCCGAACATCCTCCGGTCACCGACTGGGTCAACGATTTCGATCATACCGATCCGCGCTGGACCGAGAATCCGTTTCCGATCTGGGACGAGTTGCGCAGCGAATGCCCTGTCGTGCACACCAAGCGTTTCCTCGGCTGCTATCTGCCGACCACCTATCAGGCGGTGAAGGAGATCGCCTACGACACCGAGCATTTCTCCTCGCGGCGCGTCATCGTGCGCGACGTGCGGCCGGAAGTGCAGCGCAACGCCGCGCCTCCGATCACCTCAGATCCGCCCGAGCACAAGCCCGCCAAGCAATTGCTGCTGCCGCCGTTCACGCCGGACGCGATGACGAAACTGGAGCCGCGGGTCCGTGCCATCTGCAACGAGCTGATCGACGAATTCATCGAAGACGGCCAATGCGACGCCGCGGCGCGCTACACCAAGCATGTTCCGGTGCGCGCCATCGCGCACATGCTCGGCATTCCCGAGAAGGATGGCGATCTGTTCGTCAAGTGGATCCACATGATCCTCGAGCTCAGCATCAAGAACGAGAGCATGCTGGTGCAGGCGGTGCAGGAGATGACCGCGTATTTCACCGGCCATATCGAGCATCGCAAGACGCATCCGACCGACGATCTGATCTCGACGCTGATGAAGGCCAAGGACAAGGACGGCAATCCGCTGGAAGATTCCCAGGTGCTGGGTTCGCTGCGGCTGCTGCTGATTGCCGGCATCGACACCACCTGGAGCGCGATCGGCTCATCGCTGTGGCATCTGGCGAATACGCCCGCGGACCGCGACCGGCTGATCGCGGAGCCGGAATTGATGCCGAGCGCGATTGAGGAGTTTCTGCGGGCCTATTCGCCGGTCACGATGGCGCGCGAAGTGATGAAGGAGACCACCATCAGCGGCTGCCCGGTTAAGCCGGGCAACATGGTGCTGCTGTCGTTCCCGGCGGCCAACCGCGATCCCGCGATGTTCCCCGATGCCGACAAGGTGGTGATCGACCGCAAGGAAAACCGCCATGCCGCGTTCGGTCTCGGCATCCACCGCTGCGTCGGCTCCAACCTCGCGCGCATGGAAATGACGGTCGCGATCGAGGAATGGCTGAAGCGGATTCCGGATTTCAAGCTCGATCCGGCCGGCAAGGTCACCTGGTCGGAAGGCACGGTGCGTGGCCCGCGCCAGCTTCCGGTGCTGTTCGGCAAGAAAAACTGAACGGGAACCTAGCCAGCTTCGGGCGCGGCGTGCCGGCAATTCGGCCGGATCGCCCGCGCGTTCACTTGATCTCGATTTTGGCTTCTCTGGCGACCACCTTCCAGGCCTCGATGTCGCGCAAATTGATGTCGCGCTGCCGGTCTCCGGGGATGAAGTCCGCGGTGACGCCGAGCGCGAGCAGCCTTTCGGTCATGTCCACTTCGGCGATCGACTCCTGCAGTGCTGCTGAAAGCTTCTTCGCGGCGATGTCGGGAACGCCTGCGGGCGCGTACATGACCCAGGACAGGCTGCGCTCAAAATCGATCCCCTGGTCCTTGTAGCTTGCGACTTCAGGCAGGCTTGGCGAGCGATCCCCGCATGTGCCCAGCGCCTTTAATTTTCCGTCCTTCACCAGCGGCGTCGCCGTCGCCATGTCCAGCGTGCCGAGCGAGATGTGGCCACCGATCATATCGTTGGCAAGCTTGGCCGCGCCGCTGAACGGGACGTGTTCGAGCTTGATGCCGGCCTTCTGCGACAGGATCTCCGCGCAGAAATGTCCGGTCGAGCCGACGCCCCACGTGCCGTACTGGATCTGATCGCCTTTCTTCGCCATTGCGATCAGGCCGCGCAGGTCGCTCGCCGGAAAATCCTTCGAGGCCACCAACAGGATCGCCGACGTTCCGATGCGGCCGATGACCGCGAAATCCTTGATCGGGTCATAGGACAGGTTCGCATAGGACGCGGGCGCAAGGACGTGGGTGGTCATGCCGCCGATCATGATGGTGTAACCGTCCGCCGGCGAGGTCGCGACCATCTGCGTGCCGATGGTGCCGGCCGCCCCCGTGCGGTTCTCGACGAAAATGGTCTGCCCCAGGCGCTTGCCCATCTTGTCGGCCAGCAGCCGGCCGATCACGTCACCGCCGCCACCGGCCGCGAACGGCAGCAGCATCTTGATTTTTCTGGAGGGGTAGTCCGACGCATCTTCGGCTCGTGCCGCACAAATGGCCAATACGAACGTCAGCAATGTCAGCAGCATTACGCGGAACTTCATACGCAACTCCCTTGGGTTTCCCGGTGTTTTCTTTTTTTGATGGTCGCCAGAACAGGCAGGTAAGCAGGGTAGATTCTCAAATCATTTGGCGCGCGGCTCGGCGCAGGAATGTCGAAGGATGAATCGGGTCGGCAGATAAATCGGCCTCGTGTCCTGGGCCTGATCGCCGTCGCGCACCCGCTCAAGCAGGGTTTTTGCGGCGATCCTGCCGATTTCGCTCAAGTCCCATGTCAGCGTGCTGATTGCCGGCGTCGCGTGCCGGGCCAGATCCGTGTCGCCGATACACACCAGCGAGATGTCGCTCGGATAGCGAATGCCGTTGCTGGCGAACGCGTCCATCACGCTTGCGAGCATATGCGTTCCCAGCGTGATAACAGCGGTGGGCGGCGCAGGACCATGCAGCAACTGGCAGACGTCGCTGAAGGCGATGCCCGAGCCGTGCACCTGGGGGCGCACGAGATCGAGATCGACATCAAGTCCGGATTCAATATGCGCCTGCCGATATCCGGCTACTCGCTCCGTACTCGGCAGCACCGCCGCAGGCCCGGTCAGCAGCGCGATACGGCGATGGCCAAGGCCGATGAGATAGCGCGTCACCTCAAAGCCGCCGCCGCGATGATCGGCGCGCACCGACGGCGCGCCCGGCACCTCACGGTCGATCCCGACACAGGGCAGGTCGAGCGTGGCCAGCGCGCTTGTAAAATCCTTGTGGGTGTTGTCTCCGGCGAACAGCAGCAATCCATCCATCCGCCGCCGGCGCACCGCGGATATGAAAGCGGTCTCGCGTTCCTCGGCGTGCCGGGTTGCGCCGAGCATCAGGACGTAGCCGGCGCGTTGCAATTCCTCTTCCGCGGCGTTGACCATCTCGCTGTAGAGCGGGTTGGAGATATCCGAGACCATGCAGCCGATCGTGTTGCTCGCGCGCGAGCGCAGCGCCTGCGCGGCGGAATGTGGCTCGAACCCGAGTCGATCAACCACGCGCATGATCCGGGCGTGCAGTTCAGGACTCGTGTGCGGCTCGCGGTTCAACACCCGGCTGACGCTAGAGACCGACACGCCGGCTTGCGCGGCGACATCGCGAATGGTCGGGCGAAGGGATGGAGTCGGCTGGGTTCTGGCCATCAGTCCTGCTTGCCCGCTGTCTCGTCCCAAGCGCCCGGATTCGCTTGCATTCGATCCCGGTCAGCTCAAAGTCGGCGTAGGCCTGGAAACGTTATTTAGAGCACTTTTCCTATTAATATTGACATCACTGGAAACATCAAGCTCAATCGTGGAAACGTTTCCAAGAACAGCGCCCGACCGGGCCGGGAGGGTTTTGCGTGAACGGGCGGAGCGCATGAAACGGCGGGTCGAAGGCAAGGTCGCGCTGGTGACCGGCGCCGCCAACGGGATCGGGCGCGGCGCGGTCATCGTGTTGGCGCGCGAGGGCGCGAAGATCGTCGCGACCGATCTGCAGGACGAGAACGGCGAGCGCCTGCTGGGCGAACTGCGGTCGGCCGGATGCGAGGCGGAATACTTCCATCACGACGTGACCAGCGAGGAAGACTGGCAGTCGGTGATAACAAGGACGAAGGCGCGGTTCGGCCGGCTCGACGTTCTCGTCAACAACGCCGGGATCGGTCTCTCCAGTCCGGTCGTCGACATGTCGCTTGCCGATTGGCGCCGGCAGGTTGCCGTCAACCTCGATGGCGTCTTCCTCGGCGTCAAGACCGCGCTTCCGCTGATGCGCGCAGGCGGTGGCGGCAGCATCATCAATGTTTCCTCGATCGCGGGAATCAAGGCCTCGCCAAACGTGTCCGGCTATTGCGCGACCAAGGGTGGCGTCCGTCTGTTCACAAAATCCGTCGCGCTGGAATGCGCCGCTGCCAAGGACGGCGTGCGGGTCAACTCGCTTCACCCCGGCATCACCGAAACCGCGATCTGGGATACGCTGATCGGCACCGCCGAGGCAGGCTCGAATTCGGGACCGCCGCGCGGGCCGACACTGGACAAGCTGACCGAACGCGCGGTGCCGCTCGGGTTCAAGGCGATGCCGGAAGATATCGCCAATGGCATTCTGTGGCTCGCCAGCGACGAGAGCCGCTACGTCACGGGCACCGAGCTCGTGATCGACGGCGGCCGTTCGATCGGCTGACGGGAAATGATGCCGCGGCGGTCCGCAATAGGCGGACTAAGGTCCGCGGCAACGGAGGTAAACATGAGTCGCATTTTTGGCGCTGTCTGCCAGAATGGATATGTGGTGCGCGACATCCGCGCCGCGATGGATCACTGGATCAACGTGATGGGCGTCGGGCCCTGGTTCTATATCGACCGGGTCAAGACCGACTATTTCCGTCACCGCGGTGCCGAGTCCGGCGTGGAGATGAGCATCGCGCTCGCCAATTCCGGCGATCTTCAGATCGAGTTGATCCAGCAACGGAATGACGCGCCTTCCATGTACAAGGAGTTTCTAGATTCCGGGCGCGAAGGAATGCAGCACATGTCGTACTGGACGAGGGAATATCAGGCGCTCTACGACCGCGCGTTGTCGCTGGGCTACAAGGTCGGGCACGAGGGCCAGATCGGCGGCGAGCAGGGCCGCTTCTGCTATTTCGATACGGAATCCCATCCCGGCACCGTGATCGAGATCTCCGACATCAGCGGCGGAAAGGGACGCTTCTTTGAGCACATCAAGCAGATCGCGGCCGCCTGGGACGGCTCCGATCCGATCCGTGACGTCAGACCTCGCTGATCCCCGATCAACGTCGAAAGAAAAACAGCAAGCGCAGGAGACGCACATGGCCAGACTACCCCTGATCGATCCGGAGAAGACCAGCGGCGACATCCGCACGGCTTTCGACCGGATGCCGGTCAAGCTCAACATCTTCCGGATGCTGGCGCATGCCGAGACCAACTTCATTCCGGCGATGCGGTTCGCCAACTCCATCCTGCATAAGCAGAAGCTCAGCCACGTCAATCGCGAGTTGCTGATCCTGCAGGCCGCGCAGCGGGAAGGCGGCGCCTATGAGTGGCGCCAGCATGTCCCGATCGCGCTCGGCGTCGGCGTCACGCAGCCGCAGATCGACTGCCTCGAACAAGGCAATTACGCCGCCGCCGCGTTCAATGCAGCCGAGCAGGCGCTGCTGGCCTTCGGCCGGGAAGTGGTCGACAATGTGCGTGTGCCTGAGCCGGTGTTTAGCGGGATGCGCGCGCATTTCTCTGAGCAGGAGATCGTCGAATCGATCATGACGATCGGCTTCTACATGATGATGGCGCGCCTCACCGAGGCGACCGAGACCGACCTCGATCCCGCCGCCGGTATGACCGTCTTCGAAGGCGGCAAACGGCGCAGCTGAAGTCAGCGCAAATGCCGCTGCCGGAAAGGTGAGCATCTGCCGATTGACCCTACCGCCGCTTGAGGCGATGGTTGCTGCTGTATTAGATTGGCAGGAAACGGAGCGGTCGCGATGAGCGAGTTGCCGGAGAAGGGGGCTGCGCGATCCCTGAGCGAGATCGCCAGCTACCATGCCCACATCTATTACGATCCGGCGGCGACGCGAGGCGAGGCCGAGCAGTTGCGCGGCTGGATTGGCGAGCGCTTTTCGGTGACAATCGGCCGCTGGCACGACGTCAAGGTCGGTCCCCACGATCAGGCGATGTATCAGGTGGCCTTTGCCAAAGAGGTGTTCCCTGAACTGGTGCCCTGGCTGATGCTCAATCATGGCAGGCTGAGCGTTCTGGTCCATCCGAACACGACGAATCCGCGCCGCGACCATCTTGCCGATCCGATCTGGATCGGGCCCCCGCTATCAGTGCATGCGGACAAGCTGCCGGACCATTCCGAGCTGGAACAGGCGCCTGCGCCGAATACCAGCCCGACGATCCGGCCGTGAGCATGCCTCCATTATTGTCACACCCGGAACCGGCGGCTGTTTACCAAGATTGCCCGGGTCGCGGCGAATTCGATGGATGACCCTAGCCGCGGTCCGGTGTCTCGATTATGCCTTACTTTGAATTGCATTATATTTGGGCTTATTCGGTGAATCCCTTGCGGAATCAGGTCTGATTCCGAAGCGCCGAGCCGGGGACGGATGGATTACAGGACCACGAGCACGACCGGGCCTGCTTTGAGCCGCGGTTTTCCATTGGTCGGCAAGGCCGCCTTGGCCGCTGCCTTGCTCGTGGTGACGTCGGCGCTGGCCGCCTGGTCGATGAATGTTGATCTCGTTGCCTGGCTACGAAATCCGCAAGCCGCCAACAGCGCCGGTACATTCTCGTTCGATGACAGGTTCGGATCGGGATCGGCGCGCAACGCGTCGTCGATCAGGTATCCCTCGCGTCCCGTCTTCCGTCCGGCGCGAACGGATTTCGACGCCGAGTTCGGTCACATCGAAAGCCAGCTGGCCGAGCTATTGCCGGACACGCAGGTCGACCAGCCCGCAGCGCCAGCCGGACCTGCGATTCCGCTGCCGAGGTCGCGGCCGGCCGAAGCCAGTCTGGCGCTACGGGGTGATCCGCCGCCGCCTCCGCCGGCGCGGTCGGACGACCGGACCATGTTCCAGAAGCTGGCCGATATGGTGCCGATGCGCTTTACGCTGGCGTCGCTAACGCCGGGCGACGGCTTGTTCGTCAAGAAGCCGGATCTCAGCGCGCTCGGTTATGACAGCACGACCGCCGTCTACGACATCTCGGCGCGGACCGTTTATATGCCGAACGGCGTCAAGCTCGAGGCGCATTCAGGCCTCGGCGGCCTGATGGATAACCCAGCCTCGGTCGCCATGCGCATGGTCGGGGCGACGCCGCCGAACGTCTATGATCTGAAACCGCGAGAGAAGCTGTTTCATGGTGTCGCGGCGCTTCGCATGACGCCGGTGGGGGATGCCGACACGCTCGGACGAACCGGATTGCTGGTGCACTCCTATCTGCTCGGGCCCAATGGCGATTCCAACGGCTGCGTCTCGATCAAGGAATACGACAAGTTCCTGCAGGCCTATCGAAACGGGCAGGTCAAGCGCCTCGTCGTGGTGCCGAGCCTGAACGAGGGACTGACCGCGTCGCGGCGTTCGACGTCGCCATCATGACTGCGAACAACGTCTCCAATTCCGACACGCCGCTGCGGGCCACGTTCAAGATCAGTTTGAACGGCAAGACGGTATCGATCGGTACCGTCGGCCAGGCCTATCAGTTCATCACCAATCTCAGCTCGGTCGAATGGATCGAGTTCAAGTCGTTGCACGCCGATGCGGTCCGGACGCTGCAAGGCGCCGCTGAAGATGCGATGCTGACGGTGCAGGCGACCGCCGCATTGCGCGCGCTGTTCGTCCGCGCCAAGCTGCTTTGACGATGTAGTCCCATAAGAGCTATCATTTTCGTTGGGCCATCTCGCGGCGTGGCCAGTCATTTCAGATCGATTTTTCAAGGATGGCAGCTGCATGAGTCTGGGTGACATTCGCAATCTCGACTACACCATTCTGCTGTGTTCGAAGATGCAGGAGACCAAGCAATTCTATCTCGACGTGATGGGCTTTCCGCTCGCTCACGACAGTGAGAACTGGGTCAGCTTTCAGGTCGGCTCCGCGCTGCTCACCTTGAGGCCGCGCGGTCCCTGGGCTGCGTGGCACGATGGTCCGTTTCCCCCCGGCTCGGCCGCGGTCCAGCTCGCCTTCCGGGTTGCGCCGCATCTGATCGATTCCTGTTATGCGACGTTGCAATCCAGGGGGGTGACAATCCTGAGCCCGCCCCGGGATATACCGAGCTGGCACCATCGCGCGCTGTTCTTCCGCGACCCCGAGGATAACGTCATCGAACTCTACGCCGAGGTTTAGGTGCGAGGGCAAGCGCCCTAGCTGATTTCCTTGCGTACGATCGCAGCCGCATCGCACATCGCCTTCAGCTTTCCGAATGCGACGTGGCGCGGCATGTATTTCATGCCGCAATCGGGCGCCACCACCAGACGTTCGGCCGCGACATGCTTGAGGCCGTTGCGGATGCGATCCGCGACGATGGCGGCGGTCTCGATCTCGGGATTACCCAGATCAAGCACGCCCAGCATGATCTTCTTCGATGAGAGATCCTTGAGTACGCCGAGATCGAGCTTCGGTTGCGCGGCCTCGATCGATATCTGTTCGGCGCTGGTGTCGGCGAGTTCGGCGAGGAACGAATAACCCGCCGGCTTGGTCGAACCCGGCACGACCGCGGCATAGCCGAAGCACAGATGCACGACCGTCGGCACAGTGATGCCGGCCAATGCGCGGTTGATGGCCTTGACGGCATAGCGCCTTGCGAGGTCCGGATTGTTGCGCACCCAGGGCTCGTCGAGCTGGATCACGTCGGCGCCGGCCTTTTGCAGGTCCAGCGCTTCGGCGTTGACGGCCTCCGCAAACGCCATCGCGAGTTCTTCGTCGTCCTTGTAGAACTCGTTCCTGGCTTGCTGGCTCATCGTGAACGGGCCGGGCAGGGTGATCTTGGCCGCGCGGTCGGTATTCCTGCGCAGGAATTCCATGTCGTGGAGCTCGACCGGGCCCTTACGCTTCACCGGGCCGACCACGCGCGGCACCGGCGTCTGTTGCCCGCTGCGCGAGGTGATCATGTCAGGTTTTTCGTCGTCGATGCCTTCAAGCGCGGTCGCAAACCGGTTGGAATAGCTTTCGCGGCGGATTTCGCCGTCGGTGACGATGTCGATGCCGGCGCGCTCCATGTCGCGGACAGCCACGATGGTGGCGTCGTCCTGCGCTTCCTGCAGATGCTCCGGCGGCAGCCGCCACATCGCATGCATGCGCGTGCGCGGCACCACCTTCGACAGCATCGCGCGGTCCACCAGCCATTCCGGCTGCGGATAGCTTCCGACCACGGTGGTCAGCAGCAAATGCGTTGGCAGGTTCATCACGGTATCCTTGCTCTTGTTGCTATCGTCGTCGACGTTTTCAGGCGAAGCGGCGTGAAGAAAGCGCGTCAAAACATCTGGTCATCGATCGACACGCCGCCGCTGCCGTCGCGGTCGGCGAACGTGGGCAGGGTCGCGGAGGCGGGGTTTTACTTCGCCGTTTTCGCGATTTTGTGTTCGAGGTGACCGGTTTCGTAATCCCGGCGAAGCTGGCTCAGCGAGGTCTCGTTGAGCTGAAGCAAGACGTCGCTCAGCTTCTCGGTTGCCGGATAACCGGCGGCGAATCCCTGTCCGTAAATCTTGCGAAACGTGCCAACCAGCGTGGCGCCGTGCTTGTGGCTGATTTCGCCATCGTGGTTGCGGTGGCGATTGTCGAGGCCTGCCTTGCTCATGCCGCTCTCCCTTTGCCCAGGGTCGACAGCATCCTCCCGCCGGGACCAAAGGGCAACCAATCACTTGGCCGCTCTCCTGGACCGCTCCATTGGGCGGGGCCGCGCCCTGGGACCGGTTGGTACGCAGTCGAGCAGGAATTCCGGGTGGAAGCGGGCGCCTTCTTCGCCGGCGCAGGCCGGCCGCGGAACCTCGCTCGGTGCCGAGGGTGCGACATCACATTCAGTAGTGACAAGCTCCCGGCCTTCGGGTAGATATTTCGTATGCGAACTAAATTCCCAGGAGCGCGTCCGCAAGTGACCTCCCGCCCGGACCGCCGGCTGGTCTTCCTGCTCAACGTCGCGCAGCGGCGGCTGCAGCGATGGGTCGCCACGAAGACAGAGAGGAACGGGGTGACGGCCGCGCAATCCGGCTTGCTCTTTATCCTCGGTCAACACGACGGGGCCCTGATGGGCGAGGCGGGTGCGGCGCTGGACCTCGGTCCGCCCGGCATCAGCGGCCTGGTGGACCGGATGACGGCGGCTCGCCTGATCGAGCGGCGCGCCGATCCGGATGACGGCCGCGCGTGGCGGCTTTGGCTGACGCCGGTCGGGCGCGTGGCACTGGCACAATCGAAGGCCGGGCTTGCCGAAATCAACGCACGCCTCGCCGAGGGATTCACCGACGCCGAAATCGAAATCGTCGCGCGCTGGCTCACCAGTTTTCAAACCAGGTTTCCAAGAGGAGAAGTGCAGTGACCGAACACATCAAAATCGAAAACGACGGCGGCATCCTGATTCTGACGATGGCGCGACCCGACAAGAAGAACGCGCTGACAAACGCGATGTACGGCGCGCTGGCGGACGCGATCCAGGGTGCGGAGACCGATCCCGCCGTCCGCGTGGTCCTGATCCGGGGCGAAGGCGACATGTTCACTGCCGGCAACGACGTCGGCGAGTTCGCGGCAATTGCCACCGGCCAGATGCAGGGCGAGCGCCACGTCAGCCGCTTCCTGAAATCGCTCGCACAATCCAGCCGCCCGCTGGTTGCCGCGGTCCACGGACGCGCCGTCGGCGTCGGGACCACGATGCTGCTGCATTGCGATCTCGTGGTGCTGGCCGAAAACGCGCTGCTTTCAACGCCGTTCGTCAATCTGGCACTGGTGCCGGAAGCCGCCTCCAGCCTGCTGATGCCGCTTCGGATCGGTTATGTGCGCGCCTTTGAGATGTTTGCGCTTGGTGAGGCCGTGAATGCTGCCTCCGCGCTTGCGTGGGGCATTGCCAACCGCGTCGTGCCGCTCGACCGGCTCGATGCCGAGGCAAAGGCGCTTGCGGGACGTCTCGCCAGGCAACCGGCCGGTGCCGTCAGCACGACCAAGCGGCTGATGCGCAATCCCGAGATGTTGATGGCGCAGATACTGGCAGAGAGTGAACGGTTCGCGGAACGGTTGAAGACGATGGAGGCGCGCGAAGCCTTCACGGCATTCGCCGAGCGCCGCCCGCCGGATTTCTCAAAGCTCGCGGCAACTTGACCGTATCGGACGCCCCCGCTACCTGTTTTCCTTAGCTGGCATCCTGTGTGGCGATGCATCCGGATGGTGCATCGCCCACAATCGTCCCACATCGTCGCATAGGGAGGAGGGGCGCCGGATAATGCGCGGGGGAAAGCAATGAACAATAATAACGACGCTTCCGAATTCGATTACGTCATCGTCGGTGCCGGCTCGGCCGGCTGCGTGCTCGCCAATCGGCTGAGCGCGAACGGCAAGCATTCGGTGTTGCTGCTGGAGGCCGGACCAAAGGACAGCAATCTCTGGATCCACGTGCCGCTCGGCTACGGCAAGCTGTTCAAGGAAAAATCCGTCAACTGGATGTACCAGACCGAGCCCGAGCCGGGCTTGAACGGCCGGCAGGTGTTTCAGCCGCGTGGCAAGGTGCTGGGTGGCTCGAGCTCGATCAATGGTCTGCTCTATGTGCGCGGCCAGCATGAGGATTACGATCGCTGGCGCCAGCGCGGCAATGCCGGCTGGGGTTATGACGACGTGCTGCCCTATTTCAAGAAGGCCGAAAATCAACAACGCGGCGGCGACAAGTATCACGGCGCGGACGGCCCGCTGCCGGTGTCGGACTGGCGGCATCACGATCCATTGTCGGAGGCTTTCGTTGTCGCGGCCGCCGAAGTCGGCATTCCGACCAATCCGGATTTCAACGGTGCGACCCAGGAAGGCGCGGGATTCTTCCAGACCACGACGCGGCGCGGCCGCCGCGCCAGTTCGGCGTTCTCCTATCTTCGTCCCGCGAAGAACCGCAGCAATCTGCACATCGAAACCTCGGCGCTGGCGCAGCGCATTTTGTTCGAAGGTCGCCGCGCCAAAGCGGTCGAGTACAAGCAGGAAGGCCGCGTGCGCATTGCACGGGTGCGCAAGGAAATCCTGGTCTCCAGCGGCGCATACAATTCGCCGCAATTGCTGCAGCTCTCCGGCGTCGGGCCAGCGGACCTCCTGAAGAGCCACGGCATCGAGGTGGTGCTCGACGCGCAAGGCGTCGGCAACGATCTGCAGGATCATTTGCAGGTCCGGCTGGTGACGCGTTGCGCCCAATCCATCACGCTGAACGACATCGTCAACAACCCGGTTCGGCGAGTGATGGCCGGTCTGCAATATGCGGCGTTCCGCAAGGGCGCGCTGACGATCGCGGCCGGCACCTCGGGCGCGTTCTTCAAGACCAGTCCCCGTTTGGCCTCGCCCGATATCCAGATTCACTTCCTGCCGTTCTCGACCGACAAGATGGGCGAGAAGCTGCATGCGCAGTCGGGCTTTACGGCCTCGGTCTGTCAGCTGCGCCCGGAAAGCCGCGGCTCGCTGCGCATCAAGAGCGCGGACCCGAGCGTGGCGCCGGAAATCCGTATCAATTATCTGGCGACCGAAACCGACCGCCGCGCCTTCATCGACGGCATCAGGATATTGCGCAAGATTCTGGCGGCGCCGGCGCTCAAGCCATTTGCGGTCGGCGAGGTCGATCCCGGCCCGAAAGTCGCGAGCGACGACGAGTTGCTGGATTTCTGCCGCCGCACCGGCAGCACGGTCTATCATCCGACCTCGACCTGCCGGATGGGCAACGATCCGCTGGCCGTGGTCGATCAGCGCTTGCGCGTGCGCGGCATCGAGGGCCTGCGCGTGGTCGATGCTTCGATCATGCCGGACCTGATGTCGGGCAATACCAACGCGCCGACCATCATGATCGCCGAAAAAGCCTCGGATATGATTTTAGAGGATGCGCGCTAGCCCTTATACGCCCTCACCCGCTTGATCATCTGCTCGACATGCGCGATCGGCGTTTCTGGCTGGATGCCGTGGCCGAGATTGAAGATCAGCCGGCCGCTGGCGTAATTCGCCAGCACGTCGTCGACCGCGCGATCGAGCGCCGCACCGCCGGCGATCAGCGCCAGCGGATCGAGATTGCCCTGCACGGCGACGCGGTTCTGAACGCGTTCGCGGATCAATGACGGCTCGGCCGCCCAGTCGATGCTGACGGCATTGACGGCGGTCGCCTCGACGTAAGCGGGCAGCATTGCACCTGCGCCGCGGGGAAAGCCGATGATCTTGGCATCGGGCACTTGCGCGCGCACGCCCGCGACGATGCGTTTGGCCGGCTCGATCGACCAGCGCTGGAATTCGCGCGGCGGCAGCACGCCGGCCCAGGTGTCGAAAATCTGCAGCACGTCGGCGCCGGCCTTGAGCTGGCCGAGCAGATACTGGATCGAATTCTCGACCAGCACGTCGATGATCTTCGAAAACGCCTGGGGATGGCGATAGGCCATCATCCGGGCCGGCGCCTGGTCCGGCGTGCCCTGGCCTGCGACCATGTAGGTCGCCACCGTCCACGGCGCGCCGCAGAAGCCGATCAGCGCGATGTTGGGGTCAAGCTCGCGGCGAACGCGGCGCAGCGCTTCATACACCGGTTCAAGTTTGCTGAAATCGGCCTGCGTGGCCAGGCTCGTCACTTGCTCCGGCGTATCCAGGGGATCGAGCCGCGGGCCTTCGCCGGCCTCGAAGCGTACGGAACGGCCGAGCGCGTAGGGGATGACGAGAATGTCGGAAAAGATGATCGCGGCGTCGAAGTTGAAACGGCGGATCGGCTGCAGCGTCACCTCGGCGGCGTATTCCGGCGTGAAGCACAGATCGAGAAAGCCGCCGGCCTTGGCGCGCAGTTCGCGATACTCGGGCAGATAACGCCCGGCCTGCCGCATCATCCAGACCGGCGGCACCGGCTGACGGTGGCCGGACAATACGTCGAGAAACGGTTTGATTGTTGGAGAGGAGGTCAAACGTTGGTTCCAGCCATGTATCGGGTAAGAGACGCCGTTCCTGATACACGCCAGTTGAGGCTTGGCCAAGCGTTTGATGGCTATCGCTATTCAATCGATGGTTATCGTGAAGCACCGGATTCCCCAATCCGGTTCAACCTTCAGAGAGGATTGCTAGTTTACCAGCACGGCTCCGTCGCAGCGGATTCCAAGCACCCAGACGTCGGCCTGTCCGATACCCACACCGAGCGTCGCAAGCACCGAGGCCAGCAATTGATCGATCGAACCGGTCGCACCGCCAAGGATGCCGCTGACCGTCGAACCGAGTCCGGGAACGGGAAGTCCTAACGGGCCCACATTCACGGACAGCGACAGATCCCCAAGCAGGCTCGATGTGAGGGACGAAGTGAAGTTAGTGGTCGTCACCGTCCGTTTGACCTGGGATTGGATGTCCGAGTAGCTGAAGTCGACGCTCTTGGCGGTCGTGTTGCCCATCCCGGCGTGGGCGCGACCGGTGACTGTCACTCCACCCAGATTGACCAGCGTGGCTGCGGGCGGGTTCGGCTTGCTTGTGAAGTTCTTCAGCTCGGCTGTCGACACGTTGCCGATCCATGCATCGACGATTCCGGGCGTTACGCCGAGCGTGACGGTCGATGTGTCGATATTCGGGCGTCCGCAGTTCAGGGCGTTGAGCGTGGCCGTGCCGGACGCTATTTCGACGTACAGCGGCAAATTGACCACGGGAACAGCGCCGCTGCCGACCAATTGTACCGACAGCAGTATGCGGGTCTGCGCGGTATGCACGCTGGCGCCTTTGGTACCGAGCGCAATCCATCCGGAGCCGACCGGCCGCTCACCGATGGTCGCGGTGAGGGAGGCGCTGGCGATGCCCGGCAAACCGAGATTGACGGAAGTTGCGATCTGGTTTGTGCCAATTTGCGACCTGGCCCGTGGCTGACACCAGATCAAGCGCCGACACGCCGACGCCAACCTTGGCTTTCTGTCCCGTAGGGAGATTGGCATACGGACCGACGTCGATCAGTGATCCCGGCTTGATTTTTGTCGTGCTGCTGGAGACGGCTTGCGAGATCGTCGATAACGCAGCTGTCGCGGTGTTCGCTCCATTGGCGGTCTGCTGGGTGGTCAATGCCGCCGCGATGATGTCGGCGACTTTAACGTTGCTGGTGAGCACGCTGTCGTAGGTGGCGCCGGTCAGGTTGATGCGTGTCGCCAACGCGGAGAGGAAATCCAGCGCGTCGATGCGAGCGCTGATGAGGGCTTCATAGTCCATCACCGATAGCGACAGATTGGTTCCGAGGGTCGCGCCGAGCATGGCGTTGATCAATCCGTTATTCACCGATGCCAATCTCGAGCCGATGGCAAACGACGCGATGGCGGTCGACGACGCGGTGGCTGAAGTCTTTATCGTGAACTGGTTGGTGCCGGTGAAGACGCGTGCAAAGTACAGCGGCGTCTGGGTGTTCAAGGTTACGCGTGCTGCATTCGCGGTGCCGGCCCCCGGTGTCACGAAGCGGGTCTGCGGCGAAACGGCGCTGTTGGCAGTGTATGTTCCGAGTTCGAGCTTTACCATCGAGCTTGCGGGATAGTTGTTTTTCACGACCGTCGCCGTCGCAGCGTTCACCGCATTGGAAAGATTGCTGGCAGCAACAATGGCAGCGAGGTCGGCGGTGCTCTGGGTCTTGCGCCGGTCAGCGAAGATCGTTCCAAGATCAACCGCAAGCGCGGTGCATCCGATCACCAGGACCATCAGGCCGGCGCCCATGATGGCTATGTTGCCCCGCTCGTCGGCGCGAAACCGCCGGAATATCGGCTTCGTTATCAAGTCAGAACCCTCCATTTGGGATCGCCGCGGAGCGGACGATCGTGGATGGCGGGGCAGGAACGAACGGCAATTGATAGATGAAGCTACGCGACGCGTCATAGTTTACCGTGACGACGTATACGTTGGCGTCGCCGGCCGATGCAGCGGCATTGACGGAGAGCGCATTCGCCGTAAGCAGTGGATAGGTCGATGCATTGGCGGTGACGTAACTCGCGGCGAGACTCCTTCGCTCGCTATCATTCATCCCCGCAATGGACGAACGGGCGGCTTCGGCGGCCAGCTGCTGTACGCCGTGGACCATGGCCAGATAGGCGCCAAATACGACTATTCCGAATACCAGCAACAGAAACACCGGCGCCAGTATCGCAAACTCGATCGCAGATACTCCACGGCAGCAACGAACCAGTTTACGCATCACCTGTACCTCACGATGCTGATTTTCGTTCAGCATCTCAGGGATGGGTGAACACGCGCTATAAAACTTCTTCTGAGAATTGGAGCGGTTGATCCATTGCTGTGAGACCTCAGCTTTTTATGGGTCCATCAATGCGCGCAATGCTGCGGCGGATGCCCCGATCGAAAGGACGCGCCCGGACAAATACGGGATATGCACCCTAGCGGTCACATGGAATGTGTTTTCCTGTTGGATAGTAAACATATTGGCGTACAACCGCCTGCAATACCAATATTGATTCTTATTGATCCCGGGGGCGGGGGCCATTAGTGCGGTTGTGGAGGACCGTTTTGACGCACCGACAAAATTTTCACATGCATATTCCAATCGAGATCATTCGTACCGTCGTCGCCATATCAGAGACCGGAAGCCTGTCCAAAGCAGGTGAGCGGCTGGGATTGAGCCAGCCGGCGATAAGCTCGCAGGTGAAACGGCTGCAAAGCATGATCGGCGGCTCGTTGTTTGTGAAGACGGCCAATGGGACGACGACCACCGAGCTTGGCAAGCTTGCTTTGCACCATGCGCGACGAATTCTCGAAGCGAACGATCAGATGTTGCGGCTCGGTGGTAACACTATCGGTCCGAAACCACTGCGGCTCGGACTAAGTACTCTGTTCGTCCCGGAGTTCGTCAAGCATCAAACGCAGCAATCAATGGCCAACATCATGATCCACACGGATCATTCGACGGCGATCGGGAAGGGATTGACCGACGGCTATATCGACATGGCCTGCATTTATGAGAATGAGGCGATCAAGGCCGAGGTCGAAGAGCTGGTCATCAATGAATGCGAAGATCCGATGCTCTGGGTACGTTCGAAAGACTTTGTGCTCAGTCCCGGTGCGCCGATCCCGCTGCTGACATGGCCCGGTGACGATTGGATGATACGGACGATGGTGAAGCAGGGGCTTTCCTACAGGATTGTTTTCAATAGCCCCGATTTTCATGCGAAGCTGGCGGCGCTAAGGGCGGGCATCGGCATTACCGCAATTCCCAGACGCATGATTCCGCCAGACCTGGTTTACGCAAAGGAATACTATTTGCCGCCGCTGCCTCCCGTCAAAGGGTTGCTTTGCGCGAAGTTGGAGCTGGACAACGATCATGCTCGGGTCGTCATGAAGCAGCTGTCCGCGCTGTTTTTCGGTGGCGTCGCAGGAAGCGGCGGCCAGGCTGAAAGCTAGTGGCTTTCTGAAGCGGGTTCTTATGGCCGCAGCGCCGACACTCCCACATTCGCGGAGTCTGGCGAGCGGAACTCGGTATCATTCTCATCTGGCATTTGGAGCAAAGGGGCGGGGAGCGGCTCTTCAGGGGCGGACATATCAGCGCAATCTCGGGATTTCCCTGTATCGCAACCGCTGCACCCGGCATATGACGGAATCCGGCGCAAGTTCCGCTTGCTGGAACGTTTTTTCGGCATGAGCAAAGCGGAACTGCGGCCAATCGCCGATGTTGTATTCCCATGGAGGACGACATGGCTGAGAAATTCAATCCCGCGGCGCATGACAAGCACGCCGATGACCCCCGTGAGGCGCTGTTGGCCGATCGGGAAATGCACGAAAAGCTCGATGCCGGGCTGGAGGGCAGTTTCCCCGCCTCCGACCCCGCCAGCGCCGCGCAACCGGCGCCGTCGAAACATGACGGCGATCGCGCCAACGAAACGCTGTGGGACAAGGTACTCGCGGTTTTCCGCTAGCACTTATTGGCGGGTGATGTGATGAAGACTGAATTCAACCACGCCGCCAACAACTCGCCGCGTAGCGGCAGTTCGAAGCAAGCCGCGCCGGTGGTCTGGGCCGCGATCGTGGCTGCCATGATCGCGCTCGCGATCTGGTTTGGCATGCACGCGTAGTGCAATTGCAGCGTGCGTGATTGCGCCGGAACGATTCATATCACCCCGAATTGCTCCCAGATAACTCACAGAGATAAATCCACAGAGAGGAACATGCGATGATCAAGCATCTTGTAATGGCTGCCGTCGCGGTAGCCGGAATTTCCTTCGTTCAGCCGGTGAGTGCGCAGGATGTCGGCGTCGGTGTCGGCGTTGGACCGGGAGGCGCTGGCGTCACCGTCGGCCGCGTCGACCGTGACCGCTATCGCGACCGTGAGGTGATCCGCGAGCGTGAGTACCGTGATCGCGACGAGACCGTCGTGATCAAGCGCAAGCGCGATTACGACCCCGACCGCAAGGTCATCATCGAGCGCGAACGGTATTAAGCAGCGTTGGTTTTTATTGACCAGCGTTGAGTTTGACGAAACGGCCTCCCTGGCGGGGGCCGTTTCCATTTGTTGTCTCAATAATGCGGCGGCCGTTCGTTGACCGGACCGGTGATGTTGCTTTCGGCGTCCTGCAGCCGCTCCTTCAGCTCCGCGAGTTGGCGCGTCAGGGCGTCGATCTGCTTCCACTGTTCGGTAATGGTCTGGTTCAGCGTCTCGATGGTTACGTCTTGAAACGTCAGCCGCATCTCCAGCGCGTCGATGCGCTCGCCAAATGCATTGGCTTCACTCATGAGAGCCCTCGCTGATCTGCCGTTCCTGCAAGCCATGCCCAAGCGCTACGCGCTCGTCGAACACGAAGCATTCGCCGCGCCAGCGGCTTTGTTCTTTCGGCACGCCTTCCAGGTAACGAAGAATGCCGCCCTTGAGGTGATAGACTTCGCTAAATCCTTGCGCCAGCAAATAGGCGCTGGCCTTTTCGCAGCGAATGCCGCCGGTGCAGAACATCGCGATCCTGCGGTGCTTGGCGGGATCCAGCTGCCGCGCGGCAAAATCCTTGAACTGCCCAAAACTCCTGATGCCGGGATCGAGCGCGCCTTCGAACGTCCCCATCGCGACCTCGAAGGCGTTGCGGGTGTCGATCACGAGGGTATCGGGCGCTGATATCAGCGCGTTCCAGTCGGCCGGCTCCACATAGGTGCCGACCTGCCGGGTCGGGTCGGCAATCGCGTCGCCCAGCGTGACGATTTCCTTCTTGAGCCGGATCTTCAGCCGCGCAAATGGCATCGTGGCGGCTTGGGAGAATTTGAGTTCGAGATTGTCGAGCCGGCCGCCGAGCAGGGCGCCTGCTTGCAACTCCTCGACCAGAGCGTCGATAGCGGCAGGTTCGCCGGCGATCGTGCCGTTGATGCCCTCATGCGCCAGCAGCACGCTGCCTTTCAGCCCAAGGCCCGCGCAGAACGCGCGCAGGGGCTCGCGCAGTTCCCGGAAATCCGGCAGCGCGGCGAACTGATAGAAGGTGGCGACCTTGAGGGGCATCGCGACCGTGTATCAGGCGGGCAGCGAGTGGGAAACCCTGCAAAATCAGCCGCTACCCCCTGCGTTTGCCGGCCTGCCCTCGTGGTGAAATCTCTGGCATACCAGCCATTGCCCAATCCGGGATGAATATGCCAAGAACCCACGGTTAGCCCGCGCCCGACCCTTGGCGTGGCCAAAGAAAACGCTGAAAAGAAAGCTTTCCTGATGAGGAATTTCCATTTCGCCGGCCGCTCGACGGTCCATGCCCAGAACGCGATGGTGGCGACCTCGCATCCCGCCGCGGCGCTGGTGGCGGTCGACGTGATGCGCGCGGGCGGCACCGCCGCGGATGCCGCGGTCGCGGCCTGCGCGCTGCTTGGGGTCATCGAGCCGCAATCGACCGGCATCGGCGGCGATTGCTTTGCGCTCATCCAGCCCAAGGGCGAAGGTAAGATCGTCGCCTATAACGGCTCCGGCCGCGCGCCGATGGCGGCAACCGCCGAATGGTATCTGGAGCGCAAGATCAACTCGGTGCCGCTGACCTCGGCGCACGCCGTCAGCATTCCGGGCAGCATCGACGCCTGGGATACGATCCTGCGCGATCACGGCAAGATGGGCCTCGATACCCTGTTGCAGCCGGCGATCAAGGCCGCGGAAGAAGGCTACATCGTCGCCCCGCGCATCGCCTTCGACTGGAAGAACGGTTTCGAGAAACTCAAGAACGGCACCAACACCGAGCGCTATTTGCTGCCGCACGGCAAGCCCGCCTCCGCCGGTGATGTGATCCACCAGCCTGAGTTGGGCAAGACGCTGCGCGCGATCGCCAGGAATGGCCGCGACGCGTTCTATACCGGCGAGATCGCCGCGGACATGGTCGATACCCTGCGCGGCATCGGCGGCCTGCACACGCTGGAGGATTTCGCAGCCCACTCTACCGAGACGACGTCGCCGATCGGCACCATCTATAAGGGCCACGACGTCTGGCAGTGCCCGCCGAACGGCCCGGGCATCACCATGCTGGTCATGCTCAACATCCTCTCGCGCTTCGACCTGACGAAATATCCCGCGCTGAGCGTCGAGCGTTTTCATCTCGAGGCCGAGGCCGCGCGCATCGCCTACATGATGCGCGAGCAATATATCGGCGACCCCGCGCAGGTTCACGTCGATGTTGCCGGCATCCTCGCCAAGGAGTTCGCCGAAGAGCACATCAGCAAGATCCGGATGGACGGACTGCTCGATCTGCCCAACGTCGCGCCGCCGATGAATCCGTCCACCGTCTACATCACGGTGGTCGACAAGGACCGCAACGTCTGCTCGTTCATCAACTCGATCGCGCATTCGTTCGGCTCGGCGATCGTTTCCAACAACACCGGCGTGCTGCTGCAGAACCGCGCCGGCGGATTCCGGATCCAGCCCGGCCATCCCAATTGCATCGCGCCGGGCAAGCGGCCGCTGCATACGATCATCCCGAGCCTCGTGACCAAGAACGGCCGCGCGCTGATGCCGTTCGGCGTGATGGGCGGGCAGTATCAGCCGGTAGGCCAGAGCCATGTGCTGACCAACATGATCGACTATGGCTGCGACGTGCAGGAAGCGATCGATATGCCGCGGGGCCTGCACTACGAGGGCGTCTACCAGCTCGAGGACAGCGTGCCGGCTGATATCGTCGAGGGCCTGAAGAAGATCGGGCACAAGACCACCAGTGTGGTCGGCCCGCTCGGCGGCGGCCAGGCGATCTGGATCGACTGGGACAAGGGCACGCTGGTCGGCGGCTCCGATCCCCGCAAGGATGGCTGCGCGCTGGGCTATTAAACCGGCCGGGCAGGTCGCCGCCCGTCTGTCGGCCCATCTCAGGGATAACGGAACCAGACCCCCATCGCTTTCGTTAAGCGATGGGCGCGGACGTGCGCCGGTTTGACCTGCGTCAGCCCCCTGAGGTCCGTGATCAGCGTTCTCGATACCGACGACAGCGAACAGGCCGATCTGCACGGCGGACAATCGCCGTGGTTTGCGGCGGCCGCACATCCGGCGCGTCGTGAGGTCAGCGAGAATCTCAAATGCGACGCGCTGGTCGTCGGCGCGGGGATCACCGGATCGCTGGTCGCCGAACGCCTGACTCGCCAGGGCCTCGACGTCGTGATCGTCGATCGCGAGTTGCCGGGTCGCGGCAGCACCGCAGCCAGCACCTCGATGCTGCTGTGGGAAATCGACCGCTCTCTCACCGAACTGACGGACGCCTATGGCTTCGAGCGCGCGTCGCGCGCCTATCGCGCCAGCCTGAACGCGGTCACCGGCCTGAAATCGCTGGTAGCACAGCTCGGCATCGCCTGCGACATGCATGACAGGGATGCGCTTTATCTGGCGGCCGGTGACACCGGAGGTGAATTGATCGAAGAACATCGCCTGCGCCAACGCGCCGGTCTGCCCGGCGATTATCTCGACCATGCCAGGCTGCTGGAGATTTTTGGATTTGCGCGCGCAGGCGCAATTGTCTCGCCGGGCGCCGCCGATTCCGATCCCATGCAACTGGCGCGCGGGCTTCTCAACGCTTGCGTTGCGCGTAGCGCTCGTCTGTTCGATGGCGAGGCTGTGGCGTTCGATCCTGCGGGACGTTCAGTCGGTGTCACCATGGCCAATGGCCGCGAGATCGAGGCGCGTTCGGTGATACTCGCGACCGGTTATACGATGCCCGATATCGTCCGTTCGACCGTGCACGCGGTGTCGTCGAGCTGGGCGATTGCGACCACGCCGCAACCGCAGAACATCTGGAAAGACGCCGTGCTGATCTGGGAGAACAGCAAGGCTTATCACTATGCGCGCACGACGCGGGCCGGGCGGATCATCATCGGCGGCGAAGACAGCGAGGAGGTGATCGAGCCGGAGGCGCGCGACCGCCTGATCCCGGAGAAGTCCAGGATTCTCGCACAAAAGCTTGCGGCGCTATGGCCGATCGCGAACACCGAAATCGAATTCCGCTGGTCCGGCACGTTCGACACCACGCGCGACGGCCTGCCGCTGATCGGCCCGGTGCCGGGGCAAAAGGGCGTCTTTGCGGCGTACGGCTATGGCGGCAACGGCATCACGTTCAGCTATCTCGCCGCGCATTTGATCGGCGATTTGATCGCGGGCGCGACCTCGCCCTTGCTGCGCGATTTCGCGCTGGACCGGGATGGCGGACTGATCGGCTGAAGGATTGCATTGTCGGAACCCCTCTCTTCGCCACGCGTTGTCCAGTCATCAATGCATGGAGGCCGACATGGGTTTCGGTAAAGGCGCGCTTCTCTGGTTGATCGGAATTCCGCTTCCGATCATTCTACTTCTCGCACTATTCATGAATCGTTAGAGATCTTGGGCCCCGACGGACAATTCCGCAGTGAGGCTCCGGATCCACCCCATTCACTTAAGGCGCGATCGAAATGATCCAGGACTTCGCTCCGTGGATCGGAGCCTGCGCCGCCGCTCTTACTTCCCTGTCGTATATTCCGCAGGTGCAGAAGGCGTGGCCGCGCGGATCGACCGCCGATCTTTCGCTAACCATGCTGGTCGTTCTGACGTCGGGTCTGGTGTGCTGGATCGCTTACGGATTGCTGAAAGGCGACTGGGTCATTGTCGCTGCTAACGGCGTCGGCGCTGCCCTTTCGGCGAGCGTGCTCGCCTTCAAGCTCCGCGACATGAGGTCTGAAACCTAGCTCGTCCCATTTGTGAATCGCCGACAGGAACATTTGACCGTCCTGAAATGTTTAACGCGCCTCGGTTTCAAAATGTTCAATCGGGAGATGCAAATGGGGTTGTCTTCAAAAGACATCAAGACCCTGGACGATCTGTTGCTGCACGGCTTGCAGTCGCGCTCTGCAAGGGTGTCGGCGTGCAACGCGCCGAGCTGATCCTCAAAACCTGGTGCCGTTGTCTTAACAAGGAAAATTCATGGCCAAATCTTCCAGTTCCGCCGCCAACGGCAAAGCCATATCCGCCCGATCGGTAACGATTCACGATCAGAAACCCAGTCGCGGCGAGGGCGGCGAACTGCATCAGGTCGCGACAGGTGATGTGCCGGTGCTGACCACCGCCCAGGGCGGCCCGGTGTCGGACGATCAGAACTCGCTCAAGATCGGCCCCCGCGGACCAACGCTGCTCGAAGACTTCCATTTCCGCGAGAAGATCTTCCACTTCGACCACGAGCGCATTCCGGAGCGGGTGGTTCATGCCCGCGGCTACGGCGCACACGGCTTCTTCGAGAACTACAAGCCGCTTTCGAAATACACCCGTGCCGACCTGTTTCAGCGCGGCGGCGAGCGAACGCCGGCCTTTGTGCGGTTCTCGACGGTGGCGGGCGCAAAGGGCTCCTTCGATCTGGCGCGCGATGTGCGCGGGTTTGCCGTCAAGCTCTATACGCAGGAAGGCAATTGGGACATCGTCGGCAACAACATTCCGGTGTTCTTCATCCAGGACGCGATCAAGTTTCCGGACCTCGTTCATGCGGTGAAGGAAGAGCCGGACTGCGCGTTTCCACAGGCCCAATCCGCCCACGACAATTTCTGGGATTTCATCAGTCTCACCCCCGAAAGCATGCACATGATCATGTGGGTGATGTCGGACCGGGCCATTCCGCGCTCGTTCCGCTTCATGGAAGGGTTCGGCGTCCACACGTTCCGTCTCGTCAATGCGAAGCAGGAGTCGACGTTCGTCAAATTCCACTGGAAGCCCAAGCTCGGCCTGCAGTCGGTGTTGTGGAACGAGGCCGTGAAGATCAACGGCGCCGATCCGGATTTCCATCGCCGCGACCTTTGGTCCGCGATACAGGCCGGAAATTTTCCGGAATGGGAACTGCAGTTTCAGCTGTTCGATCAGGCCTTCGCGGACCGTTTCGAGTTCGATGTGCTGGATCCTACCAAGATCATTCCGGAAGAAATGCTGCCGCCGGTCCCGGTCGGACGTCTGGTGCTGGACCGGATGCCGGATAATTTCTTTGCCGAGACCGAACAGGTTGCGTTCATGACCCAGAACGTGCCGCCCGGCGTCGACTTCTCCAACGATCCCTTGCTGCAGGGACGCAATTTTTCGTATCTCGATACCCAATTGAAGCGGCTGGGCAGCCCGAACTTTACCCATATTCCGATCAACGCGCCGAAATGTCCGTTCGCTCATTTCCAGCAGGATGGTCATATGGCGATGCGCAACCCGGTCGGGCGCGTCAACTATCAGCCGAACTCGTTCGGCGAAGGCCCGCGCGAATCCCCGCAGCGCGGCTTCGTGCCGTTTGCGGACGTGGAGCAGGGCGCCAAACGCCGCCTGCGCGCGGAGAGCTTCGCCGATCATTACAGCCAGGCGCGGCAGTTCCTGATCAGCCAAACCCGCGGCGAGCAGCATCATATCGCGGCGGCGCTGACCTTCGAACTCAGCAAGGTGAAAACATCAGCTATTCGCGAACGGATGGTGTCGCATTTGCTCAACATCGACGAGACGCTGGCGGGCAGGGTCGGCACAGGGCTCGGGCTGAAAGCGATGCCCAAACCGGCCGCTGCGGCAATGCCGACGCGGCAGGACCTCGATCCGTCGTCGAAACTGAGCATCGTCGAGAACGGGCCGCAACGGTTCGAAGGCCGCAAGCTCGGTATTCTCGTCACCGACGGCACCGATGCTGCGTTGCTGAAAGCGTTGCAGAAGGCGCTCACCAAGGAAGGCGCCACGTTCGAAATCATCGCCCCGAAGGTGGGAGGAGCCAAGGCCGGCGACGGGAGCTGGATCGAGGCTGATCAGATGATCGATGGCGGTCCCTCGGTATTGTACGACGCGGTTGCACTGCTGCCGGCGGCTTCCGCAATGGACGATCTGCTGCAGGAATCCACCGCGCGGGATTTCGTCGCCGATGCGTTCGCTCATTGCAAGTTCATCGGTCACGTGGAAGCGGCAACACCGCTGTTTGCGAAAGCCGGGATCGGAAAGGCCGACATCGACGAAGGGTTCATTGCTCTGGCTTCGCCAAAGGACGTGGCAGGCTTTGTCGGCAAGCTGGGTCAATTGCGGGTTTGGGGCCGGGAGCCCGGCGTCAAGATGAAATAGCGGGGGCGATGGCGAAGCTGTCCGATCGGGTTGCAGAAGTTGCGGAAAACCGCTGATGGACCACGCCGGAATGGCGTCGATTCCGTGCGTATTTCCCGCGCCGACGGGGTGACAACATCAGGTCCGTTGCGCTAGACACGCTCCGACTTATCGAGAAAGGTAACTAGATGCGATCTTCCCGGCGCACGATCATCCAGACTGCGTTCACAGCCGTCGCGGCTGCCGTTACTTTACCTCTCGTTCCCACAATCGCATCGGCCCAGACCGCAGGAAAACCCATGACCACAGCTTCAGGTTTGCAGATCATCGACAGCACGGTCGGCACCGGCGCGTCGCCGAAACCCGGCCAGACCTGCGTCATGCACTACACCGGCTGGCTCTATGAAAATGGCCAGAAGGGCAAGAAGTTCGACTCTTCGGTCGACCGCAACGAGCCGTTCGATTTTCCGATCGGCCAGGGCCGCGTCATCAAGGGTTGGGACGAGGGTGTCGCCTCGATGAAGGTCGGCGGCAAGCGCACGCTGATCATTCCGCCCGCGCTGGGCTATGGCGCGCGCGGCGCCGGCGGCGTCATCCCGCCCAACGCCACGCTGATGTTCGACGTCGAATTGCTGGCGGTGAAGTAACCGGCCGTGATCGACGAGCGGGGCTAAGTTAATCTCAACCTCTCCGTCATGCCCGGCCATAGTGGTCTGCCTTGCGCAGACCGCGTAAACTTGTCTGCGATGCCGGGCATCCACGTCTTTACTGCGCACGAAAAAGTAAGTCGTGGATGGCCGGGCATAGGCGAGCGTAAGCGACGCCGTCCTTCAGACGGCTATGCGCGGCCATGACGATGGATAACAACAAAAAGACCGGCCCCAAAGGGCCGGTCTTTCAGTTTCACGCAATCAGCGCGATCAGAGATTCTTGTTTGCCGCGTTGGCGGCCTTGTCGAGGGCTTCCTTGGCAGCTTCCTTGGTGTCGCCCATCGCCTTCTGGCCCTTGCCTTTGACTTCCTGGATCACGCCTTCGCCCTGCAGTTGCTCAGAACCGGTGGCTTCGCCGATGCCCTGCTTGGCCTTGCCGATGGCTTCGTTGGCGGTGCCTTTAACCTTGTCTGCCGTGCTACCCATGGAACATTCCTTCTGATGTTTGTGCTTCGATAAGGCAACGCACCAATGCGCCAGCGGTTCCTCTAAACGCTGGTTTCTGTTCACGTTTTTATGTACGCTTGGCCACCGAACGATTTTACGGAAAGCAGCGCGATGTCAGGTTCTCACGACCATCCACACGATCACTCGCACGATCATTCTCACGGCGATCACTCGCACAGCCACGACGCCGATCGCTGGAAGCATGATGGCGTCCGAGTCATTCCCGGCAATCAGCTCGATCCCAACGTGCCGTCGACCGCGGGCATGGACCGCAAGGCCGCGATCAATTTCGCCCGCGTCGGCGCGCAGAAATTATGGGCGGGCACCGTGACGATCCGCCCCGACGCCAAGACCGGCGCGCATCATCACGGCCATCTCGAAAGCATCATCTATGTCGTGAAGGGCAAGGCGCGGATGCGCTGGGGCGAGCAGCTGCAATTCACTGCCGAAGCCGGGCCCGGCGATTTCATCTTTGTGCCGCCCTATGTGCCGCACCAGGAGATCAACGCCAGCCGCGACGAGGTGCTGGAATGCGTGCTGGTGCGCAGCGACGGCGAAGCGGTCGCGATCAACCTCGACATCGAGCCGATCGAAAAGCCGGAGACCGTACTGTGGGTCGACCCGGTGCACCGGGACCCTGCGGAGAAGAAATCGTAACTTCTCCCCTCGCGATAACGGTTAAACTTGTCATGCCCGGCCTCGCGCCGGGCATTTCGTATTGGTATGCCGAAGCTGGTTTGCCGAAGTCCTGCCAAGCCCCCTCATGACACCGAAAATCGGGCCGAAAAAAATTCCGGGACCGATGTCGGATCGGCCCCCGGGCATTCGTCCTCTCTCCGAACCCCTCGAAAAGGAGCCCATTCATGGCCAAAATGATCTTCGTCAACCTGCCGGTCAGCGACCTTGCCCGCGCCACTGCGTTCTACCAGGCGATCGGCGCCGTGAAGAACGAGCAGTTCTGCGACGACACGGCGTCCTGCATGGTGTTTTCCGACACCATCCACGCGATGCTGCTGACCCATGAGAAGTTCATGCAGTTCTCGCCGAAGAAGATCGCGGACGCCAAGACTTCCTGCGAGGTCCTGATCTGCGTCTCGGCCGACAGCCGGGCGGAAGTCGACGATCTCGTCGGCAAGGCGCAGAAGGCGGGCGGCGGCGTCGATCCCTGCCCGAAGCAGGATTACGGCTTCATGTACGGCCGCAGCTTTGAGGATCCCGACGGCCATATCTGGGAAGTGATGTGGATGGATGTCGCGGCCGCGAATGCGGCGCAACCGGCTGCGGCCAACGCCTAGGGCAGGGGATGCGAAGGGTGGGCAAAGGCGCAACTGCGCCGTGCCCACCATCTTTCCCAGTCACAAATGTAAATCGTGGGCACGCTTGCGCTTTGCCCACCCTACGTTGTCAGCTAATACGTGATCCGCAGCCCGACGCCGCCATGCAGTGTGTTGCCGACAGGTTGCGGGCCGGCGGTGCCGTTGGCGAAGAGGTCGGCGATCCAGCCCTTGCTGATGCGGAAGCCGAGGCGGCCGCCATATTCGAACCAGCCCTGGTTTCCGATCGTCGGCACCACGGTGCCGTTGCCGGTCACGGTGGCGACGATGCCGGATTGCGTGCCGAACGATTGCACGAAGCCGCCATTGATATTGGCCTCGACATTGTTGCCGAACAGATGCGTCCACTGGCCGCCGATCTTGACCAGGTTGGTCTTGTCGGTGCCGCCTGATATCGAGGCGTCGAACGGATTGAACGCGGCGGCGGGATCGGTATAGCCCTTCACGCGCTGCCACAATTGCCAGACTTCGACGGAGGCGGCGACCTCGTCGCGCGGCGACAGCCGGCTGATCCAGCCCGCACGGCCATAGACGCCGTAATTGTCGCCGGTGGTGTGGCTGTCCAGCGATACTGCGCCGAGGCTGGTCGCATAGGTGCGGCGATAGCGTATCTTCTCATAGGGCGTCAGGATGGCGCCGATGTCGAAGAACGGCCGCGACGATCCCCAGTCGGCGAAATCATAGCGCAGCGCGAACGCGCCGATCGGGGCTGCCGTGACGCTGTAGCCGCCTTCGCTGTAATGGGTGTAGGCGATGCCGGCCAGCAGCGACAGATTGGCAGTCAGGTTCTTGCGGCCGTGAATACCCGCCGAGAACGATCCGGCCGAGCCGAACGCGCTGACGCAATCGCCGCAATTGACCTGCTCGTTGATGCCCAAAAGCACCGTGCCGAGCACGCGGTTGGTGATCATCTGGTTGAAGCGCTGCTTGGCCAGGTCGTTGATCGATCCCGCGCTGGAATCCGCGCCGGTTGGGCTCGGCGTTGGTGTCGGCGTTGGCGACGCAATGGGAGTCGGCGACGGCGAGGGCGTTGGTGTCGGTGAATATGTGGGGGTTGGTGTTGGTGACGGCGAATACGTTGGTGACGGTGACTGCGCCGACGCGGGCGCGATCAGCATTGGCGTCAGCAAAACCCCCGCGGTCAACGCGGCCGATACAATGAAGCCCTTGATGCGGTTTGCCATCATCAGCGTCCGCACAACATGCCGCCGTCATCGACCGGCGGCGTCACCGTCGGCGAGGCGTTGGCATATTGCGTCGCGCTGCAAAGCCCCGCCGCGGCGCTGCAGGTCTTGGCGAAGGTCCATGGCGGGTTGTTGGTCTTCTTGATGGATGTCTTGCCGCCGCTCAGGGTGATGACGGCGGTATCGCCGGGACTGGTGAGCTGGACGCATTCGAAGCTGACGGTACAGACCGAGGCCTGGCCTTCCCGCAAGTTGACGACGGTCTGGCCGCGCTGCGACAGGATGTCGAGCGTGGTGCCGCGGACACCGATGGTCGCGAGCGGCGTCGTGATCTTGTAGGCGGCTTTTTCCGAATTACCGGTGACGAAGCGGAACGCGCCGGAGGTCAGGCGGATCGCGACGTCGCGGTAATGGGTCTCGTCGTCGAACACGGTGCGGTCGAGCTTGAGCGATGCGCTCGGCCCGAGCGAAAGGTTGGTGCTGTCGGACATCACCAGCCGCGCGGCGCTGTCGAGGCCGGTGCGCACGATTTCGTCGCGCAGTAATCCGTCGCCGACATTGAGCTGGCTGGTTGCCGATCCCTTAACACGGAGAACTTGATTCTTGACGACGGCGGCTTCACCGACGCGCGTTTGTGCTGAAAGCGGACTTGCCGCCAGCACCGCGATTGCACCAAGCACAAAAAGAAAAACAGAGTAGTTACGCGATTTCATTTCAAAGCCGATCGATTATCCCGATATCGTACCGGATCGCGCACGCAAATGATGTGGTAGAATTATCACAGGCGGCGCGCTACTAGCCCGGTGGTTAGTGCTGCCGGATTCCAATCGCGTTCAATGCGATGGACATAAAAATCTGTTCCGCCCACACTGAATTTTGCCGCAATTTCATTTGGTTCGTGAAGACAGTGCCAGAATCATCAACTTCTATTCCCAATCAGACGATTGCGCGCACCGCTATCATCGCGGGTACCCTGTTTTTTTTCGCGCATTTCGCGATGCTGATCGGCATCACCACGCCCGAAAAGTTCTACTTCGACGAAGTGCATTACGTGCCGGCGGCGCGGCAGATGCTTCTTCCCGTGATGCCGCAGCCGATGCTCAACCCGATGCATCCGCCGCTGGCCAAGCAATTCATCGCGCTGTCGATCCACACCTTCGGCGACGTGCCGCTGGGCTGGCGCTATCCGGCGGTGCTGTCCGGCGCACTCGCCATCGTCGCGGTCTATCTGTGCGGCCTCGCATTGTTTGCGGCGCAAGGGCCGGCCATCGCCGCGAGCCTGCTCGCCTTTTTCAATCAGATGCTGTTCGTGCAATCGCGGATCGCGATGCTGGATATTTTCGCACTGACTTTCAGCCTGTTCGCCATCGCCGCGTTCATGTACGGCTTCCGGCAGCAGCGGCCGCATTTGTGGTTCGCATTGACCGGGCTATGCTCCGGTTTTGCGATCGGCTGCAAATGGAGCGGGCTGTTCGTGCTCGCGGTCTGCGTGGTCATCGTGGCGGTGATCGGCCTGTTGCAAAGCTGGCGTACGCAATTTGCCGACGGCAATGAAGATGACTGGTACCGGCCCGACCTGTGGCCCGATTTCAAGGCCTGGCATCTCGCGACGTGCTTCCTGCTGATGCCGGCGCTGGCCTATCTCTCGACCTTCGTCCCGCTCTACGGCCTGTCGGTCCCTGATATCATCGAGGCGCAACGGCGGATCTTCAGCGACAACACGACGACCGCGATCGCGGGCCACACCTATATGAGTTCGTGGCCGTCCTGGCCGTTCTTGGTGCGCCCGGTCTGGTATCTGTTCGACAAGGTCGGCGACGACAGGATCTCGGCCGTGGTCTTTCTCGGCAATCCCCTGATCCTGTGGCCGGCGCTGATCGCGCTATTGGTTTGCCTGCGTGACTGGATCGTGACGCGGCGAGCGGATGCGTTTCTGGTGCTGGCTTTCTATGTCGGCCCGTATCTCGCCTGGGCGTTGCTGCCGCGAACGCTCGGCTTCATCTATTATTATCTGCCGGCCGCGACCACCGCGAGCTTCGTGCTGGTCTATGCGCTCCGCCGCGGCGGCACGCCACGCTGGCTGCTATGGGGCTTTGTCGCGGTCGGAGCGGCGGGCTTCGCCGCGATGCTGCCGATCTCGGCCGCGTTCGTGGAAACATCGATGGCGACGTTCAACCGCCTGATGATTTTCCAGAACTGGATATAGAGCGGGATAGGCTTGGGTTGAAGCGAGCCCGCTCGCACTTTCTCGCGTCATCCCCGGGATGAACGCAATTGCGTTCACCCGTAGGTGCGCGCTCTTGCGCGCCTCGAAGGATGAGAAGCGCCCGCGGCCCATCCTTCGAGGCTCGCCCAGCGGTGCAAGTGCACCGCAAGGCTCGCACCTCAGGATGACGTGTGCGGATGAGACAAACGAAATCCGCCTGCCGTTTCCGGCAGGCGGATCAAATCGCATCACGTCACTTCGACGCGGTCTTGGTATCCATGTTGACGACCTGGACGCGGCGGTTGACCGGGTCCATCGGCGCGTTCGGATCCTTCGGCTTGGTCTCGCCGTAGCCGACGGTCACGAGGTCGGAGGCGTTGAGGCCGTATTGCTCGGTGAGAAACTTCTTGATCGTATCGGCGCGGCGCTCGGAGAGGTCCTGGTTGTATCCGTCGCTGCCGACCGCGTCGGTATGACCGGCAACCACGAAGGTCGAACCCTTCAGGCTGGCGTCCGAAAGCGCCTTGCCGAGTTCCTGCACCGCCGACATCGAACTCTTGCTGATGTCGGCCGAATTGTAGTCGAAGCGGATTTCGAGATCGATCTTCGGCTTGGTCGCGGCGAGTTCGGCAATTTCCTGGCGCTCGCCGAGCGAGAGCGACCGGGTTTTGCGATTGCGCAGCGTGTCGACGAAGCTGGCTTCCTTGGCCTGGGCGGCGGTGTTGACCTGCGGGCCGAGCGAGAGGCTGCGGGTCGCCGACGTCGGCTTCAGCGCGTTCAGGATCTTGTCTGCCGAGACGGTCTCGCCGGCAAACGCCACGCCCGCCGTCATCGACAGCGCGGCGCCGAATGTCAGGATGGAAAATCCATTAAAGCGGGTCATTGTCGTCTTCCTTACTGTTACGCCTGCCATATTGGCTGGTTGGCGGTTTGATGCTGCGAAGATAAGACAGGTTCAAATAGGCTAATGTGATCTAGGTCACGTAGAAAGCGGCCAGTTTCCGTTGATATGGGGTCGCTTCGCTACTCTGTGTGATCTAGATCACTGTGTTCCCTGCAACGCCTGGAAAGGGCGCTTGCGAGCCGCACGCCATTATCCAAAGGGCAATTGCCTCGTGTTGCAGGTATCAGCGAACCCGCGCCGCCTCCCGGCTTCTTCTTTGCTGTTTGCTGGTCGCAATGCCGTCGCGCCAGCGCCGATCTGCGAACAACAAATCGGCATGATGGGTACCTAGCAAGATTCTCCACGAAGAGAATCCCAAAAAAAATCAGAAGAAAAGGTTTGGGCAAGCAAGAGCAGGCGGGCGGGTGTTTCAGTCGGTAAAGCGTCAACGTGAGTATCAAAATTATCGTAACGTTCCACCGGAGCCCACGGGCTCGGCAAGTTCGATGCCGACCTTGATCGGCGCGGCGCTGATCGCGGCGGCGATCCTGCTGTCGACGTTCATCAACGCGCTTGGCACCCGCTATACCGCCTTCGAAGGTCCGACCGAAGAGAGCGCGTGGCTGGTCGATCGTCTGACCGGCAGCGTCTACAAATGCCGCGCCCCGGACCATGGCAAGGCGTCCTGCGAGGCGGATATCGCAACCGGTAGCGTCCCGGACCGGCGGAAACGCTGATTTCGCTCCCAGATCCGGGACTTCTCCAATGAGCGAATCCGACTACATTGCCGGGCGATGCCCCGCGCGACAAAACCCCACCCCCTGACCAAGACCGAGGCCCGGCGAATCTGGCTGCGTGCCCAGCGGCTCGATACGCCTGACCCGTTCGGCGAGGGGCCAGCGGCCACTGCCGCCGCGGTGGAACATCTCGGCTATGTGCAGATCGACACCATCAACGTGATCGAGCGCTGCCACCACCACATTCTCTTCAGCCGCATTCCCAATTATCGCCGCGCGGACCTGCGGCAGGCCCAGAGCGTCGACAAGAGCGTGTTCGAATACTGGACCCATGCGCTGTCCTATGTGCCGTCGAAAGATTTTCGCTTCTTCGTGCCGGGCATGAAGCTGCACAAGCGCGAGGGCCATAAATGGTTCGCGTCCGTCAGTCCCGCCGACACCCGCAAGGTGATGCGGCTGCTCAAACGCGATGGCGCACTGACCATCCGCGACATCGAGGACGACGTGCTGACCGAGAAGGAGCATCTGTGGGCGAGCCGCAAGCCGTCCAAACGCGCGCTGCAGCTGGCGTTCTATACCGGCGCGGTCACGATCTCTGAACGCACCGGCATGCTGAAGACATATGAGCTGATGACGCGGCATTTCGGCTGGGACAGACCGCCGAAGCCGGCATCGAACCTGGAGACGACCTCCTATCTGCTCGACCGCGCCTTGCGCGCGCAGGGACTCGTCAGCCTCGATTCGATCTGCCATCTCGATGCGCCGAACAAGGCCGCGGTCCGCCGCCTGATCGAGGCGCGGGTCCGCCGCAAGGAGATGGTGGCGATAGAACTCGAAGGCGCGGGCAAGCAGGAACATTGGGCGCGGGCAGAGACGCTGGAGCAGCCCGCGGGCGAGGGCGATGGCGGCCTGGTGCATATCCTCTCGCCGTTCGATCCCCTGATCATCCAGCGCAAGCGCACCGAACTGTTCTTCGATTACGGCCATCGTTTCGAGGCCTATGTACCGAAGGAAAAGCGCCTGTTCGGTTATTTCGCGCTGCCGGTCCTGGTCGGCGAAGACATCGTAGCCGCGATCGATCTGAAGACCGACCGCAAGGAAAAGAAATTGCTGATGCAGAAATGGAACTGGGTCGGCAAGGGTGCCGCGAAGGCTCCGCGCAAGGAGCTCAAGCGCCGCATCGAGGAAGAGCTGCATCGCTTCGAGCGGTTTCAACTGGCGGAGTAGGGCGCCCGCGCGAAGTAAGCCCGTAGCCCGGATGAGCGCAGCGCAATCCGGGAAACTCTCTGGGTTTGCGAGCGGCCCCGGATTTCGCTGCGCTTCATCCGGGCTACATCTATTTCGTCGCCCCGGCCTTGAGCACAGATGCGCAATTGCGCATCGGGGGGCCCATACGCCGCGGCCATTGTAAGGGGCACGCTGTCACGGCTTTCGCAAAACGGCCATCGGTGGCTATGGGCCCCGGCTCAAGGCCGGGGCGACGGGAGATTTGGACCCTTAATAACTCATCAACTCACGAACTGGTGTTCACTGACGAATATTGACATTCGTCAGTGAACACTCAATAATCTTCATCAGCATGTAGCCGATGGAGAAACCGATGTTCGCCCGTTCCATTTTTTCCAGCTATTACAGGCTCTTGACCGGAGCGATGCTGGCGTTGGCGGTGTTTTCGTTGACCGGCTGCAATGAAAAGGCGGCTGAAAAGGCCGCTCCCGGGCGTCCGGTTCTGGTCGCCACCGTGCATTATGAGGCGGAAACGCCGGAACGCAGTTTTGTTGGCACCATCAGGCCCCGGATCGAGACCGATATGGGTTTCCGGGTCCCGGGCAAGGTCGCAAAGCGCCTCGTGGAGGTCGGCCAGACCGTTGATGTCGGCCAGCCGCTCGCCACCCTCGATGAAGTCGATCTGAAGCTGCAGGCCGAGCAGTCCGAAGCGGAATACCGCGCCGCGACCGGCGTGCTGGCGCAGGCCTCCGCGTCCGAACAGCGCGCCAAGGATCTCCGCGCCAAGGGCTGGACCACGGACGCGCAAATGGATCAGAGCCGCGCCGCCGCCGATGAGGCCCGCGCGCGCTTCTATCGTGCCGAGCGCTCGGTCGAGCTGACCAAGAACTCGCTCTCTTATGCGACGCTGGTCGCAGATACCCGCGGCGTCGTCACCGCGACTCTCATCGACGCCGGCCAGGTCGTCGCCTCCGGCCAGACCGCGGTTCGTGTCGCGCGCTTTGCCGAAAAGGAAGCCGTGGTCGCGATCCCTGAGACTCTGGTTGGCCGCGCCAAGGATGGCGCCGCCTCGGTCACGCTGTGGTCGGACGCCAACAAGAAATACGTCGCAAAGCTGCGCGAGATCGCGCCGACGGCGGATCCGGCAACGCGCACCTATCTGGCAAAGTTCTCGCTGCCCGGCGCCGGCGACAGCGTGTCGCTCGGCATGACCGCAACGCTGACGCTGTCCGATCCCGCCACCGAGAACGTCGCGAAGCTGCCGCTGTCGGCGCTGTACAGCCAGGGCGGCAATCCCTCGCTCTACATCGTGGACGATGCCGGCGCCGTGACGCTGAAGCCGGTCGTCGTGAAATCCTACGAGAGCAATTCCGTCGTCATCACCGGCGGCGTGCCTGAAGGCGCCAAGGTTGTCGCGCTCGGCGTGCAGAAGCTCGATCCGGCCCAGAAGGTGCGGGTCGTCTCGTCGCTGTCGTTCTGATCCGCGGTCGGTAACAACGGAATACGTTGGAGAGTGAGATGAAGCGCTTCAATCTGTCGGGCTGGGCGGTAAGCCATCCGACGCTGATCCTGTTCCTGATGATCGCGCTGGGTGTGGCCGGCTTCTTCTCCTACGAGCGGCTTGGCCGCGCTGAGGATCCGTTCTTCACCGTGAAGGTGGTCAACGTCTCCGCGATCTGGCCGGGCGCCACGGCGCAGGAGATGCAGACCCAGGTCGCCGATCCCATCGAGAAGAAGCTGCAGGAGCTGCCTTACTTCGAGAAGGTGCAGACCTATTCGAAGCCCGCGTTCACCGCGATGCAGGTCACGTTCAAGGATTCGACGCCGCCGGCGCAAGTGCCGTATCTGTTCTATTTGCTACGCAAGAAGCTCGCCGACGTGCAGGGCCAGTTGCCGGCGGGCCTGCTCGGCCCCAACGTCAATGACGAGTTCAGCGACGTCGATTCCATCCTCTATATGATGACCGGCGACGGCGCCGACTATGCGCAGCTGAAGAAGGCGGCCGAAGGCATGCGCCAGCGGCTGCTGAAGGTGCCCGGCGTCACCAAGGTCAATCTCTACGGCGCCCAGGACGAGCGCATCTTCGTCGAGTTCTCGCACGCCAAGCTGGCGACGATCGGCGTCACACCGCAGGCGCTGTTCGATTCGCTGGCCAAGCAGAACAACGTCACGCCGGCCGGCACGGTGGAAACCTCCTCGCAGCGCGTGCCGCTGCGCGTCACCGGCGCGCTCGACGGCGCCAAGGCGGTCGCCGAGACGCCGGTCGAGAGCAACGGCCGGATTTTCCGCCTGGGCGATATCGCCACCGTCACCCACGGCTTCGTCGATCCGCCGACCTTCAAGGCGCGCCAGGAAGGCAAGCCCGCGCTCGGTATCGGCGTGGTCACCGCCAAGGGCGCCAACATCCTCGAACTCGGCAAGGAAGTCGAGAACGCGACCAATGACTTCATGAAGGCGGTGCCGCAGGGCATCAATGTCGAGCAGATCGCCGACCAGCCCAAGGTGGTCGAGCGCGCCGTCGGCGAGTTCGTGCACTCCTTCGTCGAGGCGCTGGCGATCGTGCTGTTCGTCTCGTTCCTGGCGCTTGGCTGGCGAACCGGCATCGTGGTGGCGATGTCGGTGCCGCTGGTGCTGGCGATCGTCTTCATCGTCATGAACGCGATGTCGATCGATCTGCACCGTATTACATTGGGCGCGCTGATCATCGCGCTCGGCCTGCTCGTCGACGACGCCATCATCGCGGTCGAGATGATGGTGGTGAAGATGGAGCAGGGCTGGGACCGCGTCCGCGCGGCGTCCTTTGCCTGGGAATCTACTGCGTTTCCGATGCTCACGGGGACGCTGGTCACGGCCGCTGGCTTCCTCCCCATCGGCTTTGCCAATTCCGCGGTCGGCGAATATGCCGGCGGCATCTTCTGGATCGTGGCGATTTCGCTGGTGGCGTCCTGGTTCGTCGCCGTGATCTTCACGCCCTATATCGGCGTCAAGCTGCTGCCGAACATCAAGGTCCACCACAACCACGATCCGCATGCGGTCTATGAGACCCGCGTCTATCGCATCCTGCGCAGCATGGTGCAGTGGTGCGTCGACCATCGTATCAAGGTGGTGGTGGCAACCGTCGCCGTGTTCGCGCTCTCGATTGTCGGCTTCGGCAACGTCCAGCAGCAGTTCTTCCCGCTGTCGGAGCGCCCCGAACTGTTCCTGCAGCTGCGCCTGCCCGAAGGCACCGCCTTCAACGTCACCGAGAAGTCGGTGAAGAAGGCCGAGGCGCTGCTCAAGGACGACAAGGACATCGCGACCTACACCTCCTATGTCGGCCAGGGTTCGCCGCGGTTCTGGCTCGGCCTCAACCCGCAGCTGCCGAACGAGGCCTTCGCGGAAATCGTGATCGTCTCCAAGGACGTCGACGCCCGCGAGCGCATCAAGGCGCGGCTGGAGAAGGCGGTCGCCGGCGGCGACCTCTCCGAGGCGCGCGTGCGCATCGACCGCTTCAATTTCGGTCCGCCGGTCGGCTTCCCGGTCCAGTTCCGCGTGATCGGCCCCGACCCCAACAAGGTCCGCGACATCGCCTATCAGGTGCGCGACGTGATGCGGCAGAATCCGAATGCGCTGGAGCCGCAGCTCGACTGGAACGAGCAGTCGCCCTACCTCAAGCTCGTGGTCGATCAGGACCGTGCCCGTGCGCTGGGTCTTACCCCGCAGGACGTCTCGCAGGCGCTCAGCATGCTGATCTCTGGTGCGCCGGTCACGACCATCCGCGACGGCATCGAGAAGGTCGGCGTGGTCGCCCGCGCCGTGCCCTCCGAGCGGCTCGATCTCGGCCATGTCGGCGACCTCACCGTGACGTCACGTAATGGGGTAGCCGTGCCGCTGCAGCAAATTGCAAAGATCGAATACGCCCATGAGGAGCCGATCCTGTGGCGGCGTAACCGCGACATGGCGATCACCGTGCGCACCGACGTCGCCGACGGCGTGCAGGCGCCCGACGTGACCAATCAGATCTGGCCGAAGCTGAGCCAAATCCGCGACAGCCTCGAGCCGGCCTACCGGATCGAGCCGGGCGGCGCATTCGAGGAATCCGCCAAGGGCAACGCCTCGATCGCCGTGCTGTTTCCGCTGATGGCGCTTGTCATGCTGACGCTGCTGATGATTCAGCTGCAGAGCTTCTCGCGCCTGATCCTGGTGTTCCTGACGGCGCCGCTCGGCATCGTCGGCGCCTCGCTCGGCCTCAACATCGCGGGCCAGCCGTTCGGCTTCGTGGCGCTGCTCGGGCTGATCGCGCTGGCCGGCATGATCATGCGCAACGCGGTCATTCTGGTCGACCAGATCGAGACCGACGTCTCCCATGGCATGACGCGCAAGGAAGCCATCGTCGAAGCCACCGTGCGGCGGGCTCGCCCCGTGATCCTGACGGCGCTGGCCGCCATCCTGGCCATGATTCCGCTGTCGCGTTCGGCCTTCTGGGGACCGATGGCGATCACCATCATGGGCGGTTTGTTCGTTGCAACCTTCCTGACCTTGCTGTACCTGCCGGGCCTCTACGCGCTCTGGTTCCGCAAGAGCCTGGAAGAAAGCGGCCAAACCAAGCAGCCCGATCTTGCGCCGCAACATGCCGCCAAGGAGCTGAGCACGTCTCCACTCGCATTTCCGCTTGCCGACGCGGCGGAATAATTGAACATTGGTTCTGACATGACGCTGATTGCTGAACACATCGAAACTGACACGCGGGAACGGATTCTCGTGGTGGCGGAGCGTCTGTTCCGGCAGATCGGCTACCAGAAGACGACGGTGGCCGACATCGCCAAAGAACTGCGGATGAGCCCGGCCAACGTCTATCGCTTCTTCGATTCGAAGAAGGCGATCCACGAAGGCGTCGCCCGCGCCCTGATGGGCGAGGTCGAGGTCGAGGCGCAGCGGATCGCGGACCGGCCCGGTCCGGCCGCGCCCCGGTTGCGCGAACTGATGAAAACCGTCCACCGCATGAATTCGGAACGCTATGTCGGCGATTCCAAGTTGCACGAGATGGTCGCGATCGCGATGGAGGAGGACTGGGAGGTCTGCAACGCCCATATCATGTTGATCACCCAGACGATGGGCAGCGTGATTGCGCAGGGCGTGGCGACCGGCGAATTCGAGGTCGATGATCTGGAGCAAGCGGCGTTGTGCTGCTGCACCGGTATGATCCGCTTCTTCCACCCGCAAATGATCGCCCAATGCGCCAACAAGCCGGGGCCGACCATCGACCGGATGATCGATTTCATCCTCGCCAGCATGGCTCCGCGCAAGGCGCAATAGCTCCGAGCCCGGGTTGCTTCGGGCGCGCATGCGCCATGCCCACCATTGTTACTTCAATAAAGCTGGTGGGCGCGCTACGCTTTGCCGCCCCTGCGATTGAAGGAAACACCGGAAAATGGACGCCAAGAGCCCCAAAGACCTGCATTTTTACGAGCCTGCCAAGGGCCACGGCCTCAAGCACGATCCCTTCAACGCCATCATCGCGCCGCGCCCGATCGGGTGGATTTCGTCGCGCGATACCGAGGGCAACGTCAATCTGGCGCCCTACAGCTTCTTCAACGCGTTCTGCTACAAGCCGCCGATCATCGGCTTCTCCTCCACCAACTGGAAGGACAGCGCCGCCAACATCCAGGAGACCAAGGAGTTCGTCTGGAATCTCGCGACCATGGACCTGGCGCAGCAGATGAACGCCACCGCGGCCCACGTCGCCCGCGACGTCAGCGAGTTCAACATCGCCGGCCTCACGGCGGTACCCGGCAAGCTCGTCAACGTGCCCCGCGTCGCCGAAAGTCCGGTCGCGTTCGAATGCCGCCTGACGCAGATCATCCAGTTGCAGGGCGCCAATGGCGACAAGGCGCAGGCCTGGCTGACGCTCGGCGAAGTCGTCGCCGTCCACATCGACAAGGCCATGATCAAGGACGGCGTCTACCAGACCGCGCTGGCCCGCCCGATCGTGCGCGCCGGCCGCAGCGGCGACTATTTCGAGATCAAGCCGGAAAACATGTTCGAGATGGTGCGGCCGGATTGATCGTCTCGTCCGGCGCTCACGGGGCCGGGACGAGCGAAGGCCCTGCGCCCAAGTAATACAGCTCCGTCCCGACCCTGCCTTCTAGCGCCATCGCTTGCCTTGTCGTAACGATCGAAGACGTGGCGCACCCGAAGCCAGACCCGCCCTTATCGGGCACTCGTTTTAGCCACGTGCTCCGGCCTATTTGGCTCTAAGCGCTCTGAGTGCCGCAATAGCTTCAGCCGCAGGTTCTCGCGCGTGAGGCTCGCGAGACATCCAGAACCGATATTTGCGCGGCTCGCGGCGTTTGAGGATCGGCCAGGTAAACGCCATCGCGCGGGTGATATTGCCATCAATATCAACGAGCCAAATCCGACCGAGGCTCAACGGTATCGGTGTTTCCTCTATGCGCTTCCATTTGCTGGGACTGGGTTCAACGGCCCTTCGAAATCGCTTGAAAAGCATTGGCTTCCCCTCGTTTTCCCGCGCCTATACTAATAGCCAAAACCCGGCCGTCCAGCGGCGCCTTCGGGAATTACGGTGACGGACCGCGGCCGCTCTACCGGGGCGCAGATCCTACGTGGGTGCTCTCGGCACAGGCGGATTGGGCGGCTCCCGGTAGATAGGCCCGTGCGACCAGTCTACACTGTTAGACCAGCGCCGAACGCCAGCAAAGGTACAGGGTGGATTGAGCACAACGGGTCCGCGCGAAGCGCGGCCCGATGACAGGCTCCGGCGTAATCCGCCGCTTGCGGCTCGAACGTCGATGACCGTGATGTCGAACGATCGTCACCGCCTGCGATTGACGCGTAAAGATTTCGACCAGGATATGCGCTGCGGTAGGCGCTCGAGCCTCTATCGATGGGCCGGATTCAGCGATAAGATGCGCCTGCTTTCTTGGTAAGGAGGCAGCATGGACCGGCGGAAATTTATAGCCTTTGTCGGTGCTGCGGCGTCAGCGTGCCCATTTATGGCATGGGCACAGCAACCATTCCTGCCGGTGATTGGATTTCTGGGCAGCGAATCTCCCGCCGTATCTGAGAGCGCTCTGCGCAGTTTCCGCCGCGGCCTAGGCGAACTCGGCTACACCGAGGGCCAGAACGTACGTGTAGAATATCGTTGGGCTGAGGGTCAGAATAACCGGTTGCCTACCTTGGCGGCCGAGCTGGTCCATCGTGAAGTGAGCGTGATTGTCGCTCCAGCCACAACTCCCGGGGCATTGGCCGCAAAGGCGGCGACATCAACAATTCCAATCGTCATCTTCACAGCCGGCGACCCGGTTGCACTTGGACTAGTTGCAAGCCTGAACAAACCGGGGGGCAACGTAACCGGCACGACTTCGTTAGCTGGCGAACTTGCCCCGAAGCGGTTGGAATTAATGCACGAGTTGATCCCTACGGCGACTGCCATGGCTCTCTTAATTAACCCGACCAATCCTGCCCTTATGGCCTCTACCACGAGAGAGGTCCAAGCTGCGGCCGATATCCTTGGATTACAATTGCACATCCTAAGTGCCGGCACAGAACCTGAGTTCGATGCGGTCTTTGAAAAAATGGCTCAACTTCGGGCAAATGCGCTCGTGATCGCCGTTGATTCATTCTTCACCGGACGAAGGCAGCAACTTGCTACATTGGCGTTGCGCCATCGGGTGCCGGCGATCTATCAGTATCGCGATTTCGCGGAAGCTGGCGGCGTTTTGAGCTACGGTGGAAATCTGACGGAGGGGTTTCGTTTGGTCGGTCTCTATGCCGGCCGTATTCTTAAGGGCGAAAAGCCGGCTGACCTGCCCGTCCAGCAGACCACGAGGGCCGAATTGATAATCAATCTAAAAACCGCAAAGGTGCTAGGCTTGAACATACCACTGGCGCTGATCGGACGTGCCGACGAGGTGATCGAATAGCCCGTCGGGTGGATTACGTCTTCCGCTCGATCAGCCCTACGAGTTCTTGACCCGCGTGAGTGCTCAGTCGCGTTCGAGGATCTTGGCGCCCGGGTAGACCTGGCGGGCGTAGGCAACGACCAGCGAGCGGTGCTGTGTCTCCAGGAACGGAGTCCGGATCTGACACGACCCGACGATGAGGTGCCACAAGCCGTTGATCTTCTCGATGATGACGTCCATGGCAGTGCTTCCCTTCCTGCTTGCAGGTTTGTGGTCGTTACTCCGCCCAGCGCTCAGTTTCGAACGGCATAGCGCCGTCGAACGACAGCCAATCGCAGAGAGACGGATCGGACCATTGCACAGACGTTCATCAGTGCCTTACATTCGTTTGGGACGATGATACTTAGGTTTATGATTGATCCGGGCTCGTCGCTGCTTCACCGGTGGTGCGGTGCGCGCTCATCATTGCTGCGTGGTTCTGCGCTTTCCCGCGACAAATTGACCCGACGGGCAAATCAATTCTGGTTTGCAGAAATCATGTCAAGCCCAAAATTTCTGGAAACCGAAAATATTTCGCTTTCCTTCGACCCCAAATCACCGGTTCATTCTTGGCCATCCCGTCCCACTCAGAGCAATTGTGCTGAAGTAAACCGGCGATCGGCCGGCCTCAAGGCTGGCGCGGGGCGCGCCCCCGCCTTCGGCGGCTTACGGCCTTGACCCCGTCCGCTCTGCGGTTTGTTGGCTTGGCATGCGCTCGGTCGAGGACCGAGCGCGGTGAGGTGCGCTCGCTCAGTTCAGTGCGTGACGGCTGGGATCCCATTTCTGCCGGCGTGCGATCATGGTGTTGAGGATAATGATCAGCTTGCGCATGCAGGCGATGAGCGCAACCTTTGGCTCTTTTCCCTTGGCAATGAGACGCTGATAGAAGGCCTTGAGCACCGGGTTGTTCTGCGTGGCAGCGCCGAGACAAGGCATGTAGATGGCGTTGCGGACCCATCGGCGACCGCCCTTGATGTGGCGCTCGCCGCGCCGTTTGCCGCTATCGTCGTCATAAGGGGCGGCACCCAATAACGCAGCGGCGATCTGCTTGCTCACCGTTCCGAGTTCCGGCATGCCTGCAATGAGGGTCGCCGATGCCCAAACTCCGGCGTGGCCTTGACCTTGGCGGAGATTGCAGCCTCTAGCCTGGTAATTTCGGTGGCTAGGCTCTTCAAGACGCGGGCATGGGCAATCGCCTCCGGTGCAGCATGTTCGTTTTGCGTTTTCAGCCGCGTCTGCAGGTCGAGCAGATGTTTGCGGGCTTTCACCAGTGCCACCAACGCCTCATGCGCGGCATCGTAGATCTGGCCCGGCGCCGCGCTAAACGTCTCGGCAAACCAGGCGATCGTATCGTTCTTGGCTAGCCGTCCGGCCGACAGCGCGAAGCTGCGGACCCGCTTGGGGTCGACAATCCGCACCTCGATGCCGGCCCGGCGCAGCACCCTGGCCCAGTCCCGCTCATAGCCGCCGCTCGCCTCCATGACTGCCTTGCTCACCTTGTGCTTGTGAAGCCAGGCAATGATCTTGCGGTGACCTTGTGCGGTGTTTGGAAAGGCGTGCCGCTGCGATAGCGTGCGAATGCACGCATCCACCTTGTCTTTAGCCACATCGATGCCGACGACAATCTGATCATTCTGTGCCATCATCCATTCCCTTCCTTGCGCGGTACGGGCTCGAAGCCCTTGCAACTGTTCGGGTTGAGGAAGACACCGGAACTGTCCCTCGCTCTGAGACAGGCTCAGTCACCTTGGGGGCGTACGGGCTCAGTTCCAGCAACGGGCGGTTGGTCGGCAACCGCCCGTTCGCACATTCTGCCAGACTTTCTGGACACAAGGGGCGTTGGCCATCGTCACGACGAGGGGCGGGTCGCGGTGGACGTAACAGTTGCGATTGACGGTCGCGGCTGAAGCGTACGGCGAAAGCGTGTGGTCCTGGCGCCCGTAACGGCGTCAAGCCTTAAGGGAGCTAACGCTTCCGAGGGGCGACGGTGGCAATAGAGGCCGTCTCACCGGGGAGAGCGCGTCATAAGCCGTAAAGCCATTGCGCAGGGAATGC